>JAYTUY010000077.1:0-91548 GCA_043744275.1 Saprospiraceae bacterium
ATTTCAGAGCGCGTTGTTCAAGAAGATATTTTTACTTCATTGCACATCGAGCATTTTGAAATGGACGTGCGGGATACAAAATTGGGTGAAGAAGAATTAACCAATGATATTCCAAACGTATCAGAAGAAGCGACTAAAGACCTTGATGAATTCGGTATCATCCGCATCGGTGCTTGGGTAAAAGAAGGCGATATTTTGATTGGTAAGATTACACCCAAAGGTGAATCAGACCCGACACCGGAAGAAAAACTTCTTCGTGCTATCTTTGGCGATAAAGCAGGTGACGTTAAAGATGCATCCATGAAAGCACCTCCAGGTACTGAGGGGATCATCATTGACAAACAATTATTCGCTCGGGCAAAGAAAGATAAGGCTCAAAAGACTAAAGAGGAAGAGCAAATTAGCAAACTTGAAAGTCAGCACCTTGTTTCTTTAAACGAATTGACAACCATTTTGGTAGATAAATTACAGCAGCTTGTGAAAGATAAAACCGCGCAAGGTGTTAAGTCAATTTATGGTGAAATGCGGATTCCGAAAGGTACGAAATACACCCCCTCAGTATTGAAGGACATTGACTATTCAGAAATTGACTATCAAAACTGGACGGATGATACGCATACTAACTCATTGATTTCCAGATTGTTACATAATTATTCAATTAAAGTCAATGAAGAAGTAGGTCGCTACAAACGGGAGAAATTTAATATTTCAATCGGTGATGAATTGCCTGCTGGTGTCTTAAAATTGGCTAAAGTTTACCTCGCTAAAAAGCGTAAGCTCAAAGTAGGGGATAAGCTCGCAGGTCGTCATGGTAACAAGGGTATCGTTTCGCGGATAGTCCGTTCTGAAGATATGCCTTTCCTTGAAGACGGCACACCTGTTGACATCGTGCTTAACCCGCTGGGTGTACCTTCTCGTATGAACTTGGGTCAAATATTTGAAACAGTTTTGGGTTGGGCAGGTGAAAAAATGGGATTAACATTTGCAACACCGATTTTTGACGGAGCAAAATTGCATGAAATTGCAGATTACCTCGTCAATGCAGGCTTACCTGAATATGGTCAAACGTTTTTGCAAGATGGTGAAACGGGCGATCGTTTCCACCAAAGAGCAACGGTTGGTATTATCTATATGTTGAAATTATCTCACATGGTAGATGATAAGCTTCATGCTCGGTCAATCGGACCTTACTCGCTCATCACGCAGCAGCCGTTGGGTGGTAAAGCGCAGTTCGGTGGTCAGCGTTTTGGTGAGATGGAGGTTTGGGCACTCGAAGCATTCGGTGCAGCCAATATCTTGCAAGAGTTGTTGACAATCAAATCCGATGATATTCAAGGTCGTGCGAAAGCCTATGAAGCCATCGTAAAAGGTGATAACTTACCTGAACCGAATATTCCAGAATCATTCAATGTATTGGTTCACGAGTTAAGAGGTTTGGCTTTAGATGTCAAATTTGATTAATTTCAGATACCCCCTCAGTATTGAGGCACTTTTTAAAAAGATTTTTATTAAACTTTTAATAAAGCAATCAGCATGTCTTTGAAAAAAGCGAGCAGTAACTTGAAAAGCAGTAGTACTTTCGATAGTATTACTATCAGTTTGGCAAGCCCAGACGATATATTAGAGCGCAGCTATGGTGAGGTGTTGAAGCCTGAAACCATCAACTATCGCTCTTATAAGCCTGAGCGTGATGGCTTATTCTGCGAACGCATTTTTGGTCCCGTCAAGGACTATGAATGTTATTGCGGTAAATACAAGCGTATCCGTTATAAGGGCATCGTGTGCGACCGTTGCGGTGTAGAAGTGACGGAGAAGAAAGTGCGCCGTGAACGCATGGGGCATATTCGCCTTGTTGTGCCTGTTGTGCATATTTGGTTTTTCCGTTCATTGCCAAATAAAATTGGCTATATGCTCGGATTATCCAGTAAAAAATTGGAGTCTATTATTTATTACGAAAGATATGTTGTTTGTAATGCAGGTCCAAAAGCTGCCGATGGTGTCAATAACCTCGACCTAATGACCGAAGAGGAATATCTCGAAATCCTCGAAGCATTGCCAAAAGACAATCAACAAAAAGACGATACCGACCCTGATAAGTTCGTAGCGAAAATGGGTGCAGAAGCAGTTCTTGATTTGCTTTCTCGCCTTGAACTCGATACATTGTCAGCTGATTTGCGCTACATGGCTGCTAACGAAGCATCTCAGCAACGTAAGTCAGAGGCATTGAAGCGTTTGCGCGTTGTCGAAGCATTCCGTGAAGCCCGTTTGGTTAAGGAAAATAAGCCTGAATGGACTATTATCCAATACTTGCCAGTTGTGCCGCCTGAATTGCGCCCGTTGGTGCCTTTGGATGGTGGTCGTTTTGCTTCTTCGGATTTGAATGATTTATATCGCCGTGTTATTATTCGGAACAATCGTTTGAAGCGTCTTTTGGAAATCAAAGCACCAGAGGTGATTTTGAGAAACGAAAAACGGATGCTCCAAGAAGCCGTTGACTCATTATTCGATAACTCACGTAAATCCAACGCTGTTAAAGCAGAAGGTGGTCGCGCGTTGAAATCTTTATCGGATATTTTGAAAGGTAAGCAAGGTCGTTTCCGTCAAAACTTGTTGGGTAAACGTGTTGACTATTCAGGTCGTTCGGTTATCGTGGTTGGCCCTACTCAGAAATTGCACGAGTGTGGTTTGCCTAAACAAATGGCTGCGGAATTGTTCAAACCGTTTGTTATTCGTAAATTAATAGAGCGGGGTATTGTTAAAACGGTTAAATCTGCTAAAAAATTAGTGGATAGAAAAGACCCTGTTATTTGGGAAATTCTCGAAAATATATTGAAAGGACATCCAGTTCTCTTGAACCGTGCACCTACGCTCCATAGATTATCCATCCAAGCTTTCCAGCCGAGATTGATAGAAGGTAAAGCGATTCAATTACACCCGCTTGTGTGTGGTGCATTCAACGCCGACTTTGATGGTGACCAGATGGCGGTACACGTACCCCTCAGTCACGCAGCCATTTTGGAGGCTCAAGTATTGATGTTAGCGGCTCATAATATTTTGAACCCTCAAGATGGTTCACCTATTACATTGCCTTCTCAGGACATGGTTTTGGGACTTTATTATTTGACAAAAGAACGTCAGTCCATTCCAGAAAATCCAGTGATAGGTGAGGGTAGCCGTTTTTATTCAGCAGAGGAAGTGATTATTGCCTACAATGAAAAGCGTGTAGATTTACATGCTGCTATCAAATGTAGAGCAAGAATAGAGGAAAATGGTAAAATGGTCATTAGATTGATAGACACAACTGTTGGTCGTGTTCTTTTCAATCAAGCTGTTCCTGAAAAAGTACCATTCATCAATACCCTTTTGACAAAACGGAACTTGAAAGGCATTATTGGCGATATTATTAAGCGGACGAATTTCGCAGTAACTGCGGATTTTCTTGATGCTATCAAAGAATTAGGCTTCGGGATGGCTTTCCGTGCAGGTTTATCTTTCAACTTAGGTGATTTGATTACGCCTACAGTTAAAGCTAAAACTTTGGAAGAAGCACAAGTAGAAGTTGATGAAGTTTGGGATTCATACAATATGGGTTTGATTACAAACAACGAGCGTTACAACCAAATTATTGACAAATGGACTTTTGCTGATAACCGTGTAACTGAGGCGTTGATGAAAGAATTAGCCGCTCATAAGCAAGGTTTTAACTCAGTTTATATGATGTTGGACTCTGGTGCTCGGGGTTCTAAGCAGCAAATCAAGCAGTTGGCAGGTATGAGGGGTTTGATGGCTAAACCACGTAAATCAGGTGATACAGGTGGAGCGATTATCGAAAACCCAATTCTTTCTAACTTCTTAGATGGTTTGTCGGTTTTGGAATACTTCCTTTCTACTCACGGTGCTCGTAAAGGTTTGGCGGATACGGCTTTGAAAACGGCGGATGCAGGTTATTTAACTCGTCGTTTAGTTGACGTTGCCCAAGACGTGGTTATTCGTGAAGAAGACTGTAATACACTGAGGGGTATAGAAACTACTGCATTTAAAGAAGGTGATAAAGAGATTGAATCTCTTTTCACTCGTATTAAAGGTCGTTTCACCCTTCATGATATTGTTCATCCCGATACTGATGCCGTAATTCTTTCTGCTGCTGAATTTATTACTGATGATGTAGCTCTTGAAATTGAAAAAGCAGGCGTTGAAGCAGTCACTATTAGATCAGTATTGACTTGCGAAACGAAGCGTGGTGTGTGTGCTAAATGTTACGGACGTAACTTGGCAAGCGGTCGGATTGCTGAAATGGGTGATGCTACTGGTATTATTGCAGCACAATCTATCGGTGAGCCAGGTACTCAGTTGACACTTCGTACTTTCCACGTAGGTGGTACGGTAATGATGAGTCGGACTGAAAGTGAATTAGTAGCTCGTGTGAATGGAAAAATTGAATTTGACGAAATAGTATCTGTACAGTACAATGAAGACAATGGTAATAATAACGAAGTAGTTATTTCAAGAACGGGTGAATTACGCATTCTTGATTCTAAAACAAATAAAGTTCTCGTTTCAAGCAATATTATGTATGGCTCGACTATTTTCGTAAAAGATGGTCAAGAAGTAAAACGCGGTGATAAAATATGTGAATGGGATCCATTTAATGCTGTCATGGTGGCTGATAAAACAGGGACTATTCAATTTGACGGTATCGAAGAAGGTGTTACATTCCGTGAAGAACGCGATGATCAAACAGGTTTTGCTGAAAAAGTCATTGTTGAATCTCGTAATAAACGTAAAATACCAGTCATTAGAATTGTTGATAAAGATGGTGATGAACTCAAATCATTCACATTGCCTGTAGGTGCTTACTTATCTGTTGAAGATGGTCAAGAAATCCGCACAGGTCAACGGATGGTGAAAATTCCTCGCCGTATGAGCAAAATTCAGGATATTACAGGTGGTTTGCCTCGTGTAACCGAGCTTTTTGAAGCCCGTAACCCGACCAATCCAGCAGTTGTTTCTGAAATTGACGGTATTGTTGAATTAGGAAAAGTGAAACGCGGTAATCGTGAGATTTCAGTGAAAGGAAGAGATGGTCAAGATAGAAAATATTTAATTCCGCTTTCTAAACACATCCTTGTTCAAGATGGTGACTTTGTTCGCGCATGTACGCCGCTTTCTGATGGCTCGATGGCACCACGCGATATTCTCGCTATTCAAGGTCCTTTCGCTGTTCAACAGCATTTGGTGAATGGTGTTCAAGAGGTTTACCGTTCTCAAGGTATTGCTATCAATGATAAACACATTGAAGTAATTGTGCGTCAAATGATGCGTCGCCTTGAAATCGTTGATCCAGGTGATACAACATTCCTTGAAGGCGAACCAGTTGATCGCAACGAATTCAATGAAGTCAATGATGATATTTATGATAAAAAATTCGTCATTGATGCAGGTGAATCCAATCGCTTAAAAGCTGGTCAGTTGGTCACATTGCGCCAAATCCGTGAGGAAAACTCATATTTGAAACGGAATGATAAAAAAGCCCTTGAATTCCGCGATGCCGTAGCCGCTACTTCAATGCCGCTTCTTTTAGGTATTACGAAATCTTCATTGGGTACTGAAAGCTGGATTTCAGCCGCTTCATTCCAAGAGACTACTAAGGTACTTTCTACAGCCGCTATTGCTGCTAAGAGAGATAACTTGATGGGCTTGAAAGAAAACGTTATCGTTGGTAAACTCATTCCTGCAGGTACAGGTTTGCGCCAATTCAGAAACCTTATCGTTACAACTAAATCTGCTTACGAAAGCAACAAAGCTCGTGGCATTTTAGATGATCTTGATATGGATTATGAAGAGCAATATGTAGGCAATGAAAGTGAATTATAAATTTTAGAGGAAATATAGATAGACAAAAGCCGTCCCGAGTAATTCGAGACGGCTTTTTCGATTTCGGATATGGGATTTCGGATTTCGGTCGTGTCCGAAATCCGAAATCCGTATTCGATTTGGGGTTTCGGATTTAGGTTTTCGTTCGTGTCCGAAATCCCAAACCCGAAATCCGAAATCGAATACCCCCTCAGTATTTTTTACTGATTTTACAATGTTGAACAAATAAATATTTGAATACCGTGAAAATGGTATTGAGTTTGTATTCTTTGTAAAGAAAGCTATCAACGAATCTTTTAAACTTTATTTATAATCGACCAATGAATAAAAAATTACTTAACATTCCCATTTCTATTATTTTCCCTTTCTTGTTAAATGCCCAATCATCTACCCAAAACTCACAGAGTCAATTAGCGATGAGTGGCATTCCAACAGCTAAACTTTCTTCGAGTAAGGTGGCTAAAGTAGAAACTAAAGTTCAAACCAACCAACAAATGCTTTTAACTGCGTCTTGCCTTGAAGAGCAGCGTAATGACCGCATTTATGTCCGACAAAAAGATTTAGATGGCAATGAGATTCTGGCATTCCCTTTAGATTCTCTTCGCACCAACGCTCGTTATGGTTTGGTTGAAGCCTATAAAGAGGGTTTTTCAAGGGTTAAAAAAGATCAAGTTTATGGCTTCATCAACCTTTGTGGCGATGAAATAGTGCCTTGTCAATATCAAACGGCGGATGTTTTCAATAATGGAAAAGCATTGGTGAAAAAAGTTGTTTGGTATTTTGTAGATGGAGAAAATAATGAAGGCGATGAATTGACTAAGGTTATTGATGCCAAAGCCTTAATTCAAGGTGTCAGCCTCGTTAAATTTAAAGAAGGTAAATGGGCACTTATCGACAATAAATATGATGTCTCGAAAAAACCTGTTTCAGGATTATATGATGAAATCGTTCCTTTTTTCAATAAAGAAACATTTAAAGTCAAATTAGGCAATCAATATGGCGTCATCAATCTAAAAGGACAGGTTTTGTTACCACCATCTTATGAATTTATTGAGCCTACCGCTATTGCTTCATTGTTTAAAGTGGGTCAATCTGGTAAAGTAGGTTTAGTAGATACTCAGTGGAAAATAAAATTCGAACCTATTTACAAGCAAATTTCAGAGTTTGATGCCAATGGAATCGCTTGGGCTCAAATTGACGGTGGGTATTCATTATTGAGTAGTAAAACTTTTAAGAACAGTAAAACATATAAAACCATCAGCCCTTTTAGTCCTTTGGGAATGGCTCAAATTCAAGCGACGAATAATACTTTAGGTTTAATCAATACCAATTTAGATGTCATTTTTGACCCTAAATATGGCTCTATAGCTGAATTTAATGAATTCAAATTAGCGGCTGTCAGTTATCCCAATAGAAAATTTGGTTTTATTAATACAAAAGGAGAAGAAATTATAACGCCTTCTTTCGATGAAGTGGGTAAATTCAATAAATTCGGTTTGGTCGTTGTGCGCGAAGACAACCGTGATGCCCGCAATAAAATTTATAAAACATCAGAAGTTTATAACCGATTCGGTCAAGCTGTTGTCACTAAATCTAATGATACTTTGGGCGTTGCCTCAAATTTATCTATCAACTATGATTTTGTGGACACTTTGCTCAATGGAAAATACATTTTAGCATCTAAACTGATAGACAATGATTTTGCAGGATACCATCTTATAGAAGTAGGTTCATTCAGATTAGTAACTAAAGTGCCCTATGATGAAATTACTGAATATGACGAATTTGCTCTTTTTCGCTATAAATCAGGTAAACATTGGGGCATGATGGATACGACTGGCAAAGTGATTTTGCAACCAACTTATCTCGAAATTCGCCGCCCAGGAGAAGGTTATTATGCCGCCATGAACGATGATGGGAAATATGGTTTTATTGATAAAAAAGCTAAAATTCAAATCCCGTGTGAATACCCTGAAGCAAAAATTTTTAAAAAAGGACATTGCGTCGTCTCAAAAGGAAAGGAAAAATGGGGTTTGATTAATAAATTCAATGCTAAAGTAGTGCCTTGTTCTTTCAAAATGGTGAATGAAACAGATGGTCGCTATGAGATGATTGATGAAAAAAATAACAAATATATGATTGACCAAAAAGGCGATTGTATGGATGGCAATTGTAGCAAATTTGAAGAAATTAGAAGAAAAGCCAATCAATCAATCAGCAAATAAAAGGACGGCAATTAATATTACTCATAATTATTGGTTTACGCTAAACAGTTGATTTTCAATTGTTTAGCGTTTTTTTTGTCATTCAGTAGGAATCTCTTTTAACTTTGAATGTCTCAAATAAAGCTAAAAGAGATTCCTGCTGAATGACAAAAAAAAGCAAAGCAGGAATTTTGTATTCATATTAAATTGTATAGCCAAAATGCTTCAATAATCTATCATCATCGCGCCAATTATCTTTCACTTTTACCGACAATTCTAAAAAAACTTTGGCTTGTAAAAACTCTTCCAAATCCTTCCGAGCTTCAGTGCCGACTTTTTTTATAGACATACCATTTTTACCAATTATAATGACCTTTTGACTTTCGCGAGAAACAAATATAGTAGCCATAATGCGGTCAAGGGCTTCGCCTTTATTGGTTTGCGTTTCTTTGAAAGAATCAACGACCACCTCGCACGAATAAGGGATTTCATCTCTATAATTGAGCAATATTTTCTCTCTAATAATTTCCGCTGTAAAGAAGCGTTCAGGTCTATCCGTCAATTGATCTTTTGGATAATATTCAAGTCCTTCTGGCAAAATATCTTTTATTTTACTCAATAAACCCAATGAATTGCCTTCATCTAAAACCTCAATATTCTTCTTTTTTAAAGCAGAAATTTCAAAAATTTCATTAAAATCAATCAATTTTGTCAAAGTATTTCTATAAGCATCCACGACAGCAGCAGGAAATGCATCGACTTTATTAATCACTAAAAACTTAGGATAATCCACATTTTTCAACTTCGTAATTATGGGGTCTTCAGCATCAAATTTCTCATTCGGCTCCGTTACAAACAGCATCACGTCGGCATCTTCAAACGAACCTTCCACAAAAGCATTCATAGCTGCTTGCATTTTATAAGCTGGTTTACGGATAAAACCGGGTGTATCGCTGAACACAATTTGAAAATCATCGCCGCTCAAAAGCCCGATAATACGATGACGAGTAGTCTGTGGTTTATTCGTAATAATGCTCATTCTCTCGCCTACGAGGGCATTCATAAGTGTACTTTTCCCGACATTTGGGCGGCCGACTATATTGACAAAACCTGATTTATGCATAATAATTGAGTGATTTAGGGTGCAAAAGTAAGCAAAATATGTCGAAATACTGAGGGGGTAGGTAATTATATCAAACCCTCCAAATCACCACCTTCAGCAAATAATTTATCCACCCTTTCAGCTACTTTTTTATCTGGAATCAACTCAGGTGCATGATGCGGCTTGATGCGGGCATCAATAATCAGTGTTTCGCAACCCCAATGCTTGAATTGAGTCGATGCTCGAACGCCATGTATATCATGCGAAGGATTCGCTCGCGTGAACGTGACCCAAACAAAATTATTGACGGTTTGAGCCGTAAACGCGCTATTATCTACCATTAAAATCAAGGGAATATGTTTTAAATCAAATTTTTCAAGGGACTTTGATAAATCCTCAGCTTGGGCATACCCCTCAGTATGAGAGGCAAATTTTGGAGATTTTATCGCTAAAATGCCTTTTTGAACAAAAACAGGCTCACTAAATCCGACGGGCAAATTAAAATTTTCAGGCAATTCAGTTTTAAGTTCTCTCCTTTTTTCTCCACAAGCCGCCACCACAACCTTTGAACCTTCATTCCAACCCGTGCCTGAATAATCGAGTGTATCAATAGTTGTACGTGTTTGAAAATGTATATCTCGTTGTAAATCAATGCGTTCTAAAATAAAATTAAAGAAATCGGGTATGTTTTTAGTGGATAGTGTAGGCTCTCCCCCTTTGTGGGGAGGGTGGGCAGCAGCAATAAATAAAAACTTTGCTAAACTCGTTTGTCCGCTGCCTAAAATATGGTTGGCGATAGTCAAAATCTCTTCTGGTTTACGCTCTCTAAAAGGCATATATCGCTCTTGACCAATCGCCAAAAGCAAGGGATGTACACCAGCCGCATCCACTGCATGAATCTCCACAAGACCTGGAAATTCAGCCGCAGCCAATGGTTTTACTATATTATGAATCATATAACCAAAACTCGAATCTTCCGCAGGCGGACGACCCACCGCAGAAAAATGCCATAATGCATCCTTCCGATGATAGACATGCTCAACATCCATAACAGGAAAATCATGCTCCAAAGAATAGTACCCTAAATGGTCGCCAAAGGGTCCTTCGGGCTTTTTTTCGCCCTTGCGAATCACGCCCGTAATGACAAAATCAGCATCCGATGATATGACCGACCCCTCAGTATTTCGAGCATATCTGAACCGCCGACCACCCAACATACCTGCAAAAAGAGCCTCTGGCAAACCTTCAGGCAAAGGGAAAATAGCCGACAGTGCATGGCTCGGAGGACCCCCTATAAACACCGAACAACGGAAGGGTTCATCCAGCCGATTGTACTTCTCATGATGCACGCCTATGCCTCTGTGAATTTGATAATGTAAGCCAATTTCTTTATTTGTAATATATTCATTGCCAGAGAGTTGTATGCGATACATGCCTATATTGCTGCCCATGATACCACGCTTGTCAGGGTCTTCGGAATATACTTGTGGGAGTGTAACAAACGCTCCGCCATCCATAGGCCAGGACTTGACTTGCGGCAATTTATCAATGGTCGTTTCACCATAATTGACGGGCGACATACTGAGGGGTATGCGCATCGGCAAAGCAGTGAGAGCCGTAAAAGGTGCGCCGAGATACCGCAGCGGTTTCTTCAAAAAAGCAGTTGGGTCGAGCTTGAGTTCAACGACTTTCTGAACTTTGGCGAGGGTATGTCGAAAGAGAAAATCAGTGCGCTCATAAGTGCCATAAAGATTGGAAACGGCTTTGAAAGGCGAGCCTTTGACGCGTTCAAACAATAGAGCAGGACCTTGTGCTTCAAAAACTCGGCGATGAATTTCCGCCATTTCCAAATTAGGGTCAACCTCCGTTTTGATGCGCTTCAATTTGCCATGTTTTTCTAAATCCAAAACGGCATCCCATAGGCTTTTATAAGACATAGTAGTTATTTGTTAATCGTTATTAGTTATTCGTACGCCTAATAATTGGCTTGTTTTATTATCGAACAAAAATAGATGGTTTGAGTTTTGAATTTTCAGAAAATAATGAAAGTTTAGTTATTAAATGAAAAAATCCGCCTCAAAATAATTGAGACGGATTTTTTTACAGGAAAATTTTCAATTCATGTCTTTATTTTAAATTTCAACATCTGTCTTTGCATCACCCAATTTGACGCGATGATAAATGTCAGAAAGTGCTATTTTTAGGTTAAAATCAGGTAATTCAAGAATTTCATCAGACACTTCAAAATGACTAAATGTCCAATTATTGTCCTCACGACTATACAATTCTACATACATTTCTACTTGTGAAACAATGATATAATATTTCAAACTGGACAAAGCCGTGTATTCTTTGCGTTTTGTAAAAGTATCTGTTCGCCATGAATCTTCTGAGGCAACTTCGACGATGATAATGGGTTTTTTGACCATGTAATCGTCTTCATCGTCACTTTCAGGTGTTACTAAAATATCGGGATACCGATAAAGCCCACTCTTTTTTATTTGAGCTTTTACATCATGATTGTAAAGGAAATACCCTTGTTCTTCAAGGGTATCGTCCCATTTTTTAAGGATATTTTTAGAAATTTGATTGGCATTACGAGATTCTCCAGGCATTTCAATGAGTTTTCCATAGTAAAATTCGTGGCGGGTTTTGGAATTTTTTTCCAATTCCAAATATTCCTCTACGGTGTATGTTTTTTCAGCAAGACTTGTTATCATGTTTTTTATATTTAAAAGCAAATTTAATTAAAAATTTTGATTTTAAAAATACCCCCTCAGTATTTGGGAGATAGATGTTAAATAATAGGCTTCTAAATATTGATGATTAATTATAAATTTGCTTCTCAATTTTGCAAAATAACTATTTTATGAAAATTATAAATATCTTCTCGATTACTCTTTTATTGCTCATAATAGCTTGTGATTCAAAGACTAATACATCTGAAAAATCGACAACTGAGGCGGCAGCTAAGACTGATGGCACTCAAGCAGATACTGAAGTGAAGCGGTATATCGGCTTGTTTTCTTATGGTAGTAAGGGCAGTTTTTTCCGTCCGTGTGGGCGTGATAGCATGATGTGGTCGGTAGTGGATTCAAGCGGTGAGATGGTTACGCGGTATAAAACAGTCTATCAATATGGTTATGACAATCAATCTGTTATGGCTTTTATAGATGGTTCACTTTTAGGTAAATCAACTGAGGGGTCGGATAATGTATTGAAAATCAATAAGTTAGTGAAGCTGGAACAAAAAGATTGGGATGGCTATTGCATGGGTTTTGAATTTGTTATCTTTGGCAGTCAACCGTTTTGGGCAGTCGAAATTTCACCCAAAGAGCAATACATTGATTTTAATGATGAGGCGAATTTAAAATATCACCATTTTAAATATGTCAAACCAGTCATCGAAGGAGAAACTCGGACATATGAAACGGTTAGTTTTGATGGGCAAGAGACTTTGAAAATTGTCATAAAAAAAGGTCAGTGCAAGGATGATTCTAATCCGAAGCCTTATCCTTTTAGTGGGCAAGTTATTTTGAATGGGAAAATATATAATGGGTGTGCTCAGTGGTGACCCCCTCAGTAATTGATGTATTTTTAATGAAAATTTGTACTTTTGTAAAAAATGAAAGAAGTGGAAAAGCAAGATTTGAAATATATTGAAAGCATAGAAATCAAAGGACTTTGGGGTCGTTATGATGTGGATTGGAAGTTGAATCCTGATGTCAATATTCTTGTGGGCGAGAATGGGACGGGCAAGAGTACGGTATTGAAGGCTCTTGAAAGAGTGAAAAATGTTATTAATGATAGTAAAAATACTTCACTTCATGTCGAATTTGACAATGATATTTATATAAGTACTCTAAAAATATCTATTAATATTAAGAAAGAAAATACTTATATTTATTTAAATCAAGGACGTTTTTTTAATCACAAACAATCTGTTTCTGTTGGACTGCAAGATATAAATTCACTTCCTAAAATAGATTACATCAGAACATTTGATAACATTCTTAATATTTCGGATATTGATAGGAAATTTAATCCTGAATTAGAAACAGAACTTGACTTTTATATTAAAAAGGCAATTGAATTGTATAAAGATTTTCAAATAGATCTCTCAAAGAAGATAATAAATCAAAAACAAAATCCTGATAAAGTTTTTTCAAAAAAGAAGTATTTTATTGATACAATCAATAGACTTGTTTCTAAGACAGGTAAGGTTTTAGATGAAGACGAAAATGGGATTATTTTTTTATTAGATGGCAAACCGATTAAAACTTATGAGTTATCCTCTGGTGAAAAGCAATTATTACTAATATTATTAACTGTTTTAAATCAAGATGAAAAACCATCCATTTTATTAATGGATGAACCTGAAATATCGTTACATCTCCGTTGGCAATACGAATTAATTGAAATATTGAGGACACTGAACCCGAATTGCCAATTAATTATTGCGACACATTCGCCGAGTATATTTGGTAAAGGTTGGAGAGATAAAGTGAAGTTTATAGATGAAATTATACCTCAATTGAAAAAAATAGAAGTATGAATGATTTAGAGTTAGAAGCACAATATTTTAAAGATTCTGTGTTTCAATTAGGTAAAAATGTTGGTGTGCGTATAGAAGCTAAATCAGATGAACCGTTTTGGTCTTTCGTTTTCAAAAAGATTTTGCCGCATTTGAAGCCTGAATTTTATCCTCAATGTTACCAATTCCCCTCACCAAATACAGCAGGGAAAAAATGTGTTTTGCTTTTAAAAGAGTTTGCTGACAAAGAGTTGGCATTATGTGTTGATAGCGATTATGATTATTTATTGGAAAATCAAAATTTGAATCATTCCTTTATTTTTCAAACTTATGCTTACTCTTTTGAGAATTATCACTGTTTTTCACAAAATTTGAAAAAAGTTTTTCAAACTATTGTGAATACTGAGGGGGTAGATTTTGATTTTGAATATTTTTTAAAAGAATATTCAAACAATATTTATGAGTTATTGATTCAATCATTGTGGACAGCATCACAGCAGCCTACAAACGTTATAAAAATAGAAGAAAAATTTGGTAAGGATATTATGCTTCCCAAGCATTTTAAATCAAAATCAATTGTGCAAATTTTAGCTGAATTTAAGCTTCATATTGAGACAAAAATTAAAAATAATGTGCATCCAACAGACTCTTTTAAAAATAAATTAACTTCACTGGATTTGACACCTGAAAATGCCTATTTATTTGCAAGAGGAAAAAATGTGTATTCGAATATTGTGATTTTACTCAATCATTTGAAAGAGAATTTTAAAAATCAAATCATAGTTGAAACTGAAAATAGGCTTGATAAAAATACTCAAAGGCAAAGCATTTTCAAAGAATTTAAGAAGGCTGATGAATGTTTAAAAAAGAATTTAGATTTTAAAGAGTGTTTTCTTTTTAAAAAATTAGAACAAGATTTAATTAAGTCATTTCAATAAATGAAACAATACCACGATTTATTAAAACATATCCTCGACAACGGCACTGAGAAGTCGGATAGGACTGGAACAGGGACGAAAGCGGTCTTTGGCTATCAAACGCGATTTAACTTAGCGGAAGGCTTTCCGATGGTGACGACTAAGAAATTGCATTTGAAATCAATCGTTTATGAATTACTTTGGTTTTTAATGGGTGATACAAATGTCGCTTATTTGAATCAACATGGCGTTTCGATTTGGAATGAATGGGCAAATACTGAGGGGGAGCTGGGTCCCGTGTATGGTAAGCAGTGGCGCAGTTGGGAAGGGGCAAATGGCGAAACGGTTGACCAAATTACGTGGCTCATCAATGAGATAAAACGCAATCCTGATTCACGGCGTTTGGTAGTGTCTGCTTGGAATCCTGTGGATTTGCCTCAAATGGCGTTGTCGCCTTGCCATTGTCTGTTCCAATTTTATGTGGCGGATGGGAAGTTGAGTTGTCAATTGTATCAGCGGTCGGCGGATTCGTTTTTGGGTGTGCCTTTCAATATTGCTTCTTATGCGCTTTTGACGATGATGGTAGCGCAGGTGTGTGACCTCGAATTAGGTGATTTCATTCATACTTTTGGAGATTTACACCTTTATAATAATCATATCGAACAAGCGCAATTGCAACTCAGCCGCGAACCGCACCCTTTGCCGACGATGAAAATCAACCCCTCAGTAAAAAACATCTTTGACTTCAAATTTGATGATTTTACTTTAGAGAATTATCATCCACATCCACATATTAAAGCAGCAGTAGCTGTTTAAACATGGGTAATAGGTAATTTGTAATGGGTAATCATGGGTAATAGGTAATTTGTAATGGGTAATCATGGGTAATTTGTAATGGGTAATTTGTAATGGATAGCATTACTTATTACCCATTACTCATTACCCATATTTCAATGTGGAAAACTTTTTTAATAAAATGACGAAATTTAATTTGCTGGACATATATGGATTTCTATATTTGCGGCTTCAAACGTCAAATTTGTGTCAGAATTTAAAAAGCAGCCAATGAATCGGGTTTTTATGGCAATTTTAATTTGGTAAAACAAAGAATATTAAAGAGTCAACAGAATTATGTTTTTTATTTAGAATATCTCTAAATAGTTTTAACATATCCTTAACTATTTGGAAAAATAGACTCGAATTGTATTTTTGCGTGACAATTAGATGACACATTGACATTTTTTGGAATATTAGAAAGAATTATAAAAATTAAATTCTATACGAATGAGGTCTAAGTTATTGAGAATCAGGCTGTTATACTTTATTTTATTCGCTTTTCTTTCTGTTCAGCTATCTGCTGCAGATGCTGCCGTTGGCAAAACGTTGTTCATTAATAATTGTGCAACTTGTCACAATAAGAATATGAAAGATAAGCTAACGGGTCCCGCATTAGGTGGTGTCGAAACTCGTTGGGAAAGTAAAGCCAAATTATATTCTTGGATTCGCAACTCTCAAGCAGTGATTGCTTCAGGCGATGCTTATGCAGTAAAGCTCTACAGTGACTATGGTAAATCCCAAATGACGGCTTTCCCAAATTTGAAAGATGCAGATATTGATAATATTTTAGCTTATATCGCTGCACAATTGATATCTAAACCACCCCCAACTGTTACAAGTGGAGGTGATGGTACAGGTGCTCCTGTGAAAGAAGATAACTCCTTATTATATGGTGTTGCCTTTTTTCTATTAGCAGCTTTGTCTTTGGTATTGGGTCGCATCATCAACAATTTGAATCGCACAGCAGCTGAAAAAGCGGGTCAATCTTTTGTAGAAAAAACATGGGTTGATGTGATGACAAGCAAGGGTGTTATTGGATTTGTCGTTTTTGCTTTGGTTGTTTTAGGAGGTTATACGACAGTGAATAATGCTATTTCTTTAGGTCGTTCTCAAAATTATGCACCTGAGCAACCGATTAAATTTTCCCATGCGACTCACGCAGGTTTGAATAAAATAGATTGTAATTATTGCCACGACGGTGCTCGCCGTTCTAAGCAATCTGTTATTCCTGCTACAAATACTTGTATGAATTGCCATAAAGCTATTAAAGTAGGTTCTGAATATAAAACTGCTGAATTGACGAAGATTTATGTTTCAGCAGGTTTTGACCCTTCTACTGATAAGTATATTGAAAATTATGACAATTTGAAAGAAGAAGAAGTGGCTGCTATTTTCAAAAAATGGATTTCTACAAAATATCGTGAAGAGCGCAGTATTGATGCAGTGGGTGGTGCTAATTCTGATGAGAAATTATTTGTTAATGATCAATGGGATAATATTACAGCTTCTTTGAAAACAAAATATAAAGATAAAGTACAAGGACCTATTGAATGGGTACGCTTACATAATCTACCAGATCATGTTTATTTCAATCATGCACAGCACGTAGCAGTTGGCAAGGTTGAATGTCAAAAATGTCATGGACCTGTAGAGAAAATGGCTGTTTTGAAGCAATATGCCCCCCTCAGTATGGGCTGGTGTATCAATTGCCACAGAGAAACTGAGGTGAAATTTAAGGACAACGATTACTATAAATCTTTCGAGCGTTACCATGAAGAAATGAAAAAAGGCAAGCGCGAGAAGGTGACAGTTGAAGATATTGGTGGTTTGGAATGCCAAAAATGCCACTATTAATAATGATGAATGATAAATTATGAATGATAAATACCCCTCAGTATTAAGATTCATAATTCATCATTCATAATTCATCATTTTAAAATTTAATTTTCAATTTATATAAGATGGAATTCAATAACCAAGAAATTTGGATTGGCGTTGAAGATTTAACAAACGATAAAGCCTTTGTTGAACAAGCAAAACAGGAGTTTCCTGCAACGATAAACGATGCATTGCAAAATGAAAACGAAGGTTTTACAGCCAATCGTCGCGACTTTTTGAAATACTTAGGTTTTGGTGTTGGTGCAGCTACAATTGCAGCGAGTTGTGAAATCCCTATGAAAAGGGCAATTCCTTATGTTACTAAACCTGATTCTATCGTTCCAGGCATTTCTAATTATTATGCATCGTCTTATGTGAACGGTAGTGATTATGTGTCAATATTGGTCAAAACGCGTGAAGGTCGCCCTATCAAAATTGAAGGTAATAGTCTTTCAAAAGTAACAAATGGTGGTACAAGTGCACGTGCTCAAGCGGCTGTTTTAAGCCTTTATGATACGCATCGCATTCAGAATCCAGGCACTGTTAAAGATGAAACCGTTACTAAAATGACTTGGGCAGCTCTTGATCAAGCCGTTAAAGGTAAATTAAATGCAGGTGCTCAGATTCGTATAGTTTCTCATACTATTATGAGTCCGACGACAAAAGCAGCTATTGCAGATTTTCAAAAAAAATATCCTAATACAAAGGTTGTGGTTTATGACCCCGTTTCATCGGCAGCTATTTTGAAAGCCAATGAAGCGACTTTTGGTAATAAAGTGATACCAAATTATCGTTTTGATAAGGCGGATGTAATTGTTAGTTTTGGTGCAGATTTTTTGGGTACTTGGATTTCACCTGTTGAATTTGCAGCACAATATGCTTCAAAGCGTCGGGTAGAAGTTGAAAAGCCTGAAATGAGCCGCCATATTCAAGTGGAAAGTCATTTATCTATGACGGGTTCAAACGCTGATAATCGTATATTAGTGAAGCCGAGTGAGCAAGGTGCAGCGATTACTAAACTTTATAATGAAGTTGCATCATTGACAGGCACCCCCTCAGTATCAGCCCCTAATTTGAACGATAAAGCTGCTAAAGCATTAGCGAAAGTGGCTAAAGAATTAGTAGAAGCGAAAGGTAAATCATTGGTTATCAGTGATTCAAATAATACAAATGAGCAAATATTAGTGAACGGCATCAATGCTATGTTGACTAATTATGACGCAACGATAGATTTTTCTGAGGCAAATTTAATGCGTCAGGGCGACGATTCAGATGTTCAGACTTTGGTTAGTGAGATGAATAATGGCTCTGTGAGTGCTGTTTTTGTATTAAATGCCAATCCTGTTTTTGAATTGTCTAATGGATCTCAATTTGCAGCTGGTTTGAAAAAAGCAGGTTTGAGTGTTTCATTTAATCAAACTGTTGACGAAACAACTTCTGCTTGTCAATATTCAGCACCAGCAAATCATTTCCTTGAAAGCTGGGGCGATGTTCATCCTAAAATGGGTCATTACAGTCTTATCCAACCGACCATTTCTCCTATATTCGATACTCGTCAAGCAGAGCAATCATTGCTCACTTGGGCAGAAGTTGCTCCACAAACTGAGCAGCCAATGTATGATTATTTGAAAGCGGTTTGGCAAGGCAATATGTTCCCGAAACAAAAAGAATATACAACTTTTCAAGCATTTTGGGATGCGACATTACATGATGGTGTTTTTGAAACAACAGAAAGCAATCAAAGAACATTCGCTACCAATCTTAATGCAGCCACTGCGGCGGCAGGTATTACTCAACCTAATACAAGTAAAGATGCCCTTGAAATTTCATTTTATGAAACCATCAACATGGGCAATGGTCAACACGCCAATAACCCTTGGTTGCAAGAGATGCCTAATCCAGTCAATCGGACTGTTTGGGGCAATACGCTATCAATTCCAATAAAATATACAGGTAAAGATTTTGTATCAGCAGACGATTTGAAGGATGGTGATTATGTGAATGTTACTGTTGGTGGTAAAGATTATAAATGTGTAGTTGTTCGCCAATTCGGTCAAATGGAAGGCACAATGGCTATTGGTTTAGGCTATGGTCGTGAAAAAGCGGGTCTATGCAATAACGTTGGAACGAATGTTCAAGCGGCGATACCCCTCAGTAATGGCTTGCCTCAATACTTTGCAACCAATGTAAAAATGAGTAGCAAAGCTGGACATGACGATTGGTTTGCATGCGTTCAACATCATCACACGATGGGTGTAACGGCTATCGAAAATGGCGTTCAAATCAATGCAGATGAAAAAGTATTGGCTTTTCAAGGTTCATTGGTAGAAAGAACGGTTATTCGCAAGTCCAATTTGAAAGATGTCAAAGGATTTGTTGAAAAATTGAAAGAAGAGAGAGCAGAGATTGCAAAGTTAAATTCATATACATTATATAGAGGTCACGAAGACAATTATCAAAGCGGTTTGCATTGGTCAATGCACGTTGATTTGAACGCTTGTACAGGTTGCGGTGCTTGCACGGTGGCATGTATGGCTGAAAATAATGTACCTGTTGTTGGTAAATTTGAAGTTCAGAGACACCATGAAATGTCTTGGTTGCGGATTGACCGCTATTTCTATGGTGATGTTGAAAATCCGAATACGGTTTATCAACCAATGATGTGTCAACATTGCGATAATGCGCCATGTGAAAACGTTTGTCCAGTGAATGCGACCAACCACAGCAGCGAAGGTTTGAATCAAATGACCTACAACCGTTGTATCGGTACACGTTATTGCGCTAACAACTGTCCATTTAAAGTGCGTCGTTTCAACTGGCAGGATTATACCACCGCTGATATTTTCCCTTGGAATGAGCGTGATTTAATGGGTAAAACGCTTGGTTTTAGTACTGAAATGCCTTTTGGAGCGGATAACTTAACTCGTATGGTTTTGAATCCTGATGTAACGGTTCGGACACGCGGTGTAATTGAAAAATGTTCATTCTGCGTTCAACGGATTCAAGAAGGAAAATTGACAGCTAAGCGTGAAAGCCGCAAGATTGTTGATGGTGATGTTAAAACAGCTTGTCAAACAGCTTGCCCGACAAGTGCGATTACATTTGGTAATAAAAACGATAAGGAAAGTGCTGTAAGCAAATTACGCCATTCAGAACTTAACTATATTGTTTTGGAAGAAGTAAACGTTGCACCGAACGTGACTTATACAGCTAAGATTTCTAATAAAATGGAAAAATTAGACGCATAAATGCCCTTTTTACTGAGGGGGTCATTTTAATTGAAAATAAATTAAGAAACTTTATAAAGTTTTATAAAGAATTGAATTTCAACGAAATATCAATTTAAAAAATAGTAAAGTAAATGAGTACAATTGTTTCGCCTACGAGAGAGCCGTTAATATTAGGTAATAAAACTTACCATCAGATAACGGAAGACATTTGCCGACCTACGGAAGCGGCACCATCAAAGGAGTGGATAATAGGCTTCATTGTGGCAGTTGCAGCATTGGGAACATATTTCTTTTGTGTCTTTTGGACTGTTTGGAACGGTATCGGTTCTTGGAACTTGAACCGCACTATTGGTTGGGGTTGGGATATTACCAACTTCGTTTGGTGGGTTGGTATTGGTCACGCTGGTACGTTGATTTCGGCAATCTTGCTCTTGTTCCGTCAAAAATGGCGGACTGGGGTAAACCGAGCAGCAGAAGCGATGACAATTTTCGCCGTTATTTGTGCGGGTCAATTTCCGATTATTCACATGGGTCGTGTTTGGATGGCAATTTTCATTTTCCCTTATCCAAATACACGCGGTCCCCTTTGGCCTAACTTTAACTCGCCACTTTTTTGGGACGTTTTCGCTATCTCTACCTATTTCACTGTATCATTATTGTTCTGGTACACAGGTTTAGTACCTGACTTTGCAACAGTACGCGATAGAGCTACGGGTTGGAGACGTAAATTATATAGCAATTTAGCTTTTGGTTGGACAGGTTCAGCGAAGCACTGGCAACGTTGGGAATCATTGTCACTCGTTTTGGCAGGCATTTCAACGCCACTTGTATTATCAGTTCACACGATTGTATCTTTTGACTTTGCTACGTCGGTTATCCCAGGTTGGCATACAACTATCTTCCCGCCTTATTTCGTTGCGGGTGCGATTTTCTCAGGTTTTGCAATGGTATTGACATTGATGCTTGTCGTGAGAAAAATATTACATCTTGAGGATTACATTACGATTCAGCATGTTGAAAGTATGAATAAAGTCATCCTTTTAACGGGTTCAATTGTCGGTGTAGCTTATTTGACAGAGCTATTTATCTCTTGGTATTCAGGTTATATTTATGAGCAATTTGCTTTCTATAATCGTGTATTTGGGGTTTATTGGTGGTCATATTTCGGTATGATGTTGTGTAATGTGGTATCCCCTCAGTTATTTTGGAGTAAGAAATTACGGACTAACTTATGGGTGACATTCTTCATGTCTATCTTTATCAATATTGGTATGTGGTTCGAACGTTTCGTTATTATTGCTACTACTTTAGCTCGTGATTATTTGCCATCATCTTGGAGTTATTACACGCCATCATGGGTTGAAATTGGTTTGTTTATTGGTTCATTGGGTTTATTTTTCACTTGTTTCTTGATTTTTACACGTATTGCACCCGTTGTAGCTATTGCTGAAATTAAATCAATACTCAAATCTATGGGCAATCAATATGTTAAAAATAACACTGTGGCAGACCATGCTCATCATCACGATGATGAAGCAGAACATGCACATCCGCACCATTAATAATTATTGGTTATTGGTTATTAGTTATTAATTATTGAAAGATTTTAATTTTAAATAAAATGAAATTTTATAATAAAGAAATCCTTTTTGGTTTATATAATGACGAAACTGAATTGCTCAGTGCCGTTAAAACAGCAGGACGTCAGCACCTTGATATTTGGGATGTCTTCTCACCATTTCCAGTGCATGGTCTTGACCCTTTGCTCGGACTTGAAGAGTCGCGCTTGCACCAAGCAGGTTTTATCTATGGTATGACAGGTACTTTGACAGCATTCTTGTTTATGACATGGGCGTTTGTAAAAGATTGGCCCATCATATTTGGTAATAAACCATATTGGTCTGCACCTGCATTTATTCCTGTAACGTTCGAGTTGACGGTGCTTTTTGCTTCAATCGGTATGACAGTGACGTTTTATACAATTTGCGGAATGGGTCCTGGCGTTAAAAATCCGACACTCGATGACCGTATTACAGATGATAAATTCTGTGTTGCTTTCGATGTAAGCGGTGCGAGTTCAACAGAAATCGAATCATTGAAAGGATTTTTTAAAAATACAGGTGCGGCTGAAGTAAATACTAAGCGTATCTAATTGATTCTGAATCTTTTAAGTTAAATAATAATGAATAAAAGAGTTTTTACAGGAATGTTGATAGCAGTAATGGCAGCTTGTATGTTTCAAGCTTGCTCTCCTGCCAATGGTAATAGCCCAGGACATGAATACATGCCTGATATGGCGCATTCTGTTGCTTACGAACCCAATCGAATTGATGAATATTCACTCCATACTTGGGATGATAGAAGTGTTCGGAAACTTGTAGATTTATGGGGAACACCTCGTGTGCCCGTGAAAGGTACTATTCCACGCGGTTATGTAGGGTTAGCAGCTCATGGCAATTCAGCAGAATATATGGCTCAATTAAGAGGCGGTGGAAATGGTATTTCAACACCTATAAATGGGAGTGTTCCTTATTATTACGGTGATAATGAAGAAGAACGCACACGTGCTAATAAAGAAATCGTGATGAATCCGTATCCAATTTCCAAGAAAAGCCTTGCAAAGGGTAAGGAGTTATGGAAAATATACTGTGGTATTTGTCATGGTGACAAATGTGCGGGTAATGGCTATTTAGTTAGAGAAGACGGTAAATATCCAGCTCAACCAGCTAATTTACTTTTAGATACTTTTATCAATGGTAATAATGGTCGCTTGTATCATGCTATCATGTATGGAAAGAATGTGATGGGAAATTATGCTGATAAATTAAGTTATGAAGAACGTTGGGATGTTATTCATTATATTCGCTCATGCCAAGCTGCTGAAAAGCAATTAGAATATAGTGATAAATCAAACACTCTAAATCCTAAAGCAGGTATAGCAGATTCATTGTACCAACTCACATTTGCTAAGAAAGCAACTCCTGCTAAACCAGAACTGATTGAAAAGAAAACTACTGGTGGAGCACCTCATACTGAGGGGGGGGCAAGTGGCGGACATAGCGGTCACAAAAGATAACTTTAATATTCATTTGAAATAAAATATTTTAAAAAAAACGAGGTAACTCGATTTCATAATAAATTAATATGAAACAGTTTACATTAGAGTCAACACAGAAGAATGTGCTGTTCGGTTTGATGGGTTTAGGAACAGTATGTTTAATTGCGTCTTACTTTGTTGACCCTTTAGGTGCGACGGAAAGCCATCACTTACGTTTTTGGACAAATCTGTTGCAAAATACTGCTTTTTTCACAGGTATTGCATTCACGGCTACTTTCGCAATTGCTGCTACTATCTTGATGTATGCAGGTTGGCACACAGCTTTCAAACGTGTATGGGAATCTATAAGCTTGTTTTTGCCGATTGGTTTGGCTGGTATTTTATTAGTTGGAGTAGCTGGTAAATTAGGCATTCACCACATCTACCACTGGATGGATAATGATGCTGTAGCGAAAGATAAAATTTTATTGGGTAAATCTGGATTCTTAAATTTCGGTTTTTACCTCCTTGCTATAGGGTTTGGCATTGTTTGGTATTTATTTGCTCGCAAATTTCGCTCACTATCATTACAACAAGATGAGTCGGGCAATGATCCAAGTTATCCTTGGTACAATAAGATGAAAGTTTTCGGAGCTGTATTTCTTCCGATTGCAGGCTTCACAAGTGCAGCCGCTATTTGGTTGTGGTTGATGTCAATTGATCCTCATTGGTATTCGACGATGTATGCTTGGTACACGACTGCCAGCTGGTGGGTGAGTACGCTCGCTATTACGATATTAATGTTGATATATTTAAAATCAAAAGGCTATTATCAAGAAGTAACCGAAGAGCATTTGCATGATTTAGGAAAATTGCTTTTTGCATTCTCTATTTTTTGGACATATTTGTGGTTCTCTCAATATATGCTTATTTGGTATGCTAACTTGGGCGATGAGACGATTTATTTCCGTCAACGCATGGGTGAATTTCCAGTATTATTTTATGGTAATTTAGTATTGAATTTTGTATTACCGTTTTTGATTTTGATTCGCAACGATACAAAACGCAAATGGGGCTCTTTGGCTTTTGCATCTTCTCTCATTCTTTTTGGTCACTGGTGGGATTTTTTCCAAATGGTGAAAATTGGACCTTATAAAGAAGCTATGAAACATCATGGAGCAGGCGGTCATACTGAGGGGGCTGTCGGTGCAGCGCATGATGCCGCTGCGGGTCATGGTGCTGAAGCCACTCATGCAGTAGGCGAACATGCCGCTCAAGGAGCAGAACACGTAGCAAAAGCAGTTGTTGAATCAGCTACTCCTGCTATGGATGCTTTGGAAAAAACAAATATTGAAAATTTCTTTCATTATAAATCGGATATGACAATGGGCTATGGTTTCCCAGGGTTATTAGAATTTGGAATTATGCTTGGATTTTTTGCTTTATTTATTTATTTCGTATTCAGTAGATTAGAAAAAGCGGCACTTATTCCTAAAAATGATCCGTATTTAGAGGAAACTATGCATCATCATGTATAACCATAAATAGATTCTAAATTTGCAATAAAATAATATTAGAAATGACGGCTTTAATCGTATTGTTGAGTGTTATACTATTAGTTGTAGTATCTGTACAAATTGGTAGAATCAGCGAATTGTCCGCAAAAATACGCGGTGAAGAAGCTGCCGAAGATGATTCTAATCGCTTTAATGCGAGCTTTGGAATGTACTTTATGGTGGGCTTTCTCATATTTTGCGTTGGTTCTGCATGGTACTACAAAAATTATATGATAGGCTACGGTCCTTTACAACCTGCTTCTGAGCATGGTTCAAGTATTCAACTTTTGTTTGATGTGACCTTGTTTTTTACGGGTATTGTATTCGTATTGACTCAAATCGCTTTGTTTTATTTTGCATATAAATATCGCGCTCAGAAAGGGCGTAAGGTTCTCTTTATACCACATGACAATAAATTGGAAGTTATTTGGACAGCTATACCAGCTGTGGTCATGTGTGGATTGGTCGTAGGCGGTCTTGTCGTATGGAATGATGTTATGGGTGATGTTAAAGAAGGTGAAGATGTTATCGAAATAGAAGCTACGGGAGAGCAGTATTTATGGAGTATCCGTTACCCAGGCGCAGACAATGCCTTAGGTACAAAATATTTCAGAAATATTGTACCAGGTGTTAATAACTTAGGTATAGATTATAATGATCCGAAAAGTTTAGATGATGCACTTGTAGATGAAATAGTCCTTCCAAAAGGTAAGAAAGTGAGGGTACGGATTACCGCAAAAGATGTATTACACAATTTTTATTTGCCTCATTTTCAAGTAAAAATGGATGCTATCCCAGGGCTTCCGACATATTTTATATTCACGCCTAAAACCACTACGGAGGAATATAGGATGGAATTGAAAAAATTCCCCGAATATAATGTGCCAGCAGACCCAGCCGAACCGAATGGTCCTAAAAAATGGGAAGTATTTAATTATGAGTTGGCATGTGCAGAATTATGTGGCAAAGGACATTTTTCAATGCGTAAATTAGTGAAAATTGTCTCTAACGAAGAGTATCAAAAATGGTTGGCTGCTCAAAAATCTTCTTTTGAAACCAATATCAAAGGTCAAGTAGAACCTGGTAAATTCACATGGTATAAAGGCGATGCAAAGGCTGAAACAACTACTGTTGCTCCTGTTGAATTTTCAGCAGCAGCTGTAGAAAGTGCTAAAGTAGGTGAAGTATTGAATCTAAAACATGTCAATTTTGCAACGGGTTCAGCTATTTTAACACCTGAATCTTCTCAAGAATTAGATATTGCAGTAGCAGCTATGACAAAAGATGCAGCTATGACAATTGAGGTAGATGGGCATACAGACAATGTGGGCGACTCTGTAAAAAATAAGGCTCTTTCTGAAGCAAGAGCTAAATCAGTAGTGGCATATCTTGTTAAAAAAGGAATAGATGCTAAACGTATGACTGGTGTAGGTCATGGTGATGCAAAACCAATCGCAGACAACACAACTAATGAAGGTCGTCAGCAAAATAGAAGAACTGAACTGAAAGTATTATCAAAATAAACAATCCATACTGAGGGGTGTTACTGATTCATTCCTTTGAAAATAAATTAAAACTGAAATCCTATTTTGGAATCGGATTTATATAAAAAATAGTAAAATGGCTAACTTAACGTACCAAGATCCTGTTGAAATGATTGAACAAACCGGTTGGAATGACGGGTTTCATGATCATCATGAAGGTGACAAGTATCAGTCTAATTTCATTTCACATTATGTGTTCAGCACTGACCATAAAATGATTTCAAAGCAATTCCTAATTACAGGGATGATTTGGGCATTGATTGGTGCAGGTATGTCTATCATTTTCCGTTTGCAACTTGGTTTCCCTGAGGCTGACTTATCTTGGCTTAGACCATTGCTGGGCAAATGGATTGTCGTAAATGCTGAAACAGGTATTGGTAAACTTGAACCAGAGTTTTACTATGCGTTGGTAACGATGCATGGTACAATTATCGTTTTTTTCGTATTGACTGCAGGTTTATCAGGTACTTTTTCCAATTTGCTCATTCCATTGCAAGTAGGTGCCCGTGATATGGCTTCTGGCTTTTTGAATATGCTCTCGTATTGGTTCTTTTTCTTTTCGAGTGTCATTATGTTTTACTCATTGTTCTTGAGTACTGGTCCTTTCTCAGGTGGTTGGACAGCTTACCCACCGCTTTCTGCCCTGCCACAAGCGTCTATTGGCTCAGGTGCAGGTATGACATTATGGGTGGTGAGCCTTGTATTATTTGTCGTTTCAGTATTATTAGGTGGTATTAATTATATCACAACCATACTCAACTTGCGTACACAAGGCATGACTATGTGGCGTATGCCACTCACTATGTGGGCGTTTTTTGTAACGGCAGTATTGGGTCTATTATCATTCCCTGTATTGGCTTCGGCATTTTTCTTAATGATGTTTGATAGAGGCTTAGGTACGAGTTTCTATTTGAGCGATATATTTGTCGGTGGCAAAGCATTAGATCACGTAGGGGGTACGCCCGTTTTATATCAGCATTTATTTTGGTTTTTAGGTCACCCTGAGGTATATATTATTATTTTACCAGCTATGGGTATCGCATCAGAAGTATTATCTGTTCATGCTCGCAAACCGATTTTCGGTTACCGTGCAATGGTTTATTCAATATTAGCCATCGGCTTTTTATCTTTTATAGTTTGGGCACATCACATGTTTATGTCAGGTGTGAATCCATTTATTTCTAACTTTTTCGTCGTATTTACTTTGATTATTGCTGTTCCTTCGGCAGTCAAAGTATTTAACTGGATTGCTACGCTTTATGGGGGTAATGTTCGATTTACGTCGGCGATGTTATTTGCTATCGGTTTCGTTTCAATGTTTATTTCAGGTGGTTTGACGGGTATTTTCTTAGGCAATTCCGCTATTGATATTCCGATGCACGATACTTATTTTATCGTAGCTCACTTTCACATTGTGATGGGTATTGCAGCATTTTTCGGCATGTTTGCTGGGATTTATAACTGGTTTCCTAAAATGTACGGTCGTTTTATGAACGAAACTTTGGGTAAAATTCACTTTTGGGGAACTATGATTGGCGCTTATGCTATCTTCTGGCCCATGCACTATATGGGTTTAGCAGGTGTACCGCGTCGTTATTATAGCTTCGATACATTTGATGCTTTCAAAGATTTTGGTGATACTAATAAATTTATTACAACAGCAGCTATTATAGTATTTGCACTTCAAGTGCTTTTCGTTGTCAATTTCTTTTACAGCATTTGGAAAGGTAAAAAAGTAACATCTAAAAACCCTTGGCAATCAAACGGTCTTGAATGGACAACTGAAGTTCAACCAGGTCACGGCAATTGGGGCGATAAATTACCTGTTGTACACCGTTGGGCTTATGATTATGGTAAAGATGGAGTTGAATATATTCCACAAATCGAACCGATGAAACCAGGTGAATCGGCTGGCGACCATTAAAATAATTTCAAAATACAAAGGGCATACCCCTCAGTATTTTGATGATTTTTTGATAATTTTTAATAAAAAATACTTCACGTGTCTTTAATAAATACGGCTAAATCAAGCATTTTATATACAGTTGTTGAGAAAATAAAAGACTATGGCATTTTAATGAAATTCAAATTATCATTAACTGTCGTTTTTTCAGCTGTTATGGCGTATATGATTGCTTTGGATGGTAAGATAGTTTTGACTGATATTTTAGTTCTTTTTCTGGGTGGGCTTTTTACATCAGGTGCAGCAAGCGGCTTGAATCAAGTGCTTGAAAAAGACTTTGATATTATGATGAAACGCACAGAAAATCGACCGATTCCTGCTGGTAGAATGTCCGTTTCAGAAGGCATTTTTATCTCTGGTTTGATGAGTTTATTAGGCGTTTCTCTATTAGCCTCTTTCAATCCGTTGTCAGCTTTTTTAGGTATGATTTCTCTTATTTCATATGCTTTTGTTTATACGCCTATGAAAAGAATATCGAATTGGTCGGTGACAGTAGGGGCATTTCCAGGGGCATTGCCGATGATAATTGGATGTACAGCGGCTCAAGGTGGTCAATTAACAAGCTTGGCTATGACACTTTTCGCCTTGCAATTTATATGGCAATTCCCACATTTTTATGCGATTGCCTGGTTGGCTGATGAAGATTATAAAAAGGCAGGTTTTAAATTATTGCCTACAAAAGATGGTGTAAAAGATAATAATACTGGTAAATATTCTTTAATCTTTACATTATTATTAATTCCTGTCAGTTGGATACCATATTACATGGGTGTCACGGGTTTAATATCTGCTATTTATCTGACAGTTTTGGCTTTTATTTTTGCTTACTTTGCCATCCGTTTTTATCAAAAAAATGATAGAAAAACGGCTTTAACTCAAATGCTTTACGCCATTTCATATTTGCCTTTGGCTTTAATAGGTTTGTTTTTTGACAAAATTTAATGAAATGGTTTTTTTAAATAATTGAGGTTTTAACGGTCCAAAATCTCATATCTATTTTCTAATATCTAATCATTTTACTGAGGGGGTATCTTTTTAATACAATAACATGGAAACAACAATAATCAACAGAAGGAATAAAATTCACCCGTGGAAATTCGCTTTATGGCTTGGATGCGGGAGTATTACGATGATGTTTGCTGCTTGGACAAGTGCTTATGTTGTGCGGCAAGCTGCAGGAAATTGGTTAGAATTTAGATTGCCTGATATATTTTTTTACAATACAATCGTCATCGTTTTAAGCAGTGTGGCTTTACAAGGTTCTTATATAGCTTTTAAAAGAGAAAAAGAATTTTTATATAAATTCTTACTCATTTTAGCGACTCTTTTAGGTTTTGCTTTTGTGAGTTTGCAATATGTGGGTTGGACTGAGTTGAAAAGTATAGGTATTGAATTAACAACCAATCCTTCGGGCAGTTTTATATATGTCTTAACCGCTTTTCATGTTATTCACGTTTTAGCAGGAATAGGTGTTTTGACAGTGGCTTTGGTTCATGCTTTTGCATTAAAATTCAAGCCAACGGCTAAAAGAAAATTGCGATTTGAATTGAGCCTTACATATTGGCATTTTGTAGATTTTTTATGGGTTTATCTATTGGTGTTTTTTGTTTTACAAAGTTAAAATCCTTTTTATTGTTAAATTATACTTTAAACAGAGTTATAAAATAATTAAACTATAATGGCTTCAGAATTGACAGTAGAAAAAGACCTACATCACGGCGAAGAAGAATCAAACAATGAACTCTGGCAGGGTGGTGTCGAACCATTCAAAGCCAGCTACGGTAAGCTGATGATGTGGTACTTCTTGCTTTCGGATGCATTTACATTCGCCGGTTTTTTGATTGCATACGGAACTTTGCGGTTTAGTATGCCGACTTGGCCCGTGCCTGATTTTGTATTTCAAACGATACCTTTTTATTCAGGTCATGCACCGCTCATTTTCGTTACTTTCATGACTTTCGTCTTGATTGTCAGCTCCGTTACGATGGTTCGGGGCGTACAAGAAGGACATCGCGGCAACAAACGCGGTGTTGTCTTTTGGATGTTTTTAACAATTTTAGGAGGAGCTACTTTCTTAGGCTGTCAGGCTTGGGAATGGACAACTTTGATTCAAGGCGAAAACGTTTCGGTCACACGCAATCCTTTTGGTCGCCATGAAATGGATGGTACTTATACAATGACAGAACATGGTGAGCCTTACAAAGCAGGTGAACAAGCTGAAACCTTCAAAAAAGGTCAAGGATTTATTATGCACGCTGAAACTGATCATGCTACTGGTGAAAAAGTATATAATAAAGAAGGTGTTCTTCAATTTGTAGAACGTAAGTTTGTAACCGCTGATGGTCAAAAAGGTCAGTTAGAATTTGGACCGACTGCTTTTGGTGCTTTGTTTTTCTTTATCACGGGTTTCCACGGTTTCCACGTATTTTCAGGCGTTGTGTTTTTATTAATTATAATGGTGAATGCTGCCAGCGGATTATACACTCGTAGAAGTAATCACTACGAAATGGTTGAAAAAATTGGACTTTATTGGCATTTTGTAGATTTGGTTTGGGTATTTGTATTCTTAGTATTCTATCTACTTTAAGATTATTCAATCCAACTTTTAAAATGACCCCCTTGCCAAAGGCATCCCCTTGGGGCAGTATTTGAGGCTATTTTATGAAAAATATTATTCAATATAAAATATTATTAAAATGCAGAGCTACGAAGAAGGCATAGCAGTTGTAAAAAAAGGTTTAATCTTATTAGGAGCCATTACTTTAGTTGAAGTCGGTATTGCACTCTTAGGAAATGGTCATATCATTGAAGGTTTTCACATGCCCAAATGGTTAATGTACCCAGTTATGATTGGCTTTAGTCTTTATAAAGCCTATTTTATTGTTTATTTCTTTATGCACATGGCTCATGAAGTCAAAGGTTTAGCAATGAGCGTTTTGATGCCTTGCCTACTATTGGTTTGGGCAGTTATTGCCTTTTTCAATGAAGGCGGTTCATGGCATGAAAGGCGTGATCAAATCAAAAGAAAAAATGAATTACCTGCCAAACCGACCACCAAGCCGATAGGTATGTATGAAATAAAACAGTTAGAATCGAGTCAGACTAACTGATAAAAATACAGGGCGGAGCAGTTAGTTCCGCCTTTTTTTATGACAACTTTCTCTCAATGAGGTTGTTTTATTTGTAAAAATTTTCTACCGATGTTTAGCTCTTTTGGAGCAACAACCTCAGTGGTAACAAAAATTTCACTATGAATCAAGAGCCTCTCCGCAATAAAAAAATACGCTCGCTTCAAATTGCTTTAGTCGTCGGCTTAATCGTCGCCTTCCCCATTATTTCAGTTATTATTAATTTCAAAGGGGCTGAAAACGGTCGAGAGTTTTATAAAGGCATTAAAAATAATTTGGGACAACTACCGACTTTCTCTTCAATCGGTTGGAACAATGATACTTTGACATCTGATAATCTGAGGGGTAAAGTTCTAATAGTGTCATTTGCTTCCGATTCAAGTAGAGAGGAAGTGATGAATACCCTAAAGCCGATTGTCAAAACAGAGCAATTGAGAGAAGAAATAGACAATTTGAACTATTTGACTTTCGATTTGACCAACGATTCTATTTTCAATAAAAATTATCTACAAAATTTGAATACCCGCGACCGTGAAATGTGGCATATACTGAGGGGGGGGGATGAATTGTCCGCTCAAATGAAATTGCCAAGCAAATATATAGTCTCGCTTATAGATACTGCTGGTGTGATTCGCCGATTTTATGATGTGAGAAACGCCACAGATAAAAAATTACTGGTTGAGCATATTTCAATTATGCCGATTAGAAAAAAAGTGAATGTGGAAAAGAAAGATCAAAAAAGCCTTTAAATAAATGATGAATGATAAATGTTGAATTATGAATATTGAGAATACACTTTTAGCAGATAAATTAAATAAAATTGCGGTAGTTGTATCTATAGCAGTAGTTGGATTGGTAGCAGTTATGCGGAAAATACCGCGCGTGGATTTAGGCATTGATTTCTCATTTTTACCCGCTATTTATTCGGCTACAAATGCCCTCGCAGCTGTGTGTCTGTTGTTTGGTTTATATTATATTCGTCAAAAAAGAGTGGCTGAGCATAAACGGATGGTGACTTCGGCATTGATTCTTTCATTTTTATTTTTGTTGATGTACGTTGTTTATCATATCACAACGCCTGAAATTAAATATTGTGGAGAAGGGGCTATGCGTATATTTTATTTTACTTTGTTGATAACACATGTCGTTTTAGCGGCTGTCAGTTTTCCATTTATTCTATTTACTTATATCCGAGGATTTACATCGCAAGTGGAAAAGCATAAAAAAATGGCTCGTTGGGTTTATTGGGTGTGGTTGTATGTGGCTATTACGGGACCGGTTGTTTACCTCATGCTTAGACCTTGTATAAATAATTGATAAAACGTTGATTGCCAAGCATTTTTATATTAATTTTGCATAAAATTTAAATAAAATGACATCAAAAATAGCATTTTTACTGAGGGGTATTGTATTAATAATTGTCCTTAGTTTTACAAATATTTCAACGGCTGAGGCTCAATGTCCTATGTGCCGTATGACTTTAGAAAGTAATATGAGAAGTGGTGGTTCGCAAGGCAGTGGTATGAATGCTGGTATCATGTACTTGCTTTTCACACCTTATATCATGGTGGGCGGCATTGCTTACGTTTGGTATCGCAATAGGAAACGGAAAGATGATTTTGAATTAGAAGGAGAACTTGAGGTGATTGCTTAAAATTAAAATTCCATAAAATAAAAAATCCGTCACGTTGAAGCGCGACGGATTTTTTTATATCAATACAAAATGTTTTATAGTTCATTAAATCAAAGCACGCCAAAATATTTTAATATCCAAATGACTAAACAGACTCCTGCTGCTGTCCAAGCTATTCCTGCAAGTAAACCTCCGAAGAAAATACTTAAAATAACGCTTGCAATGCCAAACCCTAAAGCAAACCAAAGCCATTTTTTAATAGGGTCACTCAAATCAACGCCACTGGCTTTTTTAAGTTTTTTACTGAATTTTTGATACTTTTTGTTTTTTTGTAATTCCTCATTTTTTTGCTTTTGCATTTCTATCACAGCAGCATTATTAGTGGGTTCAATCATGGCTTGGGCAGGCTGTAAGGAGAAAAACATGCCCATAAAACAAAATAGGGTAAATTTAATTAGTCTCATAATTACATAATTTAGATTAGAAAATTTGGTTGACATCGCTAATATAGAGGTATTTTATTTTAATAAAAGAATATGCGTAATTCATTTTTACAGTTAACTAAAATTTAACTTTTGTAAACTCCCCAAGCAAGCGAAATCCATCCAAATAAGAAGAATAAGCCGCCCAATGGTGTTATAATTCCGAACCAGTTGACCCCCTCAGTATTCAGCACTTTCGCCAGTGTCAGAATATACAGTGAACCTGAAAAGAGGATAATTCCTAAAAGGAACGACCAGTTGACTCTCTTAATCCATTGATTATCAATGAATTGTGAAATCAATGAGGCTAAGCCAATCGCTAAGGCATGATAAAATTGGTATTGTGCACCCGTTTTAAAAGTATCCACATATTGCGGTTCTACCAGTTTTTTCAAGCCATGTGCACCAAACCCTCCTGCGGCAACTGCCAAGCCTGCTAATAATGAAGCTGTTATAAGCCAATTTTTATTTTTCATTTAATCGTTATTCGTTATTCGTTATTCGTTATTCGTTATTCGTTATTCGTTATTCGTTATTCGTTATTATCGTTATTATCGTTATTCGTTATTATCGTTATCCATTATTATCGTTATTCGTTATTATCGTTATTATCGTTATTCGTTATTATCGTTATTATCGTTATTATCGTTATTATCGTTATTCGTTAATCGTATGCGTTAGCCGAATAACGAATAACGAATAACGAATAACTATTTTATACTCCAATCAATAGTCGATTGCCCATTTTGTTGTAAATAATGATTGGCTTTTGAAAAATGTTTACTGCCAAAAAATGCACCGCCTGCTAAGGGCGAAGGGTGAGCAGCTTCTAAGACTAAATGCTTCGAAGTGTCAATTAGTGTTGCTTTTTTCCTTGCAAAATTGCCCCAAAGCATGAAAACTATGCCTTCTCGTTCGTCTGAAAGTTTTTTTATGACGGCATCAGTAAAAAGTTGCCATCCTGTATTTTGATGCGAAGATGCCTTGCCCACGTTTTCAACCGTCAACATGGCATTGAGTAGAAAAACGCCTTGTTGTGCCCAGTTGGTCAAATCGCCATGCGTGGGAATGGGCAATCCTATATCTGCTTTGATTTCTTTATAAATATTTTGTAATGAGGGCGGAATCCGAACGCCTTTGGGAACTGAAAACGATAAACCCATTGCCTCGCCTGGATTGTGGTAAGGGTCTTGCCCAAGTATCACGACTTTTACTTTATCAAAAGGCGTGTTTTCAAAAGCATTAAAAATCAAACTGCCTGGCGGGTAAATGACTTTACCTGCGGCTTTTTCATTTGTTAAAAAGGTAATTAATTTTTGAAAATAAGGTTGTTCAAACTCATCTTTCAAAACCTCTTTCCAACTGTCTTCTATTTTTACTTGGCTCATAATATGGATATTTTTGATTGTAAAAGTAAGTTTTATGCTTGAATACTGAGGGGGTGTAGGTATAAAAAATTTAATTTTTTTACGCTTTATCTTACTTAATAAACTGAATATCTCGTTATTATTTGGCTTTAATTTTTATATGTTAAAATATTTTGACTTCTCAAAAACAATGTTAATTTTGTAAGACTCATGTAATAACAACCCTATTTTAGTAACTTAAAACATTAATTTTCATACAATGGTGAGCACATAAATTCCGCATTCCGCATTCCGCATTCCGCATTCCGCATTCCGCATTCCGCATTCCGCATTCCGCATTCCGCATTCCGCATTCCGCGAAGCGGAACAGGAGGTTTTATAAGGATTGACGTTTTAGTATTAAATACCCGTAACTTTTAGAAAAACTCTATACAATAATCATTCAAAAGAAAACAAGATGAATCAAAACAAAGAAACAAAAGACACCAATATCACAAGAACCGAGATTGCTGGGTGGTATAACATTTCTGACCGTGGATTGCGCTACCGAATGAAGGAAGCGGCTATCTATATCAAAAACCGCATCTTGACTTTTGATGATATTAAAGCGATTTTAATCGCTCTCGGCGTTCCGCCAAATCTTCCTACTGAATTGTATAATCGCTTTTTTGGCAGTTAATGACAGTTACTGCCGATGGCTACCGTTGATTGCCAATTAATGACAGTTATTTCAGTTGCATGATTAAAAAAGTGTATTTAACTTTGTTTCAAGTTAATGTTGCAACAGACGCTTGATTCAAAATTTTATTTCTTTAAACTTTAAACTTTTTTAAAATGAAAAAAATGATTATTGCATTCTGTCTTTGCGTTTTTGCATTCTCTGCTTCAGCAAATAATAATGCTAACAAGACTATTAGAATCAAATCGAAAGAAAAAAAGGAACAGTATGAGCTAAAAGCGAAAAAATCAAGAGTTGATGCATGTCAAATCTGCGCTTATTGGCCAGGTGGAGGTGCTTGTGGGTCTGCCCCAACGTGTGAAGAAGCTTTAATTTGTTTAAAAATTGCTATGGAGTAGAATCTAAAATATAAATTGAGATTCCAGTTTTTTTACTTTTTTTATAAAGATAAAAAACTGGAATCCTTTTTTCAGTTTAATTCAATTTTATATTAAACAATACAAATTTGGGAAATGAAAAATTTATTTTTAATTATACTTTGTCTAAGTTCTTATATATTGAATGGTCAGCAAATGCTAAACAATACTGGCGTCATTACATACGAACAGATAGATATATATGGGCAAAAAACTATTGTTCAACTTTTTTTCTCTAATGAAAAATCGTTTTACATAAGCAATAAAGGTAGTAAATCAAGGGTAAATAAACTTGCCAATGGGGAGATTTTAGATATTCATGATGATGCAAAATTAGCAAAGCAATTAATGAGTGGTAGTATGATTTACCCTTACTATATTGACGAAGAGGGAGATGTGATTTATATGAATTGGAAGAGCGATTCTCTGATATTTAGACATGTACTTAAACATGACCCAGTAATTGTAATAGAACCTCATTTACCTAAAATAAATTGGAAAATCACAACTGAATCTAAAAAAATCGGAACTTTTTTATGCTTTAAAGCTATAGCTTTATTTAGAGGCAGAAATTATGAAGCATGGTTTACACCGGATTTACCTATACCATCCGGACCTTGGAAATTGCATGGTTTACCAGGTTTAATTTTAGAAGCCCAAGATACTAAAGCTGAATTTAAATATATTTTTCAATCAATAGAAATTCCCTTAAAAAAAGAGATAGAATTTCCTGAAACCCCTATAACAGGAAATGTTATTCATCTTTCTCAGTATAACGCTTTTTTAATACAAAAAGAAGAGGAATACGTTAGGAAAATATCATCTAAGGCTGCTGCAAGAGGTATGGCATTGTCTGTATTACCGGATGATAAGATTAAACAAGAACTTAATTATGAACAATAAAAACCAATGGCTTATGTCATTAGTTTTATTATTTATCAGCATAAAACTAACAGGACAAAACGCTTTAATACTGAGGGGGGTAGTTCGAGACTCCTTCAATCAACCTCTCCCTTTTGTCAATGTATATGTTCAAGAAAGCGATAATGCACCCATTATCGCTTTTTCGGCATCCGATACTGAGGGGGGCTTCGAAATTAATTTGGACAATCCGATAAAACAGTTTTTGGTAAAGGCGGCTATTTTAGGCTATGAATCAAAGGCAATTATTGTAGAAAATAGTAATAATCCATTACCTAAATTCAATTTTCAATTAGCACCCAAGTCTTTTTCTTTGAAAGAAGTGGTGGTATCAGGTAGTAATAAAATTGTTCAGCGAAGTGATACAATTACATTCAATGCCGATAAATTTAGAGATTCTACTGAAAGAAATTTGGAGGAACTATTGGCTAAAATCCCAGGCGTAGATGTGAGTAAAGACGGTGTCATATCCATACAAGGAAAACCTATTAAAAAAATATTAATTGAAGGTGATGATTTAACGGGAAGAAATTACCAACTGATGTCAAAAAATATGACCGCATATGTGGTAGATAAAATTCAAATTATTGATAAATTCACAGAAAACAAGCTATTAAAAGGCATTGAAAAAAGCGATGATAAGGTCATCAACATCACTATTAAAGATAAACATAAAAATTTGATTTTTGGCAATGCAGTAGTCGGCGTGGGTACAGATAGCCGTTTCAACCACTCCTTGAATTTGATGACCATTAAGAAGAAATTTAAGTCTATTAATTTCGCTAATTACAACTCAATTGGTCAAAGATCTACCGCAGATAGGATGATGAATGATGGTTTTTTAGATGAAAATGAACATCAAAGCCGTGCCGCTTTAGTCAATAGCGACAATCCACGTTTGATTTCTATTAACCGCACACCCGCTCTAAATCTTAATTCGCAACACAATCGGTTCAATAAAGCAGCCCTTATTTCAAGCCATTTTATTACAAGACCGAATGACAAATCAAGCCTAAAAGGTTGGCTGACACTATCACGCAGCCGTGAACAAACGTATGTGAATAATAGCCTTCGCTATCGGCTTCAAGACTCTATTTTTCAACTGAATGAATCCAATGAATTAACAAATAAACCGCAAGCCATTGAAGGGAATATTGACTTTCAAATGGATTTAAGCCCTCAATCTTCACTCAAATACATAACAACTTTTAAAAAAACAAATTTGACAAGCCTTGCTGCAACTGTTGCAAATGATAATAAAATAGCTAATAATTTAGCAGATAATGCTACTTTTTGGACAAACTCCCTTGATTTTACCCATCGAATTAATGATAATCGTGCTTTTACAGCAAAATTAGTTTACCTAAACAATCGACAAAATCAAGCCTTTTCCTTCAATCAAACTGAATTGAGACGACTTCCTACCATTGATGAGGCATTTGAATCTATCAGTCAATTAGTAGAAAAACCCATGAATTATGGTGCATTAACCGCTCAATATTTTATCACAAAAGAAAAAAGGCGGATAACATTCAGCGCAGGATTGGTTTCACGTGAAGATAAATTAACGACTCATTTAACTGCAAAAAATATCCAAGACACCCCCCTCAGTATAACGCCTAATTTTGAGCAATCCAACCGTTTTCAACAATCAAATACTTATATTGGATTGAATTGGAAAGAAACCATAAAGGGCGTGCAATGGCTTTCAGATATATCCACAGGTTATTTTAAAACCCATTTATCCAATTCTAATAGTGAAAATGGATTTTATGCTCTGCCAACTATAGGATTTAAAAAAGAAAAGAACAAACATACTTTGTTTGGGACATACTCTTACAACTATGCTTTGCCCCAATTTGCTGATATTTTTACAGGCTCAGTATTGACGGATTATCGGACAATTGAGCGTGGAAGTCGTGCATATATTCCTGCCAATAGCCATACTATTATCGGCAATTATACTTATGGCAACTTTACAGATGAATATTTAGCGTATTTTAATCTGATATATAGCGACAATAATGGTGGTTATCGGAGTAATTTTAATGTGAATAATGATTTTAATGCTGTTGAAAAGATTGAAAATAATTTAAATAACAATAGCCTGACTGTGTCGAGTGGCTTTGAGCATTATTTTCCTAAAGCTTTTTTTAGATTGAAATTAAGACCTACTTTATCACTTCTAAATTATCAAAACACCTTGAATGGCTCAGATATTCGCAATACGCAAGTCCGAGCGGGCAGTTTGGAAATTTCTTTAAGAACAGCTTTTTTAAAATGGTTTAATGTGCATATTGGCTCTACGCTAACGGCATCAGAGGTGCAAACAAAGGCTGAAATACTGAGTGGAATGATGACAAATGCAACCAATAACTCATCTATCGGGGCATTTTGCGATGTATATTTGAAATTTGGCAACCGATTGAGTGCTCGATTGGATAATGAAGTTTTTCAATTCAAACAGTTGAGTTCTTCTTCGCAACGCTATTATTTTCTCAATGCTTCTGCATATTATGATATTAAACCAACACGTTGTTTTCTCAATTTATCATTTCGGAATGTATTGAATACTAAAGAGTTTATCAATAGTTCTATTACAGATTATTCTGAAAATATCAATCGTATTCGCTTATTACCGCGTTATGTGCTATTAGAAATTAATTTCAGATTTTAATTTAAAGTTTTTCAGTTTTATATTTCTTATCCTTCGTTTCTTCTTCGCCCAATCGTTTTTTATCTTTCGGTTGTACGCGCGGCATCGGTGAAGCATCTCCACCACCGAACATATTCCCAAAGCCTTTGAACATTTCTGACAAATCAAAACTTTGATTCATGTCGGGCATCATTTTTTTCATTTGCTCTTGCATTTGCTTGAACATATCGCCCATTTGTCCCCCCTCAGTATTAGGTGTCATTGACTTCCAATTTTCACCGTCGAATGAGAAGCCGAAAGATTTTGAAAATGACGTATCAATTTTCATAAAATTTGTATCTAATTGAAAGGCAAAGCTTTGTGTAGAATCAGACCCTCTTCTGCCAAACAATTGCATCATCTGCTGTTGCATTTCTTTTAGGCTTTCCATACCACTCGGAAAGTCTTTTGACTGAGGGGTACTTGAATCTTGCGCCATTGTGCAGGCGTTGAAAATGAAGAAACTTGAAAGGATTAAAAGTATCTTTTTCATTGTAAAACAGATTTTTAAATTTTATGAAAAATCAAAAACTCGCGTGAATCCCTATCCCAAAAACATTGCCTATCGGCAAATTTTCAAAGGATGGTTTTATTTTAAAACTCAAATCTTCGCTGACATCAAAATTCATCAAATGGGCGGTTGTGAAGGCTTCTGCTGCCGAAAGAATATATACCAATGCAAAAACGACATACGATTGCTGTGCACTTTTATAAAAACTGTCACGATATTGCCTCAAAACATCGGTCGAAAGGAAGTTAATATTAGGTACTTTACTTTTGTCAAGTTCTATTTTGTTGAGTTTATTATAGTGATTTTTTTTAAAATAACTATAAAAACTTGAATTGTATTGAATGGCAATCCCCGAACCTATAAACGCACCATAAACCAAAGGCAATTTGATATACCATAACTTCTGATTGTAAATTTGCCCACCACCTGGAATAATAGATAGCAGCAATGCTTTTTTCGGAACTGGTAGAAATTTCGCTTTTTTAAAAGGCGATGAATCTTTTTTTAGATCTACTGAAGTTTTATTTGTAGGCAACGAATCATTTTTAGCTACCATTGACTCTTTTTTTATAGGTGTCGAATCACGCTTAACTCTTGTAGAATCAACGCTTTGTGCATTAATATTTATTTTAATTAGAATAAAAATGACAAATAGTGAAATGTTTTTTTTCATGTTGCTAAAACGTTTTTTCTGCGAAAACGTTGTTTCTGCTTTCTCTATAATCTTAATTTTTTTCTTCTATCAAATCTAAAATTCGGTTCAAATCATCATCATTTTTGAAGCTGACGAGTATCTGACCATTGCCATTCGGCTGGCGTTTTAAGGCGACTTTTGAACCAAAAAATGCGCTTAAAGTGTCTTGAACGGGCTTGAGAGCGTCCGATACTGAGGGGGTCGCTTTAGCCTTCTTTTTCAATTTGGCTTCTGAATAACTCCGCGCAATATCCTCGATTTCACGCACTGAAAGCCGCTCATTCACCACTTTTTTGAATAGCATAAGCTGCAAAGCAATGTCATCAATGCCGACTAAAACCTTCGCATGTCCTGTTGAAACCTTTTTTTCTTTAATAGCTTGCTGGATCTCAGGTGGCAATTTTAAAAGGCGAAGCATATTGGTCACTGTCGAGCGATTTTTAGCGACTCGCTCACTGAGTTTTTCATGCGTCAAAGCGCATTCATCTATCAGCCGTTGATAAGTAATCGCTACTTCCACAGGGTTCAAATCTTCGCGCTGAATGTTTTCTACCAATGCCATTTCGAGCATTTCTTGGTCGTTTGCGATGCGTACATACGAGGGCACTTCCTTCAAACCTGCCAATTTCGACGCTCGCAAACGGCGTTCTCCTGAAATCAACTGATATTGATTGTTGCTCAAGCGGCGCAAAGTGATGGGCTGAATGACGCCATGTATTTTGATGGATTCGCTCAACTCTTGCAAAGCGGCTTCATCAAATTCGTAGCGCGGCTGCCATGGATTGACCTCCACTTGATGAACTGGAATCATGGCTACAGAGTGCGAAAGCTCCCGAACAACTTCCTTCACCGCTTCGGGTCCTTGATTCACTTCTTCTTCAATATTGCCCAATAATGCAGCAATTCCTTTACCTAAATCCGTTTTTTTTAATTTCGACATATTTTTTTATTTCAGATTTTAATGAGATTTCAAGGTTCCAAATTCCAAGATTCCAATGAGATTCCAAGATTCCAATGAGATTCCATGATTCCAAAATTCAAAATTCAAATTTCAAGAGTCCAAATTTCATTTTTGGAATTTGGAATCTTGGAATTTGAAATTTTGAAATTTTGAAATTTTGGAATCATGAAATTTGACTCGGACGTTGTATTTTATCTTTATTTTTAATTAAAAACTCTTTGCAGAGGTTTAAAAAATTGACTGAACCTTTTGAAGTGGCATCGTAGGCGATGACAGGTTTTCTGACATTGGGGGCTTCTGCCAAACGGGCACTTCTGTGAATAATGGTATTAAAAACATAATCTTTTGAATGGGTGCGTACTTGATCCACCACGATATTCGCTAAACGCAAACGAGGGTCGTACATGGAGAGCACTAAACCTTCAATTTCTAAATTTGGATTCAAGGCTTTTTTGACGAGATTAATAGTGTTTTTCAATTTCGTCAAACCTTCCAAAGAGAAAATTTCACATTGTACAGGTATCAGAACTGAGTCCGCTGCCACCAATGCATTGACCGTGACTAAGCCCAAAGACGGTAAACAGTCGATGATAATATAATCGTATTCGTCTTTCACTTGTGCCAAGATACCCCTCAGTACATACTCTCTTTTTTCACGATTTATCAACTCTAAATCAGCTCCAACCAAGTCAATACTCGACGGAATGAGGTGCAAGTTGGGTGTATCGGTCTGTTGGATGGCATCGTGCGGGTCGGCATCGTTGACCATGCAATCGTAGAGCGTGTACGTTTCATCGTCCGCTACGACATTGACGCCGCTTGAAGCGTTGGCTTGCGGATCGCTGTCCACAAGCAGCACTTTTTTTTCAAGTACTGCCAAACAGGCGGCGAGATTAATGGCAGTGGTGGTTTTTCCAACTCCGCCTTTTTGATTGGCTATAGCAACTATTTTTCCCATTTTTGTATTGTGGCGCAGAACTTTTATTCTGCCTTGTATCGGAGTTTTATAATAAAATAGAATTCGCTCAAAATTCTATTAAGACCTTATGGAACTTTTCAAATTTACCCGTTGGTGCAGCGCACCATAACATTTGTAGTAAAAATTTGAAATATATGCTCGTTTAAGGTGCAGCGCACCGTAATATGCCAGTGCGCTGCACCTTAAACGAGACTTTTTATCTTTAATCTATGAGTGCAAAGCACCATCAAGCTGAAAGCATGACAAATATTACGGTGCGCTGCACCTTTCTTATTTTTAAAACAAAATCCTTTGAACACTAATGAATGTATAACTCTGTATAACTCTGTATAACTCTGTATTTTAGGTACGGAACTGGAGTTCCGCGCTACTATTTATACCGCTTTCAGCTTGACGCATTTCGTCCGATGTTTGAGTGCTGCCATCATGACTCCAACCAGGTGGTGCGAACACATATTTGAGTCGAATACTGAGGGGTTGATGGCGGTGCTTTTTAAAAAAGTCATTCCAAATATCTTTAAATTCATGGAAAATAACTTTAATCGGTCCATTCAAATCCTTTTTAACGACTAAGCCGTAATTTATTTTAATATCGTCTTTCTCTTCTTGAAATGTTCCAAACATTTTATCCCAAATAATGAGAAACATGCCCATATTTCTATCTAAATACAAGACATTGCTGGCATGATGTACGCGATGGTGCGAGGGTGTTACGAAAATCCATTCATAAATCGGGATGCGGCGAATGAATTGAGTATGCACCAAAAGCCCATAAATCTGAGTAATCGAAAACGATAACATGATGTCTTTTGCTTCAAATCCCATAAATGGCAAGGGCAAATAAAAGACAAAACGATAAATCGGCTCTAAAACCGATGACCGAAAACCAACCGACAAATTAAAATATTCGGACGAATGATGGGTGGCATGAACCGCCCAAAAGAAACGCGATGAATGCTCGGTGCGATGTATCCAATAAAAGAAAAAATCCTGCAAAACAATCAACCAGAACCAATACCACAGCGGGTTTTCCCATTGAAAAAAATGAAATTGATAGCAAAAATTGAAGGCTAAATACGTTGGAATCCAACGCGTTGCCACATCAATTGCCATTTGGCTGAGTGTCAAATAGAGATTCGTGATGCTGTCTTTCCACGAATACATCGGCGTTTTGCGATGCTGCCGATTGCTTAAAAACAGCTCAAGTAGAATGAGAAAAGCATATATTGGTACGGTCACCAATACTAAACCCAACTCTTTGAAACTACTTGCTAAATTTAACTCCATTGCAATTCGCCGCCAATTTTAGTCAAAATCAATGATTTTTCTTCTTCTTCAAATGCCTTTTTAGCGGCATCATGATCAATTTTAATATAGCCAAAGGTATCATAATGACAGCCGATAATGGTATTGCAATGTATAAAATCGGATGCAATAACCGCGTCGTTATAATCCATCGTGAAATTAGAACCGATTGGTAAAATGGCAAAATCCAAAGGCGGGCAAGTCATTGGAATCAACTGCATATCCAAAGTCAAGGCAGTATCGCCTGAAAAATAGAAATTGCCTTCCTCCGTCATGACCACAAAACCTACTGGGTTGCCGCCATAAGTGCCATCGGGCAAACTGCTTGAATGCTGCGCTACTACGCATTTAATTTCGCCGAAAGGAAACTCCCAAGTACCGCCTGTATTCATGGGGTGGGTATTTTCAACGCCTTTATTTTTAAGCCATTGAGCGATTTCCCAATTCGCTACGACAGTGCATTTGGTGCGGTTAGCGATGCGTTCGGCATCAGCAATGTGGTCGAAATGACCGTGCGAAATGAACATAAAATCGCATGGAATGGCATCAATATCTACTTCATGGGCTAATTCGTTGCCTGAAATGAAGGGGTCGAAAAGGAGGTTTAACTCACCTACTGAAATGCCAAAACAAGAGTGTCCGTAATATTTAATGGTCATAATAATTTAAGTTTTTATCAAAAAATCGGGCAAATATACCGAAACTTTGAGGGTTTCTATTTTAAATTAAAGAGAATTTTTAACCCCCCTCAGTATTTAAAGCAATTTTACATTTAAAAGGAAAAATATTGAAAATGGGATACGGATTCGTATAAAGAAATAATCGCGGAGCGATTGAATATGAATAACCTTCGATGTAATCGGAGGGTCAAAATGAGTGAGTTGCCATAACCGCGAAGCGGTTGAATGTGTAAAATTTCCAATAAATTACTATTTTACATTCAACTGCTCCGCAGTTATAAACATTCTATTTGGCATTATCCCCCGATTTCATCGAGGGTTATTCACATTCAATCACTCCGTGATTTTCAAGCTATTATTCGTATTGAAAAGCAAAGCCTTTGACATAAAACACTGATAATCAATTTTTTATGCTCTTCAAATTTGTAACTTTGTTTTTTATTAAAAAAAGATGTCAGATGAAAATAGAATTCTGGGTGATTGGAAAAACGGATTTTGATTATTTGAAACACGGGATTGCTTTGTACGAAAAGCGATTGAAACATTACGTGCCTTTTGAAATATTGACTATTGCTGACGTCAAAAACACCCCCCTCAGTATAGAAGCCCTAAAAACGAAAGAAGGGGAAATGATATTGAATAAACTGCAAAAAGATGATTTTTTAATTCTGTTGGATGAAAAAGGACAACAGAAATCGTCGGTAGAATTGGCTGATTTTTTAGAAAAAAAGCAGATGGATGGAACTAAAAAAATGGTCTTTCAAATTGGTGGCGCGTTTGGATTTTCTGATGCCATTTATGAAAGAGCGAATATGAAAATGTCACTTTCAAAAATGACATTTTCGCACCAGATGGTTAGATTATTTTTTGTCGAGCAATTGTATCGCGCTTTTACTATTATTAAAGGTGAGAAGTATCATAATGAGTAAATCTATGATAATTGTTGAATTTGAATAATGTAATATATTGATTTTCAATTGTTTACATATTATTGAAAATGATTTTGAATTTATATTGCAAGCAGCGTTTTAAGGATTTAAAGCATCAGATGAATAAGTTTTTTTAAATAAAAAGTTTTGATGAGTACTTTTTTTCTACTTAAAATGGGGTAGGAACAAAATTTGCAAGTAAAGAAATGCGTTTTTGAAATATTTTAAGAGATATAAAGTTAAAGTTTCAAACTAAATCATTCAAATATCTAATTTTGCGAAAACTCTGACCGTTACAAAATGATAAAAAGATTTATTCTCCTTTTTTCTTTATTAGCTGTTTTTATAACTGATTCTAAAGCTCAAGACCCTGCCCATTCGGATAATGCTTGTTCTGCCAATTTATTTTGTAGCCAAAGTAGATTAAATGGATACGCTAATAAAATCCAACTGCCCGATCCGACCAAAATTCCTTACCCCAAACCAAGAGGCTTTTGCGGCACGATGGATGGACCCTCATGGTTTCGATTCGTAGCCAATACTGCCACACTTGAATTGAAATTTAATTATTTGAATTGTGGCTCAGGTACAAGCGGTTTTCAAGCGGCTATTTTTTCTACAACCGATTGTGCAGATACGGCTGCGTTTACAATCATTTCTAATTGTATTAATATTACTGGAACAACGGGTACGGGCAACCTATTGGCTAATGGTTTGGTAAGTGGCAATACTTATTATTTGATGGTTGATGGTTTTAGTGGTAGCCAATGCGATTATAATATTGCCGTCATTCAAGGCACTATTAAAACCGTAAGCTCAGGCGATTTGTCCGCCCCAATTGCAATATACGGACCTAAGGATATTTGCAATATGTCGAGCAGTGCTATTTATTCAGTTCCTAAAAATGCCAATGCAACGGGTTATAATTTTTCCATTTCAATCAATGGAAACCCCCCAATTGGAGGCACTCAATTAGATAGTTTTTATAAAGTTAATGCTGCTTTTACACCTATTGGATTTGCGACTGTCACAGCCAATTATGTCAATAATTGCTTTAATGGACCGACTATTACCTTGAATGTGAATATTGGCAATTCAACCAGTATAGATTTGCCACCCATAACTCTCAATTTTGGGCAAAGTAAAGTGGCTGCTGACTCAACTTTCGCCTACGGACCTACGCCTTTGAACAGCGATGTAACAGATGAGGTTTATTTTTCAAGACCAGACAATACTTTTAGCGGCTGCGATACGAGTTTTCATATTACGGTGAAACGATTAGCCAAAACCACTGGTGCGAGGGCATATTTTTTAAGACCGGGCGAGACACTCACGCTCGGTGGAACGACTTATAGCGTGTCGGCTTCCAATTGTAATATAATCTTAACGGGCAGTGGTGATACCATATATAATGCTGTTCAGACTTATGTGATGACTCCCGCTTCTCCAAATTTGACTTGTAATAATGTCAGATTGACGGTGAATAAAACGGATTCATGCGCTAATGTGAGGCATTTTAAAACTTATAATTGGTTCACTGTCAATGGTTCGGGTTCTTTAGCTCCGTATAGTTCAGGCTCAAATAGCATTTCTACTACAACAGCGGATAGTTTTGTAGTCATTATTAGAGACTCTGTGATTATCAATGGTAAACCTGAATCGGGTTTTAAAATATACAATGATACAATCAGAAGAAGGGTCACGGGCGTAGGTAGTGCTGATGTACCTGCCCAACCGACCATTATTTCAGGCTCACCCAATGTATGCCAAGGCACAACAGTGACCTATAGTTTGAGTACTTCACCACCCAAAGCAGACTCTTTAATATGGTCTGTACTGAGGGGTAGCGGCACTATTATTTCAGGACAAGGCACTCAATCTATTACAGTGCGATGGTCGGGTACGATTGTAAAAGATACGCTCCGAGTTGTCGGAAAAAATGCTTGTTTTTCAGGGGCATCGCGCGATTTAGTGGTGAATATTACTAATTTCCCCAATTTTAATGCAGGAGCGGATGCCATTATTTGTGGTACTGCTACAACTTTGAATGCCGTGAGTGGCGGCGGTACAGGCAATTGGACAAATGCAGTTGGTAATCCAAGCACTGCATCTTTTCAAAATGCCGCGTCTGCGACTTCTCAAGTGACGACGACAAATTCAGGCATTTATAGATTGATTTGGAATGAAACGAAAGGCAGTTGTTCCATTTCAGATACAGTGGCTATTACATTTAATCCAGTTCCGCAAGTAACCGCGGGCAGCTTAAAAGATAGTTGCAATACTTCAAGAACGCAGGCTTTTGCTCGATTCAATGTGTCGGGCGGTGCTGCTCCTGTCAATGTTTATTTCGGTGGCACTAATAATATAGCGGGTACAGTTACCAATGGGCAGTTTCAATCAGTTGGTTTTACGCCAGGTAATTATTCTTTCGATGTGCGAGATGTGAATAATTGCTCTCCTGCTACATCCGTACAAGGCACTCAGGCATGTATCGCGTGTACGACAAACGCTGGTTCTATGCAAGCAGGTAATTTATCCATCTGCGAAGGTGATTCAGCACGGGCTATTTATCTGGGTGGTTCAACTTTAGAGCCTGATGATACATTGCATTTTGTACTCCATACCAGCGACCCTAAAACGGGTATTATTGCCCGCAGCAAGACGCCAGTTTTTGGTTTTCAAGCAGGTATGAGCTATGAAACGGTTTACTATATTTCAGCAGTGGCGGGCAATAAAACTGCAACAGGTGCAGATGTCACAGACTTCTGTTACAGCAGTTCAACAGCTCGTTTGATACAAGTTGTTTTCCATAAAAAACCAACGGCTGTTATGGCGGTGGTGGATTCTAATTTATGCAGCGGCAATTGTTCAGTCATTAATTTTACATTAACGGGGCGTTCGCCTTATATTGTTTCTGCCAAATTATCTGACCCTACTTCAAGAGATACATCGTTCAATTTTATCAATAATGCTTCTGCAATCACCTATTGCCCTACAAAAAATACGGCTTTTAGGTTGTTTTCAATCAAAGATGCGAATAATTGTACTGATTCAGTTAATGTGAATAGAACCGTCAATTTTACTGTTTCACAACCTGTGAATGCAGGTAAAGATTCAACTCTGACGGTTTGTAGTGGCATAGATACCACCATGATTTTGCCTCTTTTACTGAGGGGGGGCAATGTAGGCGGCACTTGGTCAGAAACCTCAGCAACCCCCTCAGTAGGCGGAGCATTTAATGCTACTTTAGCAACTTTTCGCACGCGCAACCAAGCAGCAGGCATTTATAAATTTAGATATATTGTCAGACCTTTAGCAGGCTCTGCTTGTCCGCCTGATACGGCATTTATCATGGTCAATATTCAAGCAAGACCTAAAGCAGATGCAGGACCTGATGCCATCATTGATTGTTTCAATCCAATCATTATGATAGGCGGCAATACGCCTGTGGGCAATAATATTACCATTCAATGGTCGAGTTTAAAAGGAAATCTAAGCGGTAATGCCCCTCAACAAGAGGTGAGCCAAGCCGATACCTATATTATTTCAGCGACTTCAAATGGTTGTACATCACGAGATTCGGTGGTGGTAACCATTGATACCATCGCACCAAGAGCAGTCATTCAACCTATAAGAGACAGCTTAACTTGCCTTCGCGACACCATCACTTTGGATGGTTCGGCTTCATCGCCTTCGGGTATCGTCTATCTTTGGGCTTTCAACGGTGCGCCTTTTGATGCCAATCCGACGACTGTTGCGAGCTTCGGTGGTACATATGAATTGGGTGTTATCAAAACTTCAAACGGTTGTATTTCTACTCAAACTATTGAGGTTAAAGAAAATAGAACCAATCCCACCGTCTTTATTGAGCAACCTAAAAAGTTGAACTGTAGAGATACGATTGTTTCATTGAATGCTTTGTCTTCTTCAAATGGTGCGGCTTATACTTTCAAATGGACTTCTCAGGAGCGTGGGCATTTCAAATCAGATTCGACGACCTTAGAGCCTAAAGTAGATAGTTCAGGACTATATAAATTGGTCATTAAAGATAAACGCAATGGTTGTTCAGATTCAGCATCTATACGAGTCATTAGGGAAGTGGACGTGCCAGTTGCCAATGCTTTTGTAGATGATTCTTTGGATTGTTACCATAAAACAGTGAATTTGAGCGCGCGCGGCTCTACCTTAGGCGTAGGTTTAACGTATGAGTGGATTGCTAATCCTGGGCGCATTGTTTCAGGTGAAACGAGCCTTAGTGCAGTTGCTGACGAACCGGGCATGTATTATTTCATAGCTAAAAATGAAAGAACAGGCTGTGCGGCAATTGATTCAGTGGCTGTATTCAGAAATGAAAAACGTCCTGAATCCATTAATTTCACCACTAAAAAACCGGCTTGCTATGGCGAGCAAAACGGGTCACTCACAATCAGTAGCACTGTTGGCGGGACTTCGCCGTACCTCTATTCTTTAGATGGAAAAGTTTATACCACGCGCAAAGCTTTCACCAATTTGAATGCTGGGCAGTATAAACTTTATGTGCAAGATGCCAGCGGTTGTGTTTTAGATTCGACATTTAATATCAGTCAAGATAGACAAATTGGCGTTTCGATGGGGCTTGATACCACCATCAAATTAGGTGATAGCATTCTCCTCGTCGTCGGTGTCAATTCGCCCAATATTAAGCGGGTGATTTGGTCAAGTTATACTGATTCGCTTTGTGCAAAAGATTCTGCTTGTTTGCAACAATGGGTCAGACCTGTTCGCCAAACCACTTATAAAGTCACCGTGAGAGACACTGCAGGCTGCAAAGCAACAGGCAGCGTCACTATTTCCATCAATAAAACGCGCCCTGTTTTTATGGCGAATGTCTTTTCTCCAAACAACGATGGCAACAATGATATTTTCATGGTTCATGGTAGCCAAGTCGTCAAAATCATCAAGCGATTCCAAGTTTTTGACCGTTGGGGCGAAAGAGTTTCTGATTTCCAAAACTTCAAACCCGATAATCCTGCCTTCGGATGGGATGGTAAATTCAACGGTAAAGATGTGCAAGCTGGCGTTTATCCTTATTACGTCGAAGTAGAATATTTGGATGGCGCGGTTGAATTGATTGAGGGTAGTATTACTTTGATGCGGTAGAGACCCCCTCAGTATTTAGGCAATATTTCATGTATTTTAAATAAAAAAAAGCGGCGAAACTTGTATGTTTCGCCGCTTTTTTAAAATACTTTCTACTGTAATGCCTTTAAAATTTATAGAATTTTGTATAAAAAACGCCTTTCGTAATACTAAAGGTATCAGGAAGCCCTTGTAACCCTTTAAGTTCAATTTTATAATGTGCTTCAAATATGCCTTTCAACTCTCCTGTTTTGTCATTATAATCTGTTATCTCTAAAAAACTATTCTTTTCATTATTGAGAACATATTTTCCTGCTAACACATCTGAATCGCTACTATAAAGCCAATACTGTGAAAAAGCTAGACGTTTAATATTTTCAAAAGAACTTTTAGGATTCTGATCGTTGCCACCCATAGGATAAACACCTTTATTAGGAGGGTATTTCAAATTACTAAATCCAATTGATTCTCTCAAATAGTTTGATTTATCATCAGTAAATCTTCTAATGACAATACCATAAACTGAATCTTTGTAAAGTGCGGCAATTTTAGTTACATGTCTCTTTTCTAAAAAACCGATTGTATCTGCATTCTTACCAGATATTAAAAAATTGACATTTCCCCAATGCTGCGTCAATTCATAAGTTGTTTGAATATCAATTGTAATATCTTTTTTTCTGCATCCTAAAAATATTAATAATATCAAACTCACACTAAAAATAAATTTCATTTTTCAATTTATTTTAACTCAATTAATTAAATAAATTTTAAAGACATAAATTAACATATTTTAATGGATTATAGAAACTCTTTTATTAATTGTAATATCTCCAATTTTCAAGCTTAAATTATACAAACCTGATGCTATATTTGAGGAGTTTATATCAATAATATTTCTACCTTTTTCTATGGATAATCGCTTTTGGTTGTAAATACTTACACCTGTATTAGATATTAATTCAATATCAATTACTTGCGATTTTTCAAAATTCAATTCAATATTTATTAAATCTTTAGATGGATTCGGGAAAACTTTGATTTCGTCACTTAATGAAATTTCTACTTTAGATTGCATGAGAATATTATCAGATTCTCCTTCTCTTAAAAACATACCCCCTGAAGGTACAATGGTTGTATAATATTCCGCAGAATAAAAAGTGTTATTACTCTGCTGTGCAACATATAGATATAATATAACTGGGTCATCTGTATTAGCTGTAACATCAATTAGATTACTTCCTCCCAAATTAGAGCCTAAATAATTAAATGTTGATCCCCCATCATAGCTTGCTTCCCAATGATAAAATATATCAGTTCCATAGCCACAAGTTACTATAGCCTCATACGTATTAGTGCTATTTGTAGGAACAGATGTAGGACCGCTTATGAATGTTGATAAATTGTTATAATCCGTAAAATTGGCTATAGTGCTATAAGTATTTGTTATTCGTTGAGCATTGTTATTTCGAGCAGTTCCAGTAGGTTTACCATATATAGTTTTCGAAGGGTTAGAGAAATTTTGTAACTTAATGTTACCATCATTACCACTTACAGCAGTTTGAAAAGTGCGAGAAGTAAAAGCGTTGGGTTTAGCCGTAAATATAAATGCATAATTATCATAATCATAATCTTCCCCATAGCAACCACTACTGGTGGGAAATAAAGAACACCTTTGATGACTACATGAAAACAAGTGCCCTATTTCATGAGAAAAAATAGCTCCACCTAAATCTACTAACATTATCATATAGCTTTTAGGCTTTAATGGAAATTCAATATTACCAAAAGATAACCCTCCTCTGCCTTGAATATAATTTGATCTATTAATAGCTGTATCAACAAACATAACAATAATATCAGCTTGATAACTATTGCGAAGATTATCAATTCTTGAACCTGATGTATTCCCTTCCGTTGAAATTAAAGTCAAATCCTTGGCTATAGGTATTATACTTGGGTCATTAGGGTCTGTTTCACTTTCTCTAAAAGGCAATTCAACAGCACCCGCTAACATGAGACCTGGCTTATTTATACCAGAATTTACCATTGCTTGGTTGAACCAATTGACATAGCTATTAGCATGTGCATTTATATCCCCAATATAGTTCTTAGCTCTAGTAGAAAACAATGTTAATACTCTTACACTTTCTCTTTGAGAGCAAATATCTTCCCGCATTGCTGCTGATTCCGACTCACTTACATTAGTAGTGTTGGTCAATTCTTGAGGGATTACACAGAGTGAATTTTCAACATCCATTTTTTTAAAAAAAATATGAAATCCTTCTCCCAAAGGCAGTATGTTATAATTATTTTTTTCATAAACGAGGTCTCCTCGATAATGACCATTACTGTACAATAAGTTTATATATCCAAAACCATCAGTAGAATCAATCTTTCCATTCCAAATAAATCCACCCTCTTTAAGCCTTTCAAAATGAGCTAATTTAAACCTAAGATTCAAATTTGTACCTGGTATTTTTATCTTAATTTTTCCTTTAGATTGGAGTTTTCTAATATCGTTTACTTTAACAATGACAGAAGTAAAGCTAACAATATCGCTAATACCTCTTTTTTTTATTTGATTTAACTTATCTTTTATGCCATCATTTAACTGAGTTTCCTTATAGGTTTGAAATAGTTCTTGAGCATCTAATCGAATATAGAAAAATGGATTTAAAAATAAAAAAAGCAAAACAACTAAGGTATTTGTTTTCATAATTAAAAAATTTTAAATTTGTGAAATAATAAAAATTTTAAACTTGCCCTTGACTTGTCGCGAGCAAGCAAAGGGTTTTTATTTTGTACAGCGTTAAAACGCCATGACAATTCGTATGTCTTATAAAAATTACGAGAAGATGAAGATGAAGATGAAGATGAAGATGAAGATGAAGATGAAGATGAAGATGAACTTCGAAGCCGCATCCATAATAAATCTCGTGTTAAATACTTGTTAATGCAAACATAGGTTCTTGTTTTTAATAATGCAAGTTTTATTTCGCATACAAAAACATTTTTTTTTTACATATAATTGCATTGCAGCAAAAGGCATGTAGTAGATGCCATTCTCATTGTAAGAATAGTACGCTTGACTGTGTGAATGAAAGCACCCCTCGTATTTAGGCAATATTTTAGGAAAATATAAAATAAAAGAGGCTGTCTCAAAAGGTATGCGTTTATTTTTTAAGCGAAATTTTATTTTGATTGAGGTTCAGATTTACGAAATTTTTAAAATTTCGTAAATCTTTTGTGAACATAAACAAAATATCATTTTGTCAAAAAAATGACATATACCTTTTGAGACAGCCTCTTTTATAAGATACTAAGTATGCCCTATTTTTTCGACTGCCAAAACCTATCTTTACCTTCAGCTATCCATTCCAAAGATTGTTCAATGCGTTTATTTCTTGTTTCATCTGTTTTGGCATCAGCAATCCATAAAATGTAGTTTTTACGAAATGAGGGCGATTTGCTTTCAAAAACCGTATTGGCTCTATTGTTTCGTTGTAAAGCATCAATAAATGCTTGTGGTGTTACAAGCTCTGTCGTTGATTTTTCCTTTACGGGTTTGGGCTTTGCAAATCCGTTGGCGTTCAGTTCCAACGCTTCTTTTAGGTAGGCAACCAATACTTTTTCAGAGGGCAATTCAGATACATCTTTCAATTTATCCATATAACCAAATTTTTTACCCGCCTTTACGCTTTCTTGAATTTTGGGGTCTTTCATCAGTTCAGCCTTGTACAAACTGAACGAACAATGCTGTTTGAAAGCACCCATCATGCACAAATAGTCGCCTTTATAACTGTAATGAGGCGTTCCATATTTGACATCTTCATCCACATCGGGGCATGTTTCGTGTATGAGTTGTCTCAACTGGTTGAGAATAGGTTTTGCAAAGTCGGCTGATTTTGCGATGTAGTCATCTACTTTTGAGTTATAATTTTTCATTTTTCATTTTTATTTAAAAGATATGGCGTTATCAAGGGATTCTACCACGATGCCGACATTGTGCATAATTACTGATTTGTCTGATGCCATTTTTATCTGCTTTTTAAATTTTCTTTTGGAAACTCTAATATTGTATTATAAATACCGCAACCATACTTTTTCAGGATGCGCTGCTTTATAACGACTGTACCACAAACATAGCGGATAAAGTACCGCCACAACCGTTAGCCAAATCGCATAAACACCCACCAAACCCACACCGCCACCTTGTTGCGGACGACCAAAACCGAAAGGCGCAAAATTCAAATCTGACCAATTAAAACCTTGAAAGAGCATTAAAATAAGCATAAGGCAATGTAAAACGTACCAATGAATGAGGTAATAAAACAAAGGTACTTTGCCATAAACGCATATTATTTGCATAAAACGGTTGGTTTTTCCATCAAAATAATAAAGAATAAGCATCGAAACGCCCAATGTAGCAGCAGTATAGAGTAGAGAAGGTGGGTATTTGCTAACGTTCATAAACGATAAAATGGAATATGTCCAATGTTTTTGGGTATAATTCCACAACTGAGGGTCGCCATAAAGATTAAAGGTTCTTAAAACAACAAAAACTGCCAAAGCGGTGATGCCGACTGTTCCTAAAATTTTGCGGCGTTGGCTGTCTATCTGTAAAAAAAATTGACCTAAACCATAACCTGCCAACAAAATACCCAACCAAGGAATAAGCGGATAATTGACAAAAAAGCTAAAATTGGGGCTGATTTGCCAAAAACTCACACGGAATAAATAACCCCAAATATAATGCAAAGGAGAGGTGTTTGGAAAATTGACGTTGGCTAAAAGGTCGTGTCCAAAAATGGTAATTAAACCCAACATGCCAATCGTTCGGGACGATAAACGTAATAAAAACGATAAAATAACCAAACCAAAACCAATTGCCGCAATGACTTGTGACATCAAAATACCAAAACTTATATCGAACCAAATACCGAAATTGACAATGGTAAACTCCAAAAAGATAAGCCACAAGCCCCTTGTGAGCAAAAAACGCCTCGCTACTGAGGGGTCATTTTGGCGTTGGAAAGACAGAAAAGCGGACACACCTGTCAGAAAAACAAAGGTCGGCGCACATAAATGCGTTATCCAGCGCGTGAAAAATAAGGCGGGTGTTGTGGTCGCCAAGTTGGTTGGGTCTTGGGTGAGCGCATCAACGTGCATGAGGTCGCGGGTGTGGTCGAGTGCCATGATGACCATGACTAAGCCGCGTAAGAAATCTATGGATTTGAGACGGTTCATTTTTTCTTTTTTATTAAAAATACTGAGGGGGTATTACTCCTTATTTCAACCTTTCCAAAACGCCTTTTCGCTTCACAATATTTTTATAATCCCATTGAATCACAACCGATTTTTCGAGCCAACGGCGGAGGTCGTTTACATCAATTTGTTCTTTTGAAGTATAAAAAATGGATGCATCTTTAAACTTTCCACCTTTCACTTCTAAGGCTGTTTCCTCAAAACTTGCCCCACTCCAAAACATCAACCGCAGCCCTTTTTTCTGTTTGCTTGAATGGATGTCATTATTTTCTGATTATTTGATGTGAAAAATAAGCAATCGGCAAGCCGATACAAACGATTAAAATACCCATTTGGGTGAAATCGTTGGATAAAGTTGAAGGTCTTGGCATAATTAAAGACATCGGCACAATGATTTTGTTCATCACAAACCAAACGAAAATGCCATAAAACACGCCTGACAATTGCCAGTATTTGAATTGCTCAAATACTTTATAACCGACGAAAAAGTAAAAAACGGTGAACGCAAAAGCAATAAAATAGTGCAGCAAAAGCCCAATAGATGGCATAGCCGCGTGAGAAAAAGCGGTCTCCTTGCCAAAGAGACCGCTGGCGATGTATTGCAAAACGATAGTCGGGTTTCCCCCACCTTTTAGCATAAAGTTGAGGATTGCGGCGGTAATGTCAAGTGTACCTGCCAATAAAGCTGTTTTTAGCAAAATATTTTTCATAATAAATTGATTTTCAATGATTTATACCCCCTCAGTATTTTTGTTAGAACTCTCGCCTATTTATTTTAACTACCGCCGATATTGCGTCGGGCTTATTTTATATTTCTGTTTAAAAACCGTTGCAAAATACTCGCCCGTTGCAAAACCTGATGAAAAAGCAATGTCCGTAATGGGCATAGCTGTATTCCGCAGCAGCATTTCGCTGTGTTTCAATCGGATGCTTTGCAGATATTGAATGGGTGAAAATCCCGTAATTTTCTTAAAAATGCGGCTAAAATGAAACGGACTGACGCAACTATATGTCGAGATTTCTTGCAAGGATATATCCGCTGTAAAATTATTGTGAATATAGGCTTTGGCGTGCTCAACCGTTGGTAAGTGAAATTTTTTCAAAGCAGCATCTATTTCAAAATCGTAAGTGTCGTTATTCACTATAGCCACAACATGATGCAACAATTCCATAACAAGGCAATCCATTTCTAATTTGCCCATAGTTCGTATATTTTGCATAATTTGAAAATGCAAATACTCACATTCTGGATTGGCTTTCATCGTGAGTGATAACAGATTTTCATTGGCAAAGAAAAAACTGCTTTTAAGATTGAGGTCGTCAACAAATTGCTGATAAAAAGCATCAGTAAAGTTGAAAATGCTACATTCGCCACTCGACGGACGCAAACGATACTTGTAGTTCGGTTTTTCAATAATCATTTGCCCACTGTGCGTATCGTGTTGGTCTTTGTAATAATCAAATAAATACAGCCCTTTTTTGACATAAACCAAGCAAAAACAATCATTAAAACCCTTCAATCCTTCCTTTTCTTCCAAAAAATCAAATGCCCAATTCTTGATTTCATAAAAATCAGATTGAAACAAATAACTCAATGTGAGTCGATTGGCTTGGGTGAGGATATGTTTTTTATTGTTCATAAAAATCTATTTGAATGAAAATCATGAAACAAAAATGAGCGTATTTTCACCGCCAGACCTTTGAAATCTTGCTTTTTTTTGAACAAATAGTTTTGTTTTATTTTTTTGAACCCAGTAATACAGTCAATACCTTTTATAAATTACTGCATTTATTTTGAAGATGCAAGTAAGCAATTAAATAGCACTAACGACCTTTAAAATATCGTATAGACCTGTTGCGTGACGGCATTTATCCTTATTTTGTAGAGGTGGAATATTTGGATGGCGCGATTGAATTGATTGAGGGTAGTATTACTTTGATGCGGTAGAGACCCCCTCAGTATTAATTCAAGAATCCCCATTATTTTCCAATAAAATTATTCTCAAAAGAAATGGAATTGTATATTTGCGCGTCATTTCCAAATTAAACCACCTATTTTCCTACCAATTAATAAAAAAATAGAGCAAAATGAGCGAAATCATTGATGTAAAAGCAAGAGAGATTTTAGATTCTCGCGGCAACCCAACTGTCGAAGTTGAAGTCATGACTGAGGGGGGCGCGATTGGCAGAGCCGCTGTACCGTCAGGTGCGTCAACTGGCACACACGAAGCAGTGGAGTTGCGCGATGGCGATAAAAAACGCTACCTCGGAAGAGGTGTTAGTAAAGCAGTGGCAAATGTCAATGACATTATCTGTCATGAACTCATTGGCTTCGATGTTTTTGAACAAAGAGCCATTGATAAATTCATGAATGAGCTGGACGGCACACCCAACAAGGGTAAATTAGGCGCGAATGCCATCCTCGGCGTCTCTTTGGCTATCGCTAAAGCAGCGGCGAAGGAAAGCCGTCAACCGCTTTATCGCTACCTCGGTGGTGTGAATGCGCACGTGATGCCTGTGCCTCTCATGAATATTATGAACGGTGGCGAACATGCTGACAACAGCATTGATTTTCAAGAGTTTATGATTATGCCTTTGGCGGCGGATTCTTTCAAAGAGGCGTTGAGAATGGGCGTTGAAGTGTTCCACGCTTTGAAAGGTGTTTTGAAAAAGAAAGGTTACTCTACAAACGTCGGTGATGAAGGTGGTTTTGCGCCGAATATCAAAAGCAATGTTGAAGCCATCGAAACGGTTTTAGAGGCTATCAAAGCTGCCGGTTACAAGGCGGGTGAAGACATTATGATTGCGATGGATGCGGCTGTGAGTGAATTATATGATGCTGAAACAGGTATGTATATTTTCAAAAAATCAGGCGGTGAAAAAATGAGTACCAACGATTTAGTCTCGTTTTGGACGGATTGGAGCAATAAATACCCTATTTTAAGCATCGAAGACGGCTTGGCTGAAGATGATTGGGATGGTTGGCAAGCATTGACTGCTGCTATTGGCGACCGTGTTCAATTGGTCGGTGATGATCTTTTCGTCACCAATGTTGATCGCCTTCAAAAAGGGATTGACAATGATATTGCTAATTCAATCTTGATTAAAGTTAATCAAATCGGTTCTCTTTCTGAAACAATTGATGCAGTAAACCTCGCTACTCGCAACGGTTACACGAGCATCATGAGCCATCGTTCAGGCGAAACAGAAGATACCACTATTGCTGATTTGGCAGTAGCATTGAATTGTGGACAAATCAAAACAGGCTCTGCAAGCCGCAGCGATCGGATAGCTAAATACAATCAATTGCTCCGCATCGAGGAGGAGTTAGGTTCAATGGCTATTTATCCAGGCAGAGCTTTATTGGGATAAATTTCTTTGTTAAATAGAAAAAAGGGCGAATTGGCAAGCAATTCGTCCTTTTTTTATGCAAAATACTGAGGGGGTAAAACCGTAAAATCTAAAATTTTAAATGTAAAATGTAAAAGTTTAGAGTTGTAAAATAACTCAAATCTTAGGCAACGACCACCCATTTTGATAATTGGCTTTAGTGAGTTTATTCGCCTCTTTATCATTCACAATTTGCTGTTTGCCCGCATCCCAAAAGATTTTACGATTCACTCTGAAAGCAATATTGCCCAACGAAGCATTCAACGCCGTATTTTGAGCAATAGCAATATCGCAATTCGGTTTGGCTCTTGTTTTCATACAATCCAAAAAGTTTTGAGTATGATAATCTAAGCCATTGCCTAATCCTTTTGTAAACGGCACAGCTTCCATGCGGAAACCTTTGGTATCGTTATAAGATTGCCTATCCTTTTCAGGAATCACTTCCCAACCGCTTCTGTCCACCACAAGCGTCCCATTATTGCCGATAAATGCCACGCCATGATCGCGTCCATAAGGTCCGCCATCAATGCCGTTCGCATGTTCCCAAATCATGGTGTAATCGTTGAATTCATAAATGGCTTGCAAAGTATCGGGCGTTTCCATCGCATTTTGAGAGCCGACAAACTGCCCGCCTGATGCCATAACAGATTTCGGTCCTTGTGCTTTCATGCCATGCAACGCCATATCTATGATGTGAACACCCCAATCGGTCATCAAACCGCCTGCATAATCCCAATACCAACGGAAATTGAAGTGAAAACGATTTTCATTAAAAGCCCGTTTAGGTGCAGGACCGAGCCACATATTATAGTCAACACCAGCTGGCGGCATCGAATCAGGCTTTGGCGGTATCGTTTTCATCCACCCTTGATACGCCCACGATTTGACGACTCGTATTTTACCCAATTTGCCCGACCAAACGAAGTCAATCGCATCTTGCCAATGTTTATCGCTGCGTTGCCATTGCCCAACTTGCACTACTCGATTGTATTTACGCGCCGCCGCGAGCATGACATTGCATTCCTCAATGGTTCTGCCCACAGGCTTTTCAACATACACATCCTTTCCTGCTTGGCAAGCATAAATCATCGGGAGCGCGTGCCAATGATCAGGCGTGGCGATGAGGACAGCGTCGATGTCTTTATTGTCCAATAATTTTCTGAAATCGCCATGAGTGGGCACTGTTTTACCCGTTGCTTTATTGATTTCACGGTTTCTATCGTCCAAAACCTTTTGATCGACATCGCAAAGGGCTACGATTTCGATTTCAGGTTTTTTCATCATGGATTTTATCAGCGAACTGCCCATGCCTTTGACGCCGATGGCACCGATGCGAATTTTATCGCTCGGAGCTACAAAGCTGGTTTTGCCGAATATTCGAGAAGTGGGGAGCATACTGGCTAAGGCTGCACCGCCTGCGAGTTTGGAGGATTCATACAGAAATGTCCGTCTTTTCATAATGATTATTTATGATTTTAGAATAGAATAATTTGATTTGAATAACGTGGTGAAGCTATGAAATTCAGATGAAAGTTTTGTATAAAAAAATGACCCCTCAGTATTTTATTTCAAAATAAAGTATTTGTCTAAAAAAAAGTCTTCTATGTAGTCAATTACACAGCATTAATCGAATAACCAAGTACCATGTATTGCATAATACCTGTCATTAAAGTTATCTTTGCATTAAATATTACTGAAAAAACAATTTTCACCATCTTAAAAATAAAAAGTATGAAAGGTTATTTGATAAACCCACTCCTCATTTTGATAGAATATTGCTTATGTGAATAGCATTATTTTATCGAAAAAATCAAAGCATTAGTCTTCTAAAATCAGTCATTTATCAGTTAAAATAAAAGAAAATGTAACCAAAATCTATCAAAATCCATCATACTAAACATCATCTACCAAATGAAAACAATGCCTATTTTTTTAAATTAATCACCTAACTTTTGTCATGAAAAAACTTTGCACGTTTATCGCCATCAGCCTATTGACACTTCACTTATTTGCACAAGGCACTCTTTCAGGTCGCATTATTGACCAATCGGGACAGCCTTTAGAGTATGTTACTGTCACTTTGCACCGCGCCAAAGATTCCCTTTTAGTGAAAGGGGCACTCAGCGATGCCAGCGGAAAATACGATTTTACAGCCTTGAAAAATGGTTCGTACATCGTGATGGCTTCGCAAGTCGGCTTGAAAAAAATCTATTCGACTCCCCGCAGTATTTTAGATAATTCATTGACTGTCAATGATTTAAAGTTGACTGATGATGTCAAAACACTTGAGGCTGTGACTATTTCTGCTCAAAAACCATTTATCGAACATCAGATTGATAAGACTGTTGTAAACGTTGAAAACAGCATCGTTTCAGCAGGTTCAACGGCTTTGGAAGTGCTTGAAAAAGCACCAGGCGTGATTGTTGACAACGAAGGCAAAATTACACTGAGGGGTAAGGACAATGTGCGCGTCATGGTGGATGGTAAGCCTTCGCAACTCTCTCAAGACCAGTTAGCCAATTTGCTCCGCAACACCACTGCCAATATGATTCAAAAAGTGGAAATCATCACCAATCCATCTTCAAAATATGATGCGGCGGGCAATGCTGGTATCATCAATATTGTGATGAAAAAAAACCAATTGTATGGCTTAAATGGTCAAGTGTCAAGCACGTATGGACAAGGTGTTTACTACAAAAATTTCAACAGCTTGAACCTCAATTACAGATATGCCAAATGGAATGTGTTTGGTTCATATAATTTCAATAATCGAGTGAATTTTAATACAAATGATATTTCACGACTTTTCCGCGCCGATAATGGCAAGGGAGCAGTCACTGATTCGTTTGTGCAACATGCTTATAATCTTAATCCGTATATTTCACAAGCTTGGCGAGGTGGCGTTGATTATAATATTTCCAATAAAACAACCGTTGGCGTCTTATTTTCAGGCAATTTTGGCAATAGAAATAACAAAATCAAAGGGTTTTCAAAAGATAATATCACCACTATCTATGCACCCAATGGCACTATCCGCTCGGAGGTACATACCAGAACGATGGAAGAGGATAAATGGAATGAGGTATCCGCCAATTTCAATATCAAACATACTTTCGATTCAACAGGTCGTGAAATGACATTTGATGCCGATAGCTATTCATTTGATACAGACAATCAACAAAATTTTGATGTCTCTTCAACAGGTGAAGCTAATGCCCTTCAACAAAACAATATTACGCGCAAGTTTGATATAAAATCTGCCAAGGTCGATTATACGCACCCCCTCAGTAAAAAAGCCAAATTTGAGGCAGGTGCGAAGTCAAGTTATGTCAATTCGGGCAATGATATAAAATTTTATAACATCGATGGTGGCACACGCACGTTAGATATGAACATTACAAATGATTTTCAATATGATGAAAATATAAATGCCGTATATGCCAGTTTGAATCATGAATTGAAAGGCGGTATCAGCTATCAAGTTGGTTTAAGAGCTGAAAATACGAATATAAAGGGCAATCAAGTGACGACCGATACGAGTTTCACACGCCACTATACTGATCTTTTTCCGACGGCTTTTATTATGAAAAAATGGGGTGCGAAGGATAAACATGCAGTGAGAGTCTCTTACAGCCGCCGTATTGACCGTCCGAATTATGAAGATTTGAATCCTTTTCGTGAGTTTTTGGATAAATATACTTACGAGCAAGGCAACCCGAACTTGACCCCTCAGTATTCCAACAACTTTGACCTCAGTTATACTTTTATGGGAGCTATGACGATTGGTGGAAATTATTCAAAAACCACTGATGCCATCACTTTTACGGTGAAACAAGATGATGCTTTGAAGCAATCTTTTGTAACCAAACAAAATGTTGCCACGCTTCAAAATTATGGTTTCAACTTAAATATGCCAGTGCCTATTAAAAAATGGTGGAATGTGAATGCCAGTGCGAACTTCTTTGTCAACCGCTATCAAGGCGAGTTTTTAGGCTCTCAATTGGATTTAAAAATCCCTGTTTTGAACCTCAATATTCAAAATCGCTTCACATTGCCAAAGGATTGGTCGGCAGAATTGAGTGGTTGGTATGTGTCGAGAGCTTCTCAAGGGCTATTTATTGGAGAGCCCATGTATGCCATCAATGCAGGCATTTCCAAGCAATTATTGGATAAAAAGCTCACTTTGCGCTTGAATGCTCAAGATATCTTCAGAACTCAAAAGTTTAGTGGCAGTCAAAAATATCAAAATTTAGATATAAAAGTGGGCAGCCGTTTTGAAAGCCAGCAAGTGCGCTTGACAGCCAGTTATCGTTTTGGCAATCAGAAAGTACAACAAGCTCGCAGGAGAAGTGGGGGAGCAGATGATGAGAAAAATAGGATTCAGAAAAATGGGTAGAAATAATAGACTTGTTGCTATGGGAACGCGGATGACACGGATTAAGCTGATAAGCGCAGATTTTTTTAGATTTGAATGGAAAAAATCCGTGAAAATCAGCTTAATCCGCGTCATCTGCGTTCCCATCACATTACAGCACATTACAGCACATTACAGCACATTAAAACAAGCCCAATATTGACATTATGTACAATGCGCCAGAGGTGCATAATATCGGTATTTAAAAAATAAAATTATGACATTTAAAATCTTTTCAATCAAGCAAATACTGCTTTTAGGAATGTTTTCAATATTAGGGAACAGCTTAACAGCTCAATCTAAAAGCGATTCGATTTCAACTAAAGCATTGTACAATGAAATCGCTCAAATGGATAGCATTCTATTCGAGGCTTACAACACGCAGAATATCGAAAAGATAAAAACGTTGTTTACAGAAGACCTTGAATGGTATCAAGATAATGGCGGTTTATTGTCATATCAAACGGTTATCACGAACTTTAAAGCCATATTTGACCGCTATAAAAGCCTCAATACGCCGATTCGGAGAGACCTCGTTCAAGGTAGCCTTGAAGTGCATCCGATTAAAGATTTTGGGGCTATTCATATTGGTAAACACACGTTTTGCCATTGGGAAAATGGTAAAAATGACTGTGGAACATTCAAATTTCTGATGATTTGGCAGAAAAAAGAAGGTATATGGAAGGTTTCAAGGGTGGTGAGCTACGACCATTAAAACAAATGGCTTAAAATTTGCATAATTAAAGTTTTTCATACTAATTTGCCGAAATACTGAGGGGGTGTCATGCCGTCTCAGTATTTTTGTTTAGAGGATAATTGTCCAAAAAATAAATTCGTTTTCTTTGGAAAAGGCTTTTAATTTTGTATAAAATAATGGAAGAAAAAATTTATTAAAATGAACGATATCATAGAAAAATTTCCGACAAAATTGAATGTCCCTAAGGGCTTAGAATTCCTTATGCAGGAAATTGAAGCCTCAAAAGATATTTTAAAGCTAACTGAAAATTGGGATGAAAATGGTGCTTTGCCAATTTCACCGATTATATATGAAACGGCTACTCGTTTTTTACAAAATTATGCGTTGTTTATTTTTAAAAAATATAAAGTTGTCGTCGAAATACCTTCTATTAATCCTGTGAAAAACGGGTCAATTGACTTGGAATGGCACACGGCTAAAGTTCAGTTGTTAGTTAATATTCGAGATACTCAAAATGCCTATTTTTATGGCGACCATTACAACAATATTAATCCAATAAAAGGCAGCGTATCTGTTCATGCAGTAGAGCCTTTTTTCGCTGCTTGGATGCTAAAACTCCGTCAATAATTTATGGATTCTACTATTTGGGAAATCGAAACTATACCTGATTCGGATAGAGTATATTGCTTTATTCACTCAATTGCAAATGTCAACTCTAAAACGGGAAAACCACGTGCGGCGGCTTTTCACAATACGCCTAAACAAGGCGATAATCTTTCATGCGATTGGGAGAAATATTCAACTCCTCAAGATACTAAAGATAGGATTGGACAACAATTTAGAGCAGGTACAACTGAGTTTAAAAATCCAAATATCTTCGGCATTGTTGAATTTATAACTGGCATTTTAAGGGGTGAAGAACATAATCAGCAAGTAAATCATGATCCTATTTTCAATAATCCAGAAATAAGTGGAACTCCTAACAACCGTTCTCATAGCATAATAATTGGTGAAAAAGATGAAGAGGTTAGGCTGAAAATGGTTGAGATTGCCAATTGGGTCATTCCTCCGAATATTTCTTAATAACATAAAAAATTTCCAATATGAACAAATTATACACTGATTGGGCAATTATTTATGATGAAATATATCAACAACTTTTCGATTACAACAAAGATTTTTCCTTCTACGATAGTCATTTACAAGCTCATAATGCCCATGAAATTTTAGAATTAGGCTGTGGAACGGGGCATTTGGCTCTGAAATTTTGCTCCAACGGCTACGCCTATACAGGTATGGATATGAGTGCCAACATGCTCGCCCTTGCACAAGCTCGTGTCCCCGATGCCATTTTTATTGAAAGCGATATACGCCAGTTCAATATTGCAGAAAAATTTGATGCTGTTTTGATGACAGGTCGGACGATTAGCTATTTGATTAAAAATAAGGATGTGATTCAAACTTTTGGCTGTATTTCTAAGGTTTTAAAATCAGGTGGTTTACTGATTTTTGATGCCATTGATGCTGTTGATTTATTTTCAAATTTTGATAAAATTCAAGAAGAAATGCTTGAAATTAAAACAAAACAAATGGAATACAAAAGAAAGGCAACCAATAAAATGAATCTCGAAACAGGTTTTACATGGGATTGGGCTACGACATATTTTCAAAAACAAGGGAATGATTTTGAAAAAATAGGCGATGATAAAACAATTTTGCGAGCTTTTACGAAAGAGGAATTAACGGTGTTTTTATCGCTATTTAATTTAAAAGTCAAAGCATTTGTTGATAAAGAATCTTATACATGGCAGTCATTTTATTGCGTTGTAGAAGCTCTTTAAGTCATTAACATCATTTATAAAGCATTTTCAATTTCAAAGAAAATAGGATTTTATTAGAAAATCTCAGTAAATTTGTAGAGATTTATTTTTTTTTAAAACTAAAATTCACTTGAGATGAATAGCACAGCTAAAAAGATTTCCTCTTACAACGAATTAGAATTAAAAGGGTATTTATTGAGTATGATTGAACGCGCTCAAGACCGTTCTCAATTGTTGCGTTTTGTGGAAGCGGTGAAAGATATTTTTGAGGACGAAAAAGAAGAGGATGAATCTATCTTTTGGAGTCGTTACACACCTGAACAACGAGTAGAACTTGAAAAAGCATTTGAAGAAAGTTATTCTTCAGACGAGTTTATTTCTCATGATGATATGAAAAAAAAACATGAAAAATGGTTAAAAAAATAATTTGGCGAAAAACGGCTGATAAATCATTTGATAGAATTGTTTTTTATCTTCATGAAAAATTCTCATACCAAGTTGCTCATGATTTTGCTAAAATTGTATATGATAAAATTGATAGGTTAGAACAACAACCTTATATCGGACCTAAAGTTAGCAAAACAAAGTCTGTACGTTATATCAATTTCGCAAAACACTATCAAATGTTTTATCGTGTTGATGGCAAAACTTTAATTATTTCTTATTTTTTTGATACTCGACAAGACCCCAGTAAAAGACCTTTTTAAATCACACCCCCTCAGTATTTTCTAAAAAAAACGGCTGCCCGAATTATATCGAGCAGCCGTTTTTTTATAATTTTTATAAAATTTATTTAAAAATTTCCCCTAAATCAAGTTCTACATTCAATACAGCATCTACTAAACGGTCTTTATGTGAAAAAACTTTGTAATCATCCAAGCTATGAAAAACGTAAATGCTTCGAAGCGTAGGCAACACTAACCAATAAGAAGGAATGCCAGCACTGAAATATTCGCCGCATTTTGCCATTAATTCATTCAAATTTTGCATTTCTGATAAAATTTCTACGGCGCATAAAGGCAGTTGAGTCATTTGGATATCATTATTGGCAGGGTCGAAACTGAGGGGTGGATAGATGGCTAAATCGGGCACACGCTTGCGGGTCGGCAAGCTGAGGTTGATTTCAGGTAAAATGGTGAAACGCTCACGCTGGCTAACTCGGAGCGAAAAAAGCAAATTGCTTTGAATGATTGAATGATTTTTATCAGGCATCGGTTTTCCTCTTTCAATTTCGTAATCGGAAAGCGCTTCAGGCGCATAAGTAGCTACCATGTTATTTATATTTTATTCAAAGATAGTTTTTTTTGAAGATAATTCAAATTAATCAAGCGATTTTTTTAACTATCAAAATAACAGATACCCCCTCAGTATTTCCTAAAAAAACGGCTGCCCGAAGTATATCGAGCAGCCGTACTATTGTTATTTATCGTTATTTGAATTAAAAGTCCTTATTTTTTATTAGAACTTGATAGTCAATTGCGTATTGAAAATACGGCCTAACTGGCTGAATTGAGAACCATTATAACCTAAAATGTCATAACGACCGCTGAAGCCTAAAAAGCCTCTCAGTAACGATTTAGCTGCTGGATCCGCCAATGTTTTTTTAGCTGCTGCTTCGCCTGCTGCATCTTTACCTGGATTAATAGCATTAAATTCTAAATCCCACTTAGGCAATACACCTAAAAGATTGTTGACATTGATAGCTAATGATACTTTATCAGAGAAAGCATATCCAAGGCTTAAATCAGTGACTACAGCTGGTTTGAAAACAGCTTTGATAAATTCCATATCACCTCCACCATTATCTAAATCTCGGAAAGATGTTGAGCCAAATAAAGTATTGTTCAAATTGATATTGAATTTGCCAACTGTATAATCCAATCCTAAGATAGATTTATATTTTGGACGGCTTTCAGTCAAAAGTGAGCGAATCTGTGAATTCAAGATACTTGAACCAGCCGATTTAATTGGAGAAGGTTCAGTAGGTGCACCCACGATTTCATTTTTTAAGATGAAATTACCAGCAAGATTTAAAGCCAATTTCCCATTGCCCAATTCGATATTTCTGTACGATAGTACATAATCTAAACCATTTGTATTGGTTTCAATACCATTTACAAAGAATTGAACACTACTCAAATCAAAATTATCTTTACCAACAGCTGTTCCTTTCAATATTCTACCCAATTCAGTTGTCGGTACAGCTAATTTTCTATCATCTGTTGTAATAGATGAACTATACACTATACGGTCTTTAACATTGATACCGAAATAATCCAAAGAAACACTAAAGTTTTTGTTTGGATTAAAACCAATACCGAATGTTGTATTAGTCGATTTTTCAGGTGTAAGTTTTGGAATACCCAATGCTTTCGCTTGTTGGCTTCTGTTGTTAAACAAACCTGACAACTGAATGAAACCGCCTACAAAAGACGCTTGTACAGATTGTGCATAAATTTGATGCAAACTCGGTGCGCGGAAACCTGTTGAAACAGACCCCCTCAGTACTACCTTGTCATCAGCCAATTTGTAACGAGATGAAACTTTCCAAACATTGGCTTTACCGAAGTCACTGTATTTTTCAGTCCGCACTGTACCGTTTATCAAGAAATCTTTACTGATATCGTAGCTCAAATCAAGGTAACCACCAATATTGAAGCGTGAGTTTGAGCCTGCATTCACCGCATCTATACCTGGGAATGAGTTTGAACCTTGTCCTCTGTAAGAAGCTGTATCACCTGCAAAAATAGTATAAGTCTCAGAACGAGCTTCCGCACCAAAGGCAATATTGAATTGGTCTGTAATTGGTTTTGAAATATCCAAGTTACTGACAACATGATTGAATCCAAATCCACCCGGTTTGAATCTTGTAGGGCTTGAGAAACCGAAGCCACGATTGACAGTATTATCAACTGTGTAAGTTTGTTTATTGCTACCGAGGGTTAAACTTAAATCTGTATTCCAACCATTAAGGTTGTTTTTTGCTCCAATTGTAGCATTATAGTCATTCAAATCTCCTTCAAAAGTTGGGACATAGCCAATATAACCCTTGTACAAATCAACAGGGTCTGTAGAAAATGCCAAAGTTTCTTTTGTGATATAGTTTTTACCACCATTATCTGTTGACCTGTGCAACAAACCGCGATCTTGTCTCCAATATGGAGCACGGAAGTTGGCATAGCTGCTTACTTTTTTGATGACATAAGCCGCATTGGCATAAAATTGACCTGTTTCACCCAATGGAAGCCCTACATTCATCAAAAACTTAGCTGAACTGATTTCACCTGTACCATTGATATTATTGGCTGTTGGATAATCTTTCAAATAGGTTTTAATCAATTGGTCTTGTGCACCGCCTTTGCCATCGCCAAATGTAGCAATTTCAGTCGGTACATCAACAATACCAGAACGAACTGTTGGATTAGCCTGATTTAAAGCAATTGTATAATTAAGAAAACCACCTTTTCCAATGTTTGAACCACTGTTGAGAGCAACGCCATAGTTGCTACCAGTGCCACCACCGGGTATTTTAGTAGAAACAGCATTTCCTTTTGCAAAGGTTGAACCTGCATTGATTGTCAATGATGAATAGTCATATTTATCTTTCAAAATAATGTTCATGACACCAGCAATCGCATCTGAACCATATTGAGCAGAAGCACCGTCACGTAAGATTTCAACGCGCTTGATAGCCTCGGTTGGAATGGCTGATAAATCCACACCTGTTTCACCACGACCTGGAGAAAACTGTACATAAAGAAGTGAGCTTAAATTTTTACGCTTACCATTGATTAAAATCAAAGTACGGCTTGGTCCCATGTTCCGAATTTCCCAAGGGTCGAGTAGGGTAGTCGCATCATTTACAGGAGTATTAACCGTATTGAAGCTCGGCACTCTGTATTGCAAAGCCTTGTCAAACGACGGTTGACCTGTTGACATCAAATCTTTTGACCCAATAATGTCAATCGGAGTCGGTGAATCCGTAATTGTTCTTTGAACATTGCGGCTACCTGTTGAGATAACTACTTCACCCAATTCAGTTGCTGAATCATCCATAATGACATCCAACATTGAATCACTATCACCCATCGTAACGCTTTTAACCATAGTAGCATAACCGATAAATGAGAAACTAATTTGATTAGTACCTTTAGGTAGCGGAAGCGAGAAATTGCCCTTATCATCCGTCACTGTACCTTTGTTAGTACCGACCTGAACAATAGATACGCCTGGCAAGCCTTCGCCTTTGTTATCTTTTACCGTACCTTTTAAAGAAGCTTGTGCCCAAGCAGACATGCTGGCAAGCATTAAGAACGCAAACAATACGCCCTTGAGTAAGAATTTTTTCATACGAGTCAGTTTTTTGCTAATGAAAGAATTTATGATAAAAATTTGATACAAAATGCTTTTCGTCTAAATGACAAGAAGCTTCGACAAATGTAAATAAAATTATAATTTCCCCATGAACTATTTTTTAAAAAGATAGTTTTCAAATCTTTTTATTTACAAAATTAAACCAATGGATTTTTATAATTTGCAGTTTAAGCCTATCATTTACCAATGTTAAACCATTGAAAATCAAATACATAGCAATCATTTGTACTTTCTATTGACCCCCTCAGTATTACGATGTTCAAATAACCATTTTAATGTTATAGAGGAATTTAAAACCAGTTTCCTTCCTATATTTCGACTACTATTTTTTTAGTTTTGGAAATTAATTTCAGACAAAACATCAATTAATTATTGAATTTGTCTAAAACAAATGTTTGATGTAAATTTGCCCGAAATTTAATATGCCCGATTTAAAACTTTAAACAAATTCTAACGAGTTCTAACGAGCCAACACCCATATCCATGAGCGGAACACCTGCTAAAGTATATTTCCCAAGTCTCAACGGTCTTCGATTCATTGCTGCATTCGTCGTGATTGTGCATCATTTAGAGCAAATAAAATTGTTTTTTGGATTGCCCAGTCTATTTTTCAAATGGCATTTTATCAAAATTGTGGGCGAATTGGGTGTGACACTCTTTTTTACTTTGAGTGGTTTTCTCATCACTTATTTATTATTGGCTGAAAAGGAACGCTTCGGGACGGTCTTCGTCAAGGAGTTTTATATCAGGAGGGTTCTGAGGATTTGGCCCCTCTATTATCTCATCATTATTTTAGGGCTGTTCGTATTACCGCACATCGATTTCTTCAAAATACCAGTTTATACTGAGGGGGTACAATATCGCTTCGGCATCAAGGCATTTTTCTATTTTATTCTTTTCCCGAATGTGGTGTCTAATCTTTATGCTTATATGCCTTTCATTGCCCAAACTTGGAGCATCGGCATCGAGGAGCAATTCTATTTGATATGGCCCTGGATTGTTAAAAAATCTGAGAACTATCTGCGTGTATTATTAACAATCGTTATTGGTTTGTTCTTGATTACCAACGTTTTAAGCCACTTTGCTGACCATTCAGAGGATATGAGCAGTGCCTCCACTTCTAATAAATTGATTTCATTTGCTTACCGATATTTAGCCATGCTTAGAATTGGCTGTATGGCAATTGGCGGCATCGGTGCCTACTATTTATACAAATTGGATATGCGGATTTTACGCCCGATTTATGCGCCATTGACTCAGATTCTGACTCTCGTGGTGGTGCTGGCTATGATGCTTTTGGGCGTGGAGATACCCTACATCACTCATGAATTTTACTCTGTTTTATTCCTCATTATTATCTTGAATTTGGCGGCAAATCCTAAGAGTTTGATGAATCTTGAAAACAAAGTATTGGATTATTTAGGAAAAATTTCTTACTCAATATATATGTGGCACAATGTGGCTATCATCATCGGCTTTCACATTGCGCGCGCATTCAATCCGCAACTCGACGATTTCTTATCCAACGCTATATATTATGGTGTCACTTTCATTTTTACCCTTATCCTCTCAACGGCAAGTTATGAATTGTATGAAAAACAATTTTTAAAATTCAAACACCTTTTTGCTAAAGTGCAAAGCGGAAACTCAAATTAGTGAAAAGTGAAAAGTGAAAAGTGAAAATACTGAGGGGTACTATTCACTATTCACTTTTCACTATTCATTTTTCACTATTCACTATTATCTTTTCACTATTCACTATTATCTTTTCACTATTCACTATTATCTTTTCACTATAAAAAGTTTGACTTTTAAGAAAAAAGCCTTTAACTTTGAAAGATTAGGAAGAAAACAAACATATTTTAAACAAACATCTATGAACAATCATGAAAAAATTAATTCGCCTGAGCATCGCTTTGGCATTTTTTAGCTACACCACCACCTCCCTAACTGCTCAACCATTTCCAACTATCAAATGGGATTTTGTAAAAATGACGGCTTATTTTAAAGCCAAAAAAGAAGAACCCAATAAATGCGCTGGCGTTGTCTCCAATGTCATCAGTATCACCGTCGTGAAATGCACTGAAGAAGTAGCAGACAATCGGAAAAAGGTTATTCAATAGCAATTAGTGAAGAGTGAAAAATGAAAAGTGAAAAATACCCCTCAGTATTTTTCACTTTTCGTTTTTCGTTTTTCGTTTTTCGTTTTTCACTCTTCACTTTTCACTTTTCGTTTTTCACTTTTCACTCTTCTTATACCTTCCCCAAGAGAAGCCGAATTTGAGATTCACTTGACCATATAAGCCTGAAAAGTCTTCATTTTTATATTTTGCAAAATTGGAATCGCTCACGATGCGATAACCAATTTGGGCATCCACATGACACCAGCGGGCAACATTGATTTCAAAACCAGCTTGTGGGTGGATAGCAAATACACGGTCTTCCGTTGCTTCATCGGATGCTTTAATTTTACTTGAACCCAAAGCCACTGAAATAATAGGGTGAATGGCTTTGTAAGAAATAGGCGTATATCCAATGAGTAAGTTGTTGGACTTCATAGTAAATAAAGCATTGGTGTTCAGTCGTTGGTTATTAATTTGATAATGCAAACCGCCGACATAGAGTTTTTTGCCAAATTCTAAAGCCCATATTCCCCCATTGTATGCGCCTGATTGGTCTTTGTTGAATTTTCCATAATTATAAGACCAGCCGCCCCATGCGCCACTGAATCCCAAACCTGAATCGCCAATAACAGTTTCTTCCCGTTGAGCGAAAATACTTGTTGCACAGAGTGCGAATGTTGCAAGGATGATTAACTTTTTCATAATTGAATATGATTTTAAGAGTTTAAAAAAGAATTGAATGCCCAATTTTGTATTAAAATTATTCAAGTGGATAATTTTATTGTCTAAATGGAAGACATTTTCGACTGTTTTTACCCCTATGGATAATCGTATTTTTTTGTTATAATCAAGAGACTATTTAATTTTGTGAATGGTTACAGGCATAAACAGCAAAAGGTCAAGGCTTAACAAAACCTTGACCCTTTTTAACTATTTATTAATATTTCAGATTCCATTTCAGATTCCATTCCAGATTCCAAATTTCAAATTCCTATTTTGGAATCTGGAATCTGAAATCTGAAATCTGAAATCTGAAATCTGAAATCTGAAATCTGAAATCTACTGTTTAACAATCTTTTTATTCATAAAAACTGCTTCATTTTTTACATGAAGAAAATAAATGCCTTTTGGTTGAGCACTCATATCAATATCCATAAGTAATTGATTACCAATGCTTTGCACAGATTTTTTATAAATAATTTGACCTGCAACATTGCTAATTTCTATATCAACTACCCCCCTCAGTATTTGAGTAGTTGAAAGCGTAAAAACAGCATTCGTAGGGTTTGGAAAGACTTGCAAAGCAGCAGACTCATCATTCAAATCCTTGACAGCCGTGCCAGCGGGCACAAGGTCGAGCGTTTTTTTAGCATTAATCCTGCCCCAACCGTAGTAATTATCGTAGCCCTTGATGTCTTGGGTCGCATCGCCTGTTTGGTCGTCGCAGCCTTTTTGCATAAAGTCTTTGATTTGAAAAGGTGTCAATGTTTTATTTTTAGCAAGCATCAAAGAAGCCAAACCCGCTGCATGAGGCGTCGCTTGAGAAGTGCCGCCCCAATACGTACCGTAACTGGTGTTTGAATTAAAAGCCAACCCATAAATATAATTGCCAGGCGCACAAACGTCGATGTTGCTACCATAATTGCTGCCACTCGTCGAACTCCAAAAGAAAGGTTCAGTGCGTTTGCCATCAGGATTAACAGAACCAACAGCGATGAGATTGCTAAATCCCGCTGGGAAATGTGGTGCGCCATCGTTTTCATTGCCCATACAAGCGACTACGATAACGCCTTTATTCCAAGCATAATTGACTGCCGCTTCAAGCGATGCAGAGTTAGAAGCCCCAACAAGCGACATATTTATCACTTTTGCACCGTTGTCCACAGCATAATAGATGCCTGATTCCCACCATGAATAAAAACCTGAATTGCCGCTATTCAAGCCCTTGATTATCATCAACTTACATTGCCAATCCATGCCTGCAACGCCTATCGTATTGTTACCTGTTGCACCGACAATGCCCGTAACATTCGAGCCATGCCCATGATCATCTGATGGATTATTGTCGCTATTGGCGAAGTCCCAACCTTGACTATCGTCTATTTTACCATTGCCATCGTCATCCAGTCCGTTGTTAGCAATCTCCTTTGTATTTTGCCAAATGCGCCCTACTACTTCAGGATGGTCGAGCTTACAACCAGAGTCCAAAATGCAGACAATTACTGAGGGGTTGCCCGTGGTGATGTTCCAAGCGTCAACAGCTTTGATGTCATTCCCTGCCACGACTGTTCCGAGCGTAAAAGAGCCATCATTTTTCAAACCCCATTGACGATTAAATGTGCCATCGTTGGGCGTCGATTCTGGCGGACAAGCCTCCATGCCAGCTCCATGCCCAATAAAATCAGGCTCGACGTAATCAAATTTGCCTGTTTTGAGATAATCAGATACCGCTTTCCTAATATCAATTGGCTTTTTAAATTCCAAAATAATGCTTCTAACTTCACCACCACCTTTAATTAAGGTCATTTTATCGAAACCCAAATCAGCATTCAATCGGTCAATGTCCGCTATGCCAAATGAATTAAGGGAGGTACTTTCCCTTGTTTGAAGAGCCGTTTGATAGCTTTCTTTTAATTTAACAATCAAGCGATTGGTAGCAAAATCGCCTTCTAAAGATTGAGATGAAAGATGGAAAGAAAAGAAAAAAAGAATACAAGTAGTTGTGATTATAAATCGATTTTTCATGCTTGGTTTTATAGTTTAAAATTTTAATAATAAATCTAAATATTTAAAATGATGCCAACAAAATTATAACCATTTTCTACCTACATTATGCACCTCTGGTGCACAACTCATCACTCATCACTCATCACTAAAATTATTCATTAACAGCCGTAATAATATACTGATAATCCAAAGAGGTATCATCAGAAACGATTTGCTTGAAGCCCGCTTGTTTCAGTTCTTTTTCTACGACACTGAGGGGTACTTTAATGCTCACAGGCGGACCGACAGGAATATTTTTTTCCTTATAATCGACTATCAAAACTTTGCCGCCCTTTGCGATGCCCGCCCGCAGTAATTTCATATAATCCACTCGGTTTTGTATGTACATATAGGTATTGACTATGATAACAGCATTGGCTTCTGCAGATTTGAGTCTGGGATTGTCGGTATCCACAAGTCGCGTTTCAAAACGCTCGCGCAACTGAGGGGATAGCTCCGTTTTCGCACTATCCATAAAAGTGATGAAGCGGCGGTCAATATCCAAAGCAAGCACCTTTTTAGCTTGGTTGACCATGCGGAAAGCGAAGAAACCCGTACCTGCACCCAAATCTACAACCGTCTGAGTACTCAAATCGCCAAGGCGCGTGATGACCATATCGGGCTTTTGCCAAATGAGACGGTCTTTACTTTCATAATCGGCTACGAGGTCATTGAAGCCGTTGTTTTTACTCGATTGCTTTTGATCACCACCTTGATAACCTCCTGGTTTTTCACGATTTTGATTACAAGCGACCGCTGTGAAAAGTATAGCAAGGATAAAAATGAATTGGACAATATATTTCATACTTAATTAATAACAGATTGAAATGGAATGTAGGATTTGTCAGATTGTCATAATTTTAATAACTCAACGAAGCTATTAAATATTTTTCAAAGATAAGTTTCAAATTTGATATTTTAACTTAATACTCATTCTCCTTTAAGATAAATCATTATTTTTGAACTCGTTTGAAATTGGTTTATTAGAGCAAATTGTCCACAAGTCATTTTTTTATGTACTTTTGGACAGTTTGCTCATAGCCATTTGTCCATAAGTCAAAAAAAAGTATCTTTGTGGCAAACTTGCTAAGTATGAAAGAAATTCTTATCGGTAGAAAAGAAGAAATAGCTTTATTAGAAAAAGTAAAAAATGCAGAAAAATCCGTTTTCGTAGCCGTTTATGGTAGAAGACGAGTTGGAAAGACTTTTTTAATCAGGAAAACTCTTGAAAATCAATTAACTTTTCAAGTAACTGGCATCGCTAATGCCACTTTAAAACATCAATTACTGAAATTTCATACAGCTTTGTTGAAATATTTTCCGACAATAGAAGCCAATAAGCCTGCAAAAAATTGGTTTGAAGCATTTGAATTACTCATTCATTGTTTAGAAAGTTCGGATGATGACAGGAAAATTGTTTTTATAGATGAATTACCTTGGTTTGATACGCCACAATCTTATTTTATATCAGCACTTGAACATTTTTGGAACAGTTGGGCGAGCGAGCGGAGCGATGTCATGCTCGTTGTATGTGGTTCTGCGGCGTCTTGGATGATTGGTAATTTATTGAATAATCGAGGTGGTTTACACAATCGAATTACGCATCGAATCAATTTAGAACCATTCACATTGAATGAAACCGAAGCTTTTTTAAAGCAAAAAGCGGGTGTTTTTGACCGCTATCAAATTGCTCAACTTTATATGACTTTTGGCGGCATACCTTTTTATCTTGAACAAATTGAAACAGGAGAAAGTGTTACTCAAAATATTGACCGCTTGTGTTTTCGCCCCAATGCACCTTTGCGAAATGAATTTGAAAACTTGTACGGTTCACTGTTTAAAAAATCGGAACGTCATATTGCTGTGATTGAAACATTGGTAAAAAAGTTAAAAGGTTTAAATAGAAATGAACTCGTCAAATTAGCAAAACTACCTATAGGTGGTGGTGCAACTAAGGTTTTAAAAGAATTGGAAGAAAGCAATTTTATTAGAAAGTATCGCGAATTTGGTAAAATTCAGAAAAATACTTTGTATCAATTAACCGACTTCTTTTCCATTTTTTACTTAAAATTCATGACTGACCACAGTTTTGAAGACAGAAATGCTTGGTTGAATGGATTGGACAACCCTCAAATACGGGCTTGGAATGGCTTCGCCTTTGAAAGACTTTGCTTGACCCACACGGATTGTATTAAAAAAGCATTAGGCATTTCTGGTGTCCAAACTCAAACAAGTGCTTGGCTCGGAGTTTCGGGCAATCAAAAGGCGCAGGTTGATTTAGTGATTGACCGCAGAGATAGGGTTATTAATTTGTGTGAAATGAAATTTTCTATCAATAAATTTCAAATTAACAAGCAATATGCAGAGGAATTGCGAACCAAAATTGGTCTTTTTCGAGAAATAACCAATACCAATAAATCTGTCTATCTGACTTTTATCACTACTTTCGGTCTCGAGCCAAATGAACATGCCGCCGCATTAGTGCAAAATTTTTTTACGATGGATATATTGTTTGAAGCTGTCTAACATGTCAATACCCCCTCAGTCCTCCTAATTCCTAATTCCTAATTTATTCCTCATGCCTTTACAAAATCGAGTTAATCCATTCAGTACCCTCATCTCTACGCCTGAACGCGGTGCTTGGACAGGCAACAGAGGCGTCATCCACAACGAGCGTAAGGAAATTATTAAAAATCATGCTGTTAAATATTGGATAACCTGTGTTTTAAAGTATAAAAATGCTCAACGAAGCGTCATGACGCCCAATCGTTGGACAGAATTGTTCTTTTTAGATGAAGCGACAGCATTTGCAGCAGGGCATCGCCCCTGTGGATTTTGCCGCCATGCAGATTTTAAGCGGTTTAAAGAGCTTTGGTTAAAAGTCAATGGCGAGCAATATGACTTGACAAATAAAACTAAAATGGACATCATCGACGCCATTATTCATGAAGAAAGATTGGATAAAAATGGTGTGCAAAAGACTTTTAAATCAACATTAAACGCCTTACCCGATGGTACTTTTATAAAACTCACCGATATGAACAAAGCCTATTTATGGTATCAGCAAAATCTCTACGAATGGTCTTTTAATGGCTACAAAAAGGTTTCCCCCTTTGATGAAAACCAAGAAGTGACTGTTTTGACACCCCTCAGTTATGTGGCTGTTTTTAAGGCGGGATATGTGCCAGAGGTTCATTTTTCGGCATTATAAATCAGTCACATCAGTGTTCCATTGTATGTATTATAGCAACAAGTCTATTAAAATCAAAACAAACAATCCATATCCAATTGATTGGTAATAAGACCCAAATAATGCATATTTTTTTCACACCCAAAAGTCGTTATCATAATTGGGAAAATGGATTTACGCCGTTTTAGTTGCCCTTGAAGATAAAATATTTTTTTACGAATAATATCTGCTTCCGTTTTGGTAAGTGTATAGACATCATTTGAAAATTTTATCTCGCATAAATTTAATGCATTATCGGCACGGTCTATCAGCATATCAATTTGGGCAGTCATTTTGCCCGCATCGTCTTTGACATTAAGATAACTTGTTGTGGTTTGAATACCACTTATGCCAAGCGCTTTGACGATTTCTTTTTTATGAAGATGACACAACCATTCAAAAGCAAGACCACACCATGTTTTGTAGGCATTACTATTCATGTGGCTCATCCAATTTGATATTTTCCGATTACTAATAAAATTTAAATAAAAACGAGAATAAAAATCTGCCAATATATACTTTCCATTATTAGCGTTTTTACCATAAGGTATCATATATTGAACATAACCTGTGGTTATCAATTCATCTAATATCTTAGTTGCGCCACCCGAATTAGCAATTTTTGCTTGCTTCAAAAGTTCTATTCTCTCCATCCCATAAGGACGTTTGACCAATGCTTTGACAATTCGGAGATGGGCTTCTGGTTTGTAAAAAATGGAGGTATAAAGGTTCTCAAACTCATCTTTCAACATGCCGCCTTCTGCAAAACAGAGCCTTTCTATACATTGTGCTGCACTTTCCCCCACCTTTACTTCATTCAAATAAAAAGGTACACCTCCGAAAGCCATATAAATCAAGGTGATTTCGTAACGAGTGAGTGTGATATTTTTACTTCTGAAAAAAGATTCTGTTTCTGCTAATTTGAAAGGTTCAAGCCATATTCGTTTTGTTACTCGATTGTGAAGCCCGCCAGTGTCATTATAGACTTTATTGACAATCCAAGATGTAGATGAGCCTGCAATTACCACAATAATATTTTTTTCCCAAGCAGCCCAAGAATTCCAAAAATGTGCAAAAATTTGTAAAAACCCTGATTTTGGTGTATCAATCCAAGGCAATTCATCAAAAAAAATCACTTTCTTTTTAGATGTTTCTACGGTTTCAACATAATCTCTCAATATGGCAAAGGCTTCTAACCAGCCGTCCGGTGTACTGATAATTCTTTTTGTTCTGATACTTAATTCGTTGGCAAAAGCACGTAATTGTGATTTAACAGGCTGGCTTTGTACGCCTGTCATATAGAAGCAAATATCTTCTTTAAAAAAAGAATTGATGAGAAATGTTTTTCCAATTCTCCTTCTTCCTGTTAAGGCTATAAATTCTGATTGATTGGAATTTTGAGCTTCTTTAAAAATCTCAATTTCCTGATTTCTCCCTATAATTATTTCCATGATTCGACTTAAATTTAACAAAATTAAGCATTTAAGTCAAAATGAAAAATTATTATTCAGCTTAAATTGAATTAAATAAGTCATTTAAGTCGAAAGATAAAATCATTAGTCAGCTTAAACTTGAAAAAATTAATCATTTAAGTCGAGTTATAAAATTATTATTGAACTTAAACTCAAATAATTATTGGCATCACAATTTCACCAAATCCGCCATAAATGTCTCCAATCGTTTCCGAATCTCAGTCTGTGAACACGTGAAATTATTCAAGATAATAGAGAAAACAATCAAACGTCCATCCATTGTCGTCGCATATCCACTATAAGCGCGCACTCTCGTAATCGTACCGCTTTTAGCTCTAATTTTACCAATGGCGAAAGGATATTTTTTAAACATACCCTTCATCGTGCCAGTCAATCCTGATTCGGGCAATGACTGATAAAATGATGTAAACCATTGATTATCAAGGGATATTGTTCTCAACATACTCGCTATTTGAAATGGTGTAATGCCATTGCGCGGTGAAAGTCCTGAACCATCCTGCATAAACAACCCCTCAGTATTAATGCCCTGCGATTGCCAAAAACGCTTAATCAAAACCGTTCCTGAATCATTAATTCCTTCACCATAACTTTTTAAAGCGATGGTGCGAAGGATGCTTTCGCAATAAAGATTCACGCTTTCAAGATTCGCATGTTCTACTATTTTTGATAATTTAGGCGATTTCCAAGTGAAGAATGTTTTGCGCGGATTAAGTATATATTTCTTTTGTTCAAGCCACAATTGAGTGGTTGCAGAATCCACCACTTCAATCCCTTTTTCAATCAAAGTTCGACGCAAATGCCAAGCTGCAAAATAGGGTGGATCGGGCACTGCACCACTAATTTTAAAATATCGGCTGCCTGCTGGAATTGTTCCTCGCACGATGCCCACTTTCGAATATGGAGAAGTATAAATATAGGCATCATCCGAGCCGCCAGCCGTAGAATTCACTTCATTATACATTGTGAAGTCGGGAACATGTGGATTGAAGCCTTCTACTGAGGGGGGGCTTCCTGCCATCGAATTTTGTGCGAAAACTAACTCATACAGGTTTTCATTCATGTTTAAACCGCTGGGTCCTGCGCCATAATAATTGCCTAAATCTTCCCAAAGCCAAGTAGGTGTAGCAGTGTTTTTTTCAAAAGCTGTACCATCGCCGATGATTTTACCTTTTATTTTATTAATACCTAACTCCTTGATTTTGAACACTATAGAATCTAAAACAACTTGCATACTCAATAAGCTGTCCATCATCGAACTGCCAAACGTCGGGTCGCCATAGCCTTTGATGATGATATTGCCTGTCAAAACAGAGTCCTTTATATAGCCATCGTATTGCAAATCAGTTTTATAAGTAAAATCACTGCCGAGTATTTTCAAACCCGCCGCCGTGCTCACTATTTTCATATTCGATGCTGGAATCAAACTCATATTGGCATTATAAGAGCCGAGCATTTCGCCCGTCCGAGCATCCATCACGCAGATGCCCGCTTGACCTGCCCGAAGCACGGTGTCCTTAATAATGCGTTGAATCGCATTATCCATCGTGAATTTTTGAGCTGATACTGAGGGGGTAGTGATGAAGTTGAAAAACAGAAAAAGAATGTGAAAAGAAAATATAATTTTGAAGTTTCCATTCCTAATTTCTCTGAGTGCTTGTTTTAAATGATAGAGATTCATAGCATTATTTTTTATTTAAATATTTTACATTTTTTCTTTCAAAGATATATTTTTAAAGGCTAAAAGTAAATAGTCTGTAAGAATTAATATTCGTTTAATTGAAATTAGGGAAAATTCATTATTAAATGATTAATTTTGTTAAAAAAATATGGCAAAAGACTTTTACCATGAAAATGTGAAGGAAGCCTTAAAGAAAGATGGCTGGCTTATTACGCATGACCCTTATCCTATGAAAGTGGATGATATAGGTTATGAAATTGATTTTGGTGCAGAACCTCTAATAGCTGCTGAAAAAGAAGAAACAAAGATTGCTGTTGAAGTGAAAAGTTTTGTTGGTCCTTCTACTGTCAATGAATTTCATAAAGCCGTTGGTCAATTTAATGATTACTATGTTGCTTTAGAAATAAATGATCCGAACCGTGTTCTTTTTCTTGCTATTCCTGAAGGTATTTGGTTTAGATTTTTTCAAAAGCCTGTTATACAAAAATCTTTAGACCGTATTCAAGCAAAAATAGTCGTTTACAATCAGCATAAAAATGAAATAGTACAATGGATAAAATAAAAAAATATCAAGAGATAATCATCGATTTTTTGAATCGCTATAATTCGGAAACAAGCAGCTATTCTGCCGATGGCATAAAACGCCGCGTTATTATTGATAAAGAAAACAATAGCTTCCAACTCCTCTCAATTGGTTGGCGTGGCGAATATTATACTTTCGGCCCCATCTTTCATTTCGATATTATTGACGGTAAAATATGGATGCAATGCAACAACACCGAACGCGAAGTAGTCGATGAATTCATGGCTGCAGGTGTTGACCGTCAAGATATTGTCTTAGGTTTTGTTCCACCTTCCGCCCGCCATTTTTTGGGCTTTGCAGTCGCTTGATTAATGAATTCAGTTAACTCAATCTTCTTTTGCCATCCCAATACCCCTCAGTAATTTAGGCTATTGAGCATGATTTCCGAAGATTTAGGCTTTAAAACTGGGAGGAAAATCTTTATGTTCCCGTGTTTTAAGTCTATGCTCCCGTGTTTTAAGTTTATGTTCCCGTGTTTTGAGTTTATGTTCCGTGTTTTAAGTCTATGTTCCCGTGTTTTAAGTTTATGTTCCCGTGTTTTAAGCTTATGTTCCGTGTTTTAAGCTTATGTTCCGTGTTTTAAGTTTATGTTCCGTGTTTTGAGTCTATGTTCCGAGACTGGAGAGAGACTGTTCAGAAAAGTAAATCTTTTGAATATATTACAAGAGGTTCTTCTGACAAGAACAATGACAATGCCTTTTTATCATTGAATCCATTAATTTTTTCTTTATAAAGTGTAGCTATTTTTGGATTTTCTTCAAATTTTTGAAGCATTTCTAAATACTCTTCCCTAAATGTTTTCTTTTGGTGGTGTAATTCTTGATTTTCAATATACTCTGTAACTGTCTTAATTTGCGATTTGCTATAAGACAAAGTACAATATCCTTCTTGCCAAAGGGTTTTCTCATTTTGCTACCGATATTTAATCCTTAACGGGATTATTTAATGCTTTCAATTTTACTAATTTATGAAAAATATGATTAATAGACTCATCTCCTTCTTCTTCATAGTGTCTTTCCTCATCTTTATACAAATACTCAATTATTTCATCAATTAATTTTTTCTTTTCGTTAATTGAAAAATCATCTTCATAATGTTTTCTTGCTTCTGTTATAGCTTCTTCATAAGAATCTGCTTGAATCTCAATTGTTTTATAAACTAATTCCTTGACTTCTATTTTAAATGTTTTCATAAAATGATTTTTTTATATTTTCCGCGTTCTACAAATTCAAGCAAACCCTTATCTCTTAAATATTGTAATTGCTGCCGTATTTTGTCTTTAATATGATTGTTATTGGGGTATTTTAATTTTAATTGGTTTTCATAAGCATAAATTTGTTCAAGTGTAAAAACATTATTTTGTATTTTTTCTACACAATTCATTATATCTAAAATCCAACCTCTTGAATCTATTTTTTTCGTTTTCAAAAACTCAGTACTTTTCCATTTTGTTCTTACTATATCTCTATTAACAATTTCAGAATTTTTAACTAAAAATATTCTACCACTTTCAGGAATTTTAGATAAGTCAATATTACACCCTGTCCATCCTGCTCTTTTAGCTGTACTACTTAATGGTTTCCTTTTATCTATAATATCAGTTACAAAGAAATGTTTAGGTATAATCAGAAAATTATTAACAGTCCAATTACTCTTATTGTAATTTAAAAAAAAGAAATTGGGATTGTTTGCTGAGTTTATTCTGTCAATCATCTTGAAATATTCACCATCAACAATTTTTTCTCCTACTTTATTACCATTTTTACTTTTTAACTCAAATTGTTCTGAACAATTATTACAGTAAAAATCTGCAACAGGTCTATTATTTTCATATTCTTCTAAATGGTTTTCACCACAATTAGGGCAATATGAATTATATTTTACCCAAGATTCAGTCAAAACTCGTGCAATTTGAGAATTGCTTTTATAATTTTTAGCAAGTTGAGTATTGAAATTTAAATTCATTAAGTAGATTGTTGAGGCTTTCACTAATAAGTCATAAATTTTCAAACAAATGTAGTCTTATAGATTTGTTTAGCAAAACAGAAACTAAAAAAATGTTTAAAGGCGATTATTTTGCTTACAGTCTCTTCTAATGCCCAAAAATACTGAGGGGTAGCCCATCCCAACGAATGGCTACCCCTCAGTATTTTTAGAAATAATGACACCCAAAAAGCCAATGCAAGGCACTAAGCGATTAAAAGGCAAACGCCCTATATTTTGACTTCAATTAATTCATATTGCATTTGTTTTCCTTTCTTGGCTTTGGGTTGAATATGGACTTTTATCTTCTCACCCCAATAGTCTTTTACCAATGTGTTCAAAGTTTCTGATAAAGTGGTGACTGTATAATGGGTTGGAGATTGATTCTCTATGGCTATTACAAGTAAGAAAGTATTTTTATCAGCATCCGCCCTCCTTAGAACGCCACTCACCCAAAAGCTATTTGTCTGTTCTATATCCGATAATTCGCTTTCAAAGATTTCAGGCACACCATATTTTGCAATAGTCTCATTGGCTTCTTGCAATTTTTCAGGGCAAAATACTATATCATCATATTTGTCGAGCTGATGATTGATGACAAGGGTAGGTGTTTTTGATTTGTTCAATCCAGTTATTTCTTTCATCTTATAGATAGGTGTATGTTGTGTATCTCATAGTCTGTTTTTCGTTTTAGAATTATAACAAATTTAATCCAATTATACAGGATTGCAAAATCATTGAACACATATTTATTTGTATAAAATACCGAGGGGTAGCCCATCCCAACGAATGGCTACCCCTCAGTATATTTTACTTTTTTCATTGTCTGACAGAAATATCTAAAGATTTTTTGACTTTAGTAATAGGCTTTTTGTCTGTATTTTCTTTTGTTCTTTTGTATCTTTGTAAAAAAGGTAACCATGCAATTTGTAGATATAAAAAATGATATAGCCTTTCGTAAGATTTTTGGTAATGAAAATAAGAAAATCATTCTCATTTCTTTTCTCAATGCCGTGATGAAGTTGAATGATAAGGATGCCATTGAGCACGTAGAAATACTGAACCCTTATCAACTCCCTATTATCAAAAACTTGAAAGCATCAATCATAGACGTAAAGGCAAGGGATAAAAAAGGCAAATCTTACATCATTGAGATGCAAGTTGCTGAGCCTGATGGATTAGATAAACGATTGCTTTATTATGCCAGCAAAGAGTATTCGCAGCAGATTGAAAGTGGCGAATACTATACAAAACTCAAACCAGTCATCTTTATTGGGATTTTTGATTTCAACTTCACGATGGGAGAAAAATATCTATCTCATCACGCTGTCTGTGATTTGGAAAATGGAGAACGTCGAATAAAAGATATGGATTTTTATTTCATTGAATTGCCAAAGTTCAATATGACTTTAATAGAACTCGTCGAAGTCACCGATAAATGGATATTTTTCATCAAAGAGGCTGAAAATTTAGAGGTCATTCCTCAAAACGTAGATGATGAAGGATTGAAAGCAGCTTATTTAGACGCTAATAAACATGCTTGGTCGAAAGAAGAACTGGAAGCCTATGACTATGCCGCAATGAGAGAACAAGATGAAAGGGGAAAAGTAGAGTTGGCAGAGAAAAGAACAAAAAGAGAGGTAGCAAGAGAAATGAAAATAGATGGAGAACCACTTGAAAAAATAAAAAAATATACAGGACTGACAGAAGATGAAATAAATGACATCTAAAAGTAATAAGTCTATTTGAAAGCCCAAAATACTGAGGGGTAGCCCATTCAATCGAATGGCTACCCCTCAGTACAAAGCCTATATTTCTATATTAATTCTCCTCAAATTCCGCCGCCAATATCCGTAGAATCTCAGCAGCCGTTTCTTCTTCCAATTCAGTTCGGCGAACGATTTCGTCTTTGCTCAAAGCCAATACATCGCGGGCAGAATCGCAACCGATGCGTTTGAATTCGTCGATAATCCATGGCTCGATTTCGTCGCGGAATTCGACCAAGTCCACGTCGTCAATTTCTACTTCATCTTCTTCACGGAATACATCAATTTCGTAGCCCGTCAAGCGGCTCGCTAATTTGATATTCGTACCACCCTTGCCGATAGCCAAAGATACTTGATCGGGTTTGAGGGTGACGGAAGCGCGTTTGGTTTCATGATCGACTTCTACACCGCTCACTTTGGCAGGCGTCAAAGCGCGTTGAATAAAGAGTTGCAAATTGGTCGTGTAGTTGATAATGTCGATGTTTTCATTGCGCAACTCGCGGACGATGCCGTGAATCCGAGCACCTTTCATACCCACACACGCACCGACTGGGTCAATGCGGTCGTCATAACTTTCGACGGCTATTTTAGCGCGCTCGCCCGGTATGCGGACAATATTTTTGATGGAAATGACGCCATCTTCTATCTCAGGAACTTCTTGCTCCAATAATTTGGATAAAAACTCATCGTCCGTGCGGCTCATGACAATCACAGGCGTCGCATTTTTCATCTCTACACGCTTAATAATGCCGCGAACTGCATCGCCTTTGCGGTAGAAATCGCCGCGAATCATTTCTGTTCTTGGCAACATGACTTCGTTATTGGTCAAATCATCCAGCACGAGTATTTCTTTTTTCAATACCTGACTGACTTCTCCAATCACCAATTCACCGACTCGCTCAGAGTATTTTTTATAAATATCATCTTTTTCCAAATCCATAATGCGTGAAATAAGCGTCTGGCGAGCCGCTTGAATCGCTCGGCGACCAAACTCCTCTAAGCCCAATTGCTCATAACATTCATCATCAATATCGTAATCTTCATCAATGAGTTTGGCTTCCGACACGGAGATTTGAGCCCGTTCGTCCGTGACCTCACCGTCTGGAACAACGCTGCGAACGCGCCACAATTCCAAATCACCGCGAGTGGCATTGACGATGACATCAAAGTTTTCGTCAGTACCATATTTTTTCTTAATCAATGTGCGGAATACGTCTTCGAGGACACGCAGCAGCGCGGCGCGGTCAATATTTTTCCCTGCCTTAAAGTCCGAAAACGAATCAACTAAATTCATCATGATGGGTATTCAATTTAATACTCGCCGTTGGGCAAGTGGTTGGTAATTTATGTTTTATTAAAAAGCTAATTTTACAAACGCTTTGTTTATCTTTTCAAACGGAATTACTTTCTGAATGGTTTCTTTAATTTTCTTTTTTCCTTCTTTTCTAATTTCTTCAAATTCAAGCGTAATCTGTTGATTATCAAGGCTTAATAGTTTACCTTCAATTTTAACACCTTCTTGATTTGGAGACACCCCCTCAGTATTTGGCTCTAAATTGAGCTTCTCAGCATGACAAGTGATTTGCAAAGTGCGCCCAATATGCTTAGGATATTGCCGCTGATACATCAAAGGACGCGCAACGCCTGGCGAAGACACTTCAATGGTATAATCATCGCCCATCGGCAACTCTGTATCCAAATAGTTTTCAATATATCGACTAATGCGTTGACATTTTTCAAGGGTCAAACCTTCGTCTGCATCCAATATGATTTCAATGGTTTTTTTTGAAGTCATATTGATTTCAATTAAAAAACAATCTTTGAATTCATCTTCTTTGAATTTTTCAAGCAGTAATTCTTCAATTCTATTTTCTATCATTTCTGTTTTGTTAAGTTATACAATGCAAAAGAGGAAGTGTGTCAACACCTCCTCTTTTCCGAGAGCCATAAATTCTGATGCAAATATAGAAATAAATATTTAATTACCAATATATTTTTTTAGTGAAAAGTGAAAAGTGAAAAATTCATATTAAAGCGAATAATAGGCTAAAATGCCGATAGGCATACAATATTGGTAGACAAAAATCATAAATGTTTTATAAAGTGGCGTAGCCACGATATATTAGGCATTAAATATGCCATCCCTACGGGATTTAACGTAATTTTTCATCAATTTTCTACCAATATTATATGCCTAACGGCACTTTTCACTTTTCACTTTTCGTTTTTCACTTTTTATTAAACTGATTCATCGTAAACTGAGTGCCAATCGTGCCAAATGCTTTGACAGTATCCGCCGCATATTTTAATAAATCGGGCAATTGTGCTTTTTCTTCTTTCGACCATTTGCCTAAGACATAATCCACTTGTTGCCCTTTGCCAAACTCGCTGCCGATACCAAACCGAAGCCGAGCATAATCATTGCCACCGAGCGATTGATCAATACTTTTCAAACCATTGTGACCGCCATCGTTGCCGCCAGGGCGAAGGCGTTGTTTTCCAAAAGGCAATGCCAAATCATCTAAGACCACCAATAGATTTTCTTTCGGAATATTATGCTTAGTGAGCCAATGCCGAACAGCTTTACCACTCAGATTCATATAAGTTGTGGGCTTGATGAGGATAAAGGTGCGCCCTTTGTGCTTAAATTCAGCCATAAATGCCTGATTGTCTAATTTGAAGCTTACGCCAAATTCTTCTGCTAAAAGGTCTGCCACTGCAAACCCGACGTTGTGTCGCGTGCCGTCATATTCACTGCCAATATTGCCTAAACCAGCGATTAAGTATTTCATAATTGAATTAGGATTTGGAATTTGAAATAGAATTAGGATTAGTAGGATTAGAAAGATGTTTAAAAATTGCGTAAATTCCGCTTGCGAATCCTTGAGCATCTTTAATGAATCAGGGTTGTTAAGTTACAAATGACGTTTAATGATTGAGTAAATATCGCTTGCGAATCCTTAAACATCTTTCAAATCCTACTAATCCTGATTCAAGTAAAATAAAGCGCAATATTAGTAAAAAACGAAGTGAAAACCCTTTCGGTTAATGATTCGTTAAAGATTTTGACTTAAACTGTCGGTTTTAACGCATTTTAACGTCATAGAAAAATACTTTAAATTACCCTTAACCATGTGGAGTTGACAGATTCTCTAATTTCGTTTTAATATTTAATTAAAATTAATTCATATTAAAAATTGAAATTCATGAGAAAAGTAAACTTGATTTTAGGCTTGGTAGCGACCATGTTTTTTTAGAAATTAACGACATTTCAGCTCAACGTGTTCGGGTCATTTTTGATTCTGGACGTAGAGATTATGAGAGCAGAGATTCGCGCCCACCGTGCCCTGGTCCCGACTACGATTGGGTCGCTGGCAGATGGGTTTGGGATGATTATTACCGCCGCGATGTTTGGGTAGATGGGTATTGGCTGCGGCGTGAAAGGGAGTATTATTGCGAACGCGATTGCTGTGGTCATCATGAGCATCGTTATAAAAAGCAAAAACATGGACGTGGGCACGGTTATGGACGTTATAAAGATAGGTAATGGGTAATGGGTAATAGGTAATAGGTAATAGGTAATAGGTAATAGGTAATAGGTAATAGGTAATAGGTAATGGGTAATAGGTAATAGGTAATAGGTAATAGGTAATAGGTAATGGGTAATAGGTAATAGGTAATAGGTAATAGGTAATGGGCGTAATAATTACCCATTGCCCATTACCCATTGCCCATTACCCATTACCCATTGCCCATTACCCATTACCCATTACCCATTGCCCATTGCCCATGATTATAATTACCCATTGCTCATTACCCATTACTCATGATTATAATTACCCATTACTCATGATTATAATTACCCATTACTCCTGATTATACTTACCTTTATTGCTTATGCGTTAAAAGTAAAAATTGACTTTAAATATGAAATATTGCTTGACACTTGCCTTAATTTCTGCTTGGACTATTACCTCAGGTGGTTGCGGAAAAGAAACCACGACGCAGGATGTTGCCGAACAATTCACTGCTGAAAAACGCTTGTTGGCTGACCAAATCATCAGCTGTTTTGAAAATAGCAACCCTATTATTCAGTATGATTATGTTGAAAATCTCAACGATGGGCGAGGCTACACGGCAGGTCGAGCGGGCTTCACGACAGGTACTTGCGATTTGTTAGAGGTGGTCAATCGCTATACCCAACAAGTGCCGAGCAACCCTTTGGCAACGTTTATTCCTCGTTTGAAAACAGTTTGCACCAATGCAGACCCCTCAGTATCTGGCTTAGAAAATCTGCCAAAAGCATGGAAAATGGCTGCAAATGATGCTATTTTTAAGAAAATTCAAGATGATGTGGTGAATGATTATTATTTCAATCCTGCTTTGAAATATTTTCAAAATGCTGGTTTGAAATACCCTTTGAGCCTTCTAAATCTCTACGATGCCTGCATTCAGCATGGCGATGGCACTGACCCCGACGGCTTGGCAGCGATGATAAAACGCACCAATCAAGCCGCTGGCGGCTCGTCTACTGAGGGGGTCGATGAAACTAAATGGTTGGATAAATTTATGGAAATCCGTAAAAATACTTTGCTCAATGCTACTGACCCTACAACGCGTGATGCTTGGCGCGAATCAGTGGATAGGGTGGATGCTTTGCGCCGCATATTTGATAGTAAAAACCTCAATTTGAAAGCACCATTAAGATTAACTGTTTGGGGCGATAATTTTAATTTGCCTCAGTGAGTACATATTTTTAGGGAAGGGTTTAGTAACCCGACTTTTGTTTTTTT
>JAYTUY010000078.1:0-27147 GCA_043744275.1 Saprospiraceae bacterium
CAAAAGCAACAAAAACGCACAATAGAGATTCTTACTGAATGACAAAAGCGACAAGAATGCACAATAGAGATTCCTACTGAATGACAAAAGCGACAAGAATGCACAATAGAGATTCCTACTGAATGACAAAAATGACAAAAAAAGAAATTATTCAGTCGGAAACGGCGGCACCAAACCGTCCCACCAGTCCCATTCAGTGTTCTTTTCCTCTTTTGCTAATCTGCTTGCAAATGCAGGAGGCCAAGTTCCACAAATTTCAATATTGAGAAACTTCCATTCGGGATTGGCATCACTGATCATCTTCATTTTTTTTCTCTACTCATATCTTTGATTTGCTTCTCTCGCTCAATAGCATTGTAAATGTATTGGCTGTGTTCGTAATAAACCAAATTGTAGCAATAATACCGACCTGCAAAGGTTTGCTCCTTTCCACGTTTGTCATAATGTTCTTTGAGCCGTTGCGCCAGATGATTGGTCACGCCCGTGTACATCACGGTTCGTTCGTAATTGGTAACAATGTATGTCCAGAAATGGTACTCTTTTCTCATGGTGTATGTTTCTAAAATATTTCACTCCGTATAATCCAAATCCTTATGAAAAGTTTCTTCCAAATTGCTTAAACCCCAAAAAGCAATGGCTATAGCTAATATTCCTACCATTATTGCCGCATTGACTGTTCCGATATGTGGCGTTAGGAAACCAAATAAAAGCGTTTGGGGAATGACCGTCGCTCTCAAAATATTTAAAGAAGAAGTCGTTACCGTCGCTCGAATGTTTGTGCCATATTGCTCGGCAGCCAAAGTCAGTAAGACAATCGAATAGCCGACACAAAATCCCAAAAATAATAAAAGCCCATAGTAGAGCGTCAACGATTGATTGGCAACAGAAAAGAAAATAATTGCCCCAATAGTGTACATCGTCAAATATAGGCGAATGGCTTTTTTTCGACTTTGTAGGTATTGGCTAACGAAGCCGCCCGTCAAGTCGCCAAATGCTAATCCAATAAAATAGTAGGTAAATACGGCTGATACTGAGGGGATAGGATTCATACCCCATGCCTTACCGATTTCGGGTGTGAAGGTCATAACAACACCATTGACAAACCAAACAGGGAATCCTAAAACGCAGATACTCACGTACTTTTTAATATATTCTCTGTTTTTAAACAATAAACGTAAATCGCCTTTAGTAGAAGTTTTCTCTTTCATTTGGTTAAAAAGCCCTGATTCGAGTACGCCCAAACGCAAAATAAGCAGTACAAAACCCAAACCACCGCCCAATTGATAAGTGAATTGCCATGAATATTGACCGCCAATATAAGCCCCAAATATCGCTCCCAACATACCACAGCCGCCAATAATAGCGGGTCCAATGCCTCTATATTTTTGAGGCATTTGTTCCGTCACTAAGGTAATGGCTGCACCCAATTCGCCTGCCAAACCAATGCCAGCCAAGAAGCGCAACAGCAAATATATCTCAAAATTAGGCGCGTAAGCATTGGCAAATGTAGCAGAGGAGTATAAAATAATAGAGCCAAACAATACCGACAGTCGCCCCATTTTATCGCCAATAATACCCCAAACAAAACCGCCTATCAACATACCCACCATTTGGATATTGATAAGCGTAACGCCTTTTGACAACAATTCAGACTCTGGTACACCCACAGCCAAAAGGCTTTTTGAGCGCACAATGCTGAGGATAATAATATCATACAAATCCACAAAAAAGCCCAAAGCAGAAGCGATGATGGCTAACCAAATATGTCTTTTCATAAGTTAAAAGTTGGTAAATACTGAGGGGGTGTTATTCCACTATAACACCATTTTTTTTTAAAATTTTTTGAAAGAAAACCATGTGGTAAGGCAATGCGTTTTCCCAGTATGCCCATGTATGTTCGCCAGGTCGTTCCGTATAGTCATGTGGAATATTGTTATACACCAATCTTTCATGAAATGCCCTATTGACATCCAATAAAAAATCGTCAACGCCACAGTCAATAATAATGGGTAAAGCATTTTTTTTGATGATGTCTATCATATTGATGACCGAATTTTTGACAAATTCTTCGCTTGTGGGGTCAGAACTCCCAAATAATTTGACATATCTATCTTTTTGCTCTGGCGTAGTTGGTTGAGGTGTACGGTATTTTGAAAAATTCAAATCCATTGCACCGCTCATCGTCCCTGCGGCACAAAACATATCGGGATGCCGAGCAGACAGATATATTGCGCCATGTCCACCCATTGAAAGACCCGAAATTACGCGCCCTTTATTCGTTTTTACAGTGCGGTATGACTCGTCAATTTTAGGAATAACTTCTTTGATAATATGCGTTTCAAATTGGTTTTCCTTGTTAAATGGGCTGTCATAATACCAACCAAAAACCTCGCCTTCGGGCATAACGATAATCATATTGAATTGGTCTGCCAAGTCTTCCACCAATTTTTTATTATTGGGCGGGCGAATGCTCCATGACCGAAAATGCCCTGAAGCACCATGTAATAAATACAAAACTGGATAAGCCACTTGGTTTTTAGCATATGACTCAGGTATTGCCACCGCCGCTTTATAGGTTTTATTCATCGAAGGACTCACTACGTCAATCGTATCAACGGTTGCGGCAGTTGAATTGAAATATATTAGGCTTAATATTGCAAAAACAAACGGGCGTAAATATTTAGAAAATGTCATAATTGCAAGGTTTTTTAATGAAAATAATAGAGAAATTGGATAAAAAACTGCCTTATACTGAGGGGGGGCGATTTCGGATTTATGATTTCGGATTTTGCTATCCGACATCCGACATCCGACATCCGAAATCGAATCATTCTCTTAAACTCGGCAAACCTACCCCTGCTGCATCAAAACCGCCATCTACTGCAATGATTTGTCCATTGATATAAGTGGCTTCGGGGCTGCATAAAAAATAAACAGTATTAGCCATTTCTTCAATGGAGCCATAACGTGCCAACGGAATCGCATCTTTGTAAGACGTTCTGATGTCAGCACTGTGGACGAGTTTTGCCATTTCAGTTTCAACTGGACCGGGCGCAATCGCATTGCATCTGACGCCTTTGTTGCCATATTCAACGGCTTGCTGCTTAGTGAGGTGCATAATGGCAGCCTTGCTTGTGCCGTAAGCTATCCGCAAAGTGCTGGCACGCACACCCGAAATACTGGCAATATTAACAATGCTTCCTTTTGCCACTACAAGTGCTGGAATACAGGCTTGACTACATAAAAAAGTACCGTTCAAATTGGTTGCCATCACAGCAGTCCAATCTTCAAAAGTGACTTCTTCCGCAGGTTTGAAAATAGCGATACCAGCATTGTTTACCAGCGCATGAATAGCCGTAAATTGAGTCGTTATTTTCTGAAAAATCGTTTGTACTTGTCGTGGATTGGACACATCGCAAAGGAAAAACGAATATCTTTTCTGTCCTTTTAATTGCGCTTTACACGCTTGCATGGCGTCTTTATCACGGTCTAAAATAATAACCTGATATTTTTCAGCCTGAAATCGTTGGGCAATTGCTAAACCAATACCGCGTGCAGCACCCGTCATAACAGCCACTTTAAAAGAAGAATTTGATGACATAAATTGAAGATAAATGAACAGAAGTCCGTTAAAAATAATATTGTAAAGATAGATAGAGGGGATGAATTTTTTATTTCAAAATCATTGGAAAAAAGGCTAAATACTGAGGGGGTGTTTTATTAGAGAGAAATAATCTCTAAACATGGAGCGAAAGCTAAAAAATCATAACTTAGCTGAACTTATTAGAAATGACGCAGCGAGGCAGACTTAAAAGATTAGGGCAGTCTTTAAGATGGATTTTCGAGATTTATTTTGAAAGAACAGGTTTGATTATAAAAGAGTAAATAGTTTAAAACATAAGTTTCATACAATGAGCAAATTACAAAATTTACAAGAAGATAACACACTTTTTAATGAAATTGCACAACTTATCGAACAGTGTCAACGGCAAGTTGTTCTATATGCCAATAGCACTTTAACGACGCTTTTTTGGCAAATAGGTAAGCGTATCAATAATGAAATTTTGTACAACAAGCGGGCAGAATATGCCAAGCAAATTGTGCCGACACTTTCTACAAAATTGAAAAATCAATATGGTCGAAATTTTGAAGAGAAAAACTTACGGAGAATGTTGCAATTTGCAGAGCAATTTCCCGATTTTGAAATTGTCGTGACACTGTCACGACAATTGTCATGGTCTCACTTTTTAGTATTAATTCCGATTAAACTTAATGATGCTCAACTTTTTTATGCTCAATTGGCAAGCGACCATATTTTAGGAGTAAGAGAATTGCGTAAGGAAATAGCCAATAAAGCCTTTGAACGTAGAACTATTGCTAATTTACAAAACACAAGCAATAATCCCGCTTTGCTTAACAGTTTTAAAGACCCATATTTCTTGGATTTTTTAGGGCTACAAAATACCTATCTGGAAAATGATTTAGAACAAGCTATTTTAAGAGAGTTAGAAGCCTTTATTTTAGAATTGGGTAAAGGATTCGCTTTCGTGGAACGCCAAAAACGGATGATTATTGATGGCGAAGATTTTCACTTAGATTTGCTTTTTTATCACCGTATTTTAAAACGTTTGGTCGCCATTGACTTAAAATTGGGTAAGTTTGAAGCCAAATATAAAGGACAAATGGAACTCTACTTGAAATGGCTCAATAAGCATGAAAAGCAAGAAGGCGAAAACCCACCCATTGGCTTGATTCTTTGTGCCGAAGGAAGCCGTGAGCAAATTGAACTTTTAGAAATGCACAAAGATGGTATCTTGGTCGCTGAATATTGGACTGAATTGCCACCAAAAAAACAATTGGAACAAAAAATTCATAGCCTTTTGATTGAAGCAAAAGAACGAATGGCTCGTAATAAATTATTAGATCCTAAACCTAAATGACAGATAAAAAGGTGTTTTTTTGTCTGCCTTTAGCATAAAATACTGAGGGGGTAAGCATTTTAATAAATTGAAAAGTAAAAATGAATAATAAATTAATGATAGACAAAGTATTTTTAGTTGAAGGACATCAAGTGAAATCGTTATTGTTGGGAGACAAAAGTTTAATGTTTTCAAGTAAATCCTGTAGTTCAGCTCAACAATTTAATGAATATTGGAATAAAAAAATTACATTAGGAAACAAAGTAGAAATTGATTATGATTCTATCATTTCACTTGCTAAAGAAGATTTAGATGATACCATTAAAGTGAAGCTTAAATCTAAATTGAAATTTTTAAGCGGTTCTGAATTTTCATTTATCAATAACAATGATAATGAAATATTTTTTACTTTTTTAGAGAAAGAGTTGCATTTTATAAGAACTTATGAAAAACTGTCACCCATTAAAGCAATAACAAGTTACATTTTCGGACTGATAATTACAATAGGAATTACAATATTTGCACATTACCAATCTATTGAAATTTCAAATGGAACAGAAGAAGAAACACACGATGCTAAAGTAAGGCTATTTAATTTATTGATAGAAAAAGTAGGAGATACAGGTGTTTGGATAATTGGCAGTCTAATCTCTTGTTTTTTGCTTTATAAAATTTGGACACGATATACAAACCCGCCTAATCAGATAAAACTTTTTTCATCTTATCATCAATCAAATGAATAAACCTTTACTATTGGGGTGACATATTGTTTTTTCAAAAATCCAATTGTGGATGGAAGAAGAAAAAGAACCAGTATAAAGCGTTGAAAATCAATGAAATACTGAGGGGGCAATTTATTTAACTTCAAAAAAACGATTGTTCAATAATTTGAAAGTTCGACCATTGATAGTAGTAGATTTACCTTCAACCATTTCTGCAAGATTCATAATATCCTCTTCAATAGTATGAACAGAACCATGTGTTTTATAGGCTAACCAAAGATAATCTGGTACAAATGTGTCAAATTGATTAATGCCACATAAGATAATATGAATAGGTTTATTAAGTTTTGGCAATAGTTTCAAATCTTTTATAGGACTATAGCTATCAGCAATCATAATAATTTCAGAAGAAGGTATAGCAAACTCTTCGCCTGCAATAAGTGCTTCAATATTATTTTCAGGAATGTCGCCTCCACCACCTCTATTCATAGCGTAATGCATAACTCTTATAATAGAGTCCGTTTTGTTTTTTTGAGTAATGTAAATGCCGCCTATTCTACCTATTACTTTATCGAAGTCAAGTTTTCTATCGCCATCATTGAAAAATATGTAAGTATTTCTTTCTTTTTTCATAAACTCTAAGGTATGCCATAAAGCTAACTGTCTCATGTATGGATACATGCTTCCAGTTACATCTGTAACAATAACCTTGTCAACCCATTGCTTTTGAAATCTATTCAATACCGCACAAACAACATTTTTTGCTTTCTCAAAATAACGAGGGTCTTGTTCTAATTTTCGCAGAACAGAATCTTTTGCCAAAGCTAATTTTGAAGCTAATTCAGGATCGGATAGCTCATATTTTTTATCAAAAATTTTATACAAAGAATCTCTTTCAACTATTCTTAACTCTTCTTGTCTTTTTCGTATGTCAAACTCAGCTGAACTTGGATACATAATTTTGTAAGTAAAAGTTATAAAATCGTATTTCAAATTACTTTTAACATCAATTGTCGCAATTTTAGTAAAGTATTTTAGGTTTATTTGATAGCTATCGTATTTAGGCACAATAAACAAAGCCGAACCATTCGCTTTTGTTACAGTTTCGAATTGCAGTCCACTTTTTTCACCAATTATACGGATAGTATCACCGACGACTTTCTCACCACTCAGATTTGTTTGAACTATATTTAAAACGGTAGTATTATCTATGGCATACAAACGTGCTGAATTATCATCATTGAAATATAAGATATAAGATACCATTTTAGGTGAATATGATTGCATATTCATGGTATCATTTTGAATCTGTATGCCTTCAATCATTAATTTATAATGCCTTTCTGTAAGCAAAGCAAAACTGAGTGAATCTTTTTCAATAGTCCGAATCTTCTTTTGGCTTTCAATTTCAAAAATCTCTAATCGCTTGCCTTTGGGTTTATTAAGTATTTGTAAACCAACCAAATTTTGATATGTCATCTTAATTTCATTGGGTGGCTGTTGTTTTTCAGTAACTATTTGAGGCAGTGTTTTTTCCAATTCAAATTTTAAAACCAGGTCTTTTTTAAAATTTGGACTATTGGGAACTTCGACATTATATGCATCCAAAGATTGAGGAATAGATGTTTCATAAGTGTCATTTCCTTGAACTAAGATAGTTGCTTTACCATTTTTATCAGTTTTGAACTGAAAGTCTTTATTTGTTTTTATACTATGCCATTTTATAGTCGTTTCTACAGGATTATTATTGCTCTCGTCGAGTAACAAAAGTTGAAACGTGGCAACTTGAATGGTTTGGCTTTTTAAAATTGAACAGAACAGAGTACTGAAAAAAAGAATGGATAGTAAATAACGATAAGTCATTTGAAATAGATTGATATTTATGGTAAATAAAGCGTTTTTTGTTTTATAACGTTTATACCATAGCTGAGTTGCTCATAAATTGCATTTTAACTAAACAAGTTATAAACCAACAAACTACCCAAATAAGCCAACACACCCATAAATAAAAACTGTACAAGGGGCCATTTCCAAGTGCCTGTCTCTCGCTTCACAACTGCCATCGTACTCATACACTGCATCGCGAACACATAAAATATGAGGAGAGACAAAGCTGTTGCCATTGAATAAAGCGGTTTACCATCGGGTCGAAGTTCGGCTTTCATTTGTTTTCTGATGCTGCCGTCGTCTTCTTTTGCACTGCCGATGCTGTAAATAGTTGCCATTGTGCCGACAAAAACTTCTCTGGCAGCGAAGGATGAAATCAAAGCAATGCCTATTTTCCAATCAAAACCAAGGGGTTTTATAGCGGGTTCGATGGTTTTTCCTAAGTAGCCAGCGTAGGATACTTGCAATTGTTGTGAGGCAATGAGGTCGGTTGTGGCTTGTTCGGAGAGTTGTTGTTCGGTGGCTATTTTACGGGCATTGTCTTCAGCGGTTTGCATTTGATTGCCAGGTCCGAAGCTTGCCAAAAACCACAATATCATAGAGACAATAATAATCACTTTACCCGCTTCGGTGACAAAAGATTTCACTTTTTCATAAACCGTAATGCCGACATTGCGCCAATGCGGTAGGCGATATTCAGGCAATTCAATGGCGAGGAAGGTGTGTTCATCAGATTTGAGTATTTTTTTAAAGACAAAAGCGGCTGTTAATGCTGAAACAATGCTCAATAAATACAGCCCCGTAAACACCAAACCTTGTTTATTAAAAATGAACCAATTCTCAGAAGGCACGACAAAGCCGACCAGCAAGGCATAAACGGGAATCCGCGCCGAGCAACTAATCAAAGGCGTGACCAATATCGTAATCAGCCGTTCTTTCCAATTCGAAATCGTCCGCGTGGACATGATTGCAGGAATCGCACACGCACCACTCGAAACGAGCGCGACAATGCTTCGCCCATTCAAACCCACTTTTTGCATGATTCGGTCGAACAGATAAACCGTCCGCGCCATATAACCGACTTCTTCAAGCAATGAAATAAGGAAAAACAGAATAGCAATTTGAGGAATAAAAACCAATACACCACTCAAGCCCGCCAACACACCATCCGTCAATAAATCAGTGAGCCAATGATGCGGCAAGGAGTTTTTTAGGAATGAATTGACCTGTACAAAACCGCCTTCAATCCAATCCATCGGGAAACTGGCGAGGGCGAAAATGGATTGAAAAATGAAGAATAATACAGCGAAAAAGATGAGCGGTCCCCAAGCAAAATGCGTCAAAACACGGTCGATTTTATCTGTTAAATTGGCATTGAATGATTTATCTTTTTCAAAAACTTTATCTAAAACAGGGCGTAATCTATCAAAACGCTGCAAAGTCTCTGTGATTTGTAGGCGTAAGTCTTCAAATTGATGGGTTTCTACTATATTTTTAATCGTATTCTTTTCGTCTGACGATAAAAAATTGAGCTTAGAAAAATGATGGGCTAAGAGTATCGCCCGATAAGTATTTTCAACATTGGGCAATGCCAGTCGAATGTCTTCTGCTGTCTTAATTTCAGTTTGATTGGGCTGATAAAACATTTTATACTGAGGGGGTGGTTCAGCGGTCAACATCTTTGACATGGCTGTTTTCAGCTCTGAAATGCCCTCACTTGTTCTACCATTGACAGCAATAATTGTATTGTTTAACGACTCAGTTAAAGCATTTTTATCGAAAATAATACCCTGTTCTGCTGCCACATCTATCATATTGACGCAGAAAATAATGGGCAAATTCAAGTCTTTCAATTGTGTGAAAAGCAAAAGATGCCGCTCCAAATGGGTCAAATCAGCGACATAAATAATGGCGTTTGGGTAGTTGGCATGACTTGGATTAGTCAAGATATTGAGCACCACGCGTTCATCTTGAGAATTGGGGTAAAGGCTATAAGTTCCAGGTAAATCGACGAGGGTAACACCTTCTTTTTGTGATGCGCCTTCTCTGTTCTCCAGCATCACAGTCCCAATTTTTTTTTCAACTGTAACGCCTGGGAAATTGCCTACTTTTTGACGTAAACCTGTCAATTGGTTGAAAATAGATGACTTGCCAGCATTCGGATTGCCGACTAAAGCGAAGGTGAAATTCTTGTTTGGATTCATAAATAGGCTTCAAACTTTTCCTCCATTTCAAGAACTATGTTGCGCGCTTCATCTTCTCTCAAGGCGATATTATTATTATCAATTTTGATGTATAAACCGCCGCCAAAAGGCACTCGGCGTATCAACCGCATACATTTGCCAGGTAGCACACCCATTGATAGGAGTTTGCTTGCCATTTGGTCATTCGTAAAATGACGGATAGTGCCTTTCTGTCCTTCTTTTAGATTCGATAACTGCTCTAAATGACTCATCTTTGTAAATTCTTTATTTAGACTTAATATCAATAAGCAAAGGTAAAAACTATAACCATATTATCTCTCATTTTGTTTAAAAAAACTTAATCAATCTTTTTATGTTTGAAACGAACGGCATTGCAAAGGGATTTTTTAACTTTGCCCAAAATTCCACTATGCAATCTGACGCTCAAAAATATGCCCTCCGAGGCGTTTCTGCTAACAAATCCGATGTCCACGCTGCCATAAAGCACCTTGATAAAGGCTTGTATCCTTCTGCTTTTTGTAAAATTTTACCCGATTTCGCTGCAGGCGATCCTGCGTTTTGCAATATCATGCACGCCGATACGGCTGGTACAAAAACGAGCCTCGCCTACATGTATTGGCGTGAGACGGGCGACCTCAGCGTTTGGAAAGGCATTGTACAAGATGCTATTGTCATGAATTTGGACGATATGGCGTGTGTCGGTTGCTTGGATAATATTATTTTATCTTCAACAATTGGTCGGAATAAAAACCTCATTTCAGGCGATGTCATCAAAACGCTCATAGAAGCCACGGTAGAATTTGCTGATAAAATGCGTGAATATGGCATTGAGATACATTTGGCTGGCGGTGAAACGGCTGATGTGGGCGATATTGTCCGCACAATTGATGTTGGATACACGGCTTTCGCTCGGATGCCGCGTAAAGATTTGATTGTCAATAATGTCAAAGCAGGGGATGTGATTGTCGGCTTCGCTTCGTATGGTCAATCCATTTATGAAGACAGTTATAATGGTGGTATGGGCTGCAATGGCTTGACTTCTGCTCGCCACGATGTCTTGAGTCATGCTTATACTGAGGGGTATCCCGACAGCTTCGATTCTAATACACCGAAGGAGGTGATTTATACAGGCAATAAAAAATTAACTGATACATTAACCATTGATAATCAATTATTTACAATCGGTAAACTACTTTTGTCGCCTACCCGTACTTTCCTTCCTCTGCTTAAAAAAATAATTGAAACCACACAAGGAAAAGGCATTAATGGCATCATTCACAGCACAGGAGGCGGTCAAACCAAAGCCTTGAAATTTGTCACCAATAAGCATTTGATTAAAGATAATTTGCTGCCCATTCCGCCACTATTTCAACTCATTCAAAACGAATCGGGCACTGATTGGCGTGAGATGTATCAGGTATTTAATATGGGTTGCCGCTTAGAAATTTATTGCGATGAAAAAACGGCTGCTACGTTGATTGATATTTCAAAATCATTTAATATTGATGCTCAAATTATTGGTTATGTTGAAAATACTGAGGGGGGTGAGAAGTTGACACTCAAAAGCCCACATGGAATTTTTGAGTTAGAATACCTATATTAGCAAATATTCGTCAATTCGTAAAATTCGTGGCTTCATACACACAATGAGGCGATAAAACAATATGCAACAAACATTGAGAAATACACTATTATTCATCCTCACCTTTTCATATCAATTTGGATATGCTCAAAAGGAAGCGATTATTATAGGTAAAATTGAGAATCCGCCGACTCCCAATGTTTTTATTGAATATAAGAAAAATCTCTTCACGCTCGAAGAAGGCACTTATGAAGCCGCTGTTGATCTCAATAATCTCTTCGGTATTCGCATCAATTTGACCGAACCACGCACGGTCATTTTCAAATATCAGAACGAAAAAACACGCCTATTCCTCGCACCAGGCGATACTTTAAAAATGATTTTTGATGGGAAAAATATGTCATCCACTTTAATTTTTGAAGGAAAAAATGCAGCAGCCAATCAGTATTTATTGAGCAATTCAAAGCGTTTTGATGACTTTATTGATGAAAACGCGATATTTTATTCGAAATTTCAAGGAAAAACGGCTGATTTTCGAAAATATATAGACACATCTTACATTGCCAAAAAGAATTTTTTCGATAACTATGACCCCTCAGTAAAAACGGCTTTTACGAAGTCATTTATGGATTTTGCAGCCTCAGATTTTATTTATTGGCGGGCATTTCATCTTCTGAATTATTATAAAACATTCAATTTAAATCAATCAAAAGCATTTGTTGAGAAGCCCAATAACTATTTTGATTTCTTAAATGAAACAGAAATTAATAATGCAAAGGCTTTAAATAATGTCCTTTATCTGAAATTTTTAAACCTCTATTTGGCATATTTTCATGAAAAAAATGCTGATAAATTAGGCGCATTACCGCCCGACGCCATCGAAGAAAAACAGCGTATGGTGCAAGTGGTAAAACCTCGTGCTGACCAATTGCAAGTGTGGGAAAACCCCCTCAGTTCGCGCAATGTGGTGGCAACATTATCACTCTCGGACGAAGCTTTTTCACAATATTTGACCACCAATGAAGCCATTAGTTTTCGCATAAAAGACATCACGATTTATGATTATTTTTTAAAGATAAAAACGGCTGATGGTAGGATTGGATGGGTGCCTCAAACGTCCGTTTCATCGAGTGAAAAACAAATAATTGAAAAGCAAATTCAACCTCGTTTTTGTTTCGATATAAAAGACTCATTATGCCATTTTGACACTATTTTACAAGGAAAAACACTCTATTTTGCTACGTTATGCGATATTTTGATGAGCACAGGGCATATTTCAATGGACTCTATGCGTTGGCGAACTGAGGCTTTTTTATTGAAAAATAATACATTCAAAGAATACAACGATATACTGAGGGGTGTGCATAAATCCGTCGAAAGTGATCGTGAAAACCGTATGAAAAGGCTTCAAATTCCAACTGATTGCATGGTGGAATATTTCAATTTAAACAAGCTATTTTTTGATAAAAACCTCTCTGCTCATTTTGGAAATAAAGTAGAAGAATCGCAGCCAATATCAATGGTTGCCAATCCGATAAATGCTCAAGAAAGTTCTGAAAATGGTCAATCGCCTATGACTTATCAAGCTGGTAAGCCCTTTGTTTTTAAAGGTTTAGCTATCAATGAAAATGTGCCGCCATTTAAATTGACGGATGTAAATGGAAAAGATATTCGGCAGCAAGATTTGCTCGGCAAAATCGTCTATATCGACTTTTGGGCGACATGGTGCAGCCCTTGCCAATCGCAATTGACGCATTCGCAAGGTTTAATGGAGAAATATAAAGACAATAAAAACATTGTTTTTCTCTATATTTCTACGGATACCGATTTGGATGCTTGGAAAACATACTTAAAAGATTCTAAAATGAAGGGTTTACAAACCAATGACCCCTCGCTTGTTGCCATGAATTTTATGATTCAAGGTTTGCCTAATTATTTTATTATTGATAAAAATGGGCGAGTGGCTTATAATTCGCGCATCAGTAGCAAAATTGATGCGGAAAGTATGATTGAGTTTCTTTTAAAATCGCAGTAAACTATTATGGTATAACATTTAATGCATTTTCCAAATCCTCAATCAACCAATCCGCATCTTCCAATCCAATATAAAACCGAGCAAAATTGAAGGGTAGGGCAGGCGTTGATTTGCCTTTGATGCCATACAATGAAACCGTCGGAAATATCAACGACTCATGTCCACCCCATGACACCGCAAAAGTGAAGCGTTTGAGAGCGTAGAAAAAAACCTCAGCCTCTTCAATCGTTTTGGCAGTTGTTTCTATTGAAAACAAGCCGCCGTTGCCTGTCATCTGCTTTTTAGCGAGCGAATACTGAGGGGATGATTCCAAAAACGGATAATATATTTTTTTAATTTTAGGATGATTTTTAAGGTAGCTCACAATTTTAGCGGCACTCTCATCGCTTTGTTTCATGCGCAAAGGCAGAGTCCGCAAACCTCGAATAATGAGGTTGGCATCGTGAGGGCTAATAATAGCCCCGATGGTCATTAATTCGCTGTCAAATAATTTCTGAATCATCTCTTTTTTTCCACAAATGACACCTGCCACCACGTCCGAATGACCATTTAAATACTTCGTAGCTGAGTGAATAACAATGTCAATACCGAATTCAATGGGGCGTTGAAAAATAGGCGAACAGTGGGAATTATCAATAATGGACACCAAATTATATTTCTGACACAGAGCTGCACACGCCGTAAGATCTTGAATATCAAAGGTTAATGTATTAGGGCTTTCGAGATATAGGATTTTAGTATTGGGCTGAATCGCTTTTTCGATATTATCAACTTCCTTCGCATCCACAAAAGTAGTGGTCACTCCGAAGCGAGTTAAAAACTTTTGCATGAGCGCAGTTGTCCAACTATAAGGTGCTTTCACGCAGACGATATGATCGCCCGTTTTCACGTTGCCAATCACCGCTGCCGCCACTGCTGCCGCGCCACTTGCGGTTATTAAACAGTCTTCCGCCTTCTCAAGAGCCGCTACTTTTTTTCTTAAAATCTCTACCGTCGGATTATTTCCACGCGTATATATGCGCCCCGTCAACTCATTACTGAGCATATCGCGGAAGATATTTAAGTCTTTGAAAACGAAATTTGAGGATTGAATGACAGGCGTTGACACCGCATTGAAATAATTTTCACGGTCTTCACCTAAATGATAAAGGATTTCTGAAAGTTCCATTTTTATTGTTGATATGATTTATAAAATACTGTGGTTCAATTCTTTACATATTATGCGAATAATGGGTTGAAAAGCATATTGTGACACTACGTGTCAAGGCGTGACAATCAAATTGAAGCTATTATAAACATTTTGACTCTACGAGTCATTCAAAATCGAATCATTGTAATGACACGGAGTGTCAAAATGTTTATAATATAGGTTGCTAAACCGATGCTTATTGACACGGAGTGTCACAATGTGCTTTTTTAACCCATTATTCGCATATATTGGAGATAAATACAAAGGAAATACTGAGGGGTGTAAATAAATCACGAACTTAAAAATATTTTTTATTTTTTTTTCAAATCTATACAATTTCAAAATTCAAATACCGTTTTAAATTCAAATTCAGTTAAATAATTCCATTTACAAAACTATCTATTTCTTCTCTAAAATATCTACATGATTTAAATCTTACATGTCTTTTTAATACTTTTTAAAACCAATTTTTCAAGATTTAATCCTATTCAACCATGTATAAGTCATTGATTGGCAGTGTGTTGGCAAGTTCAATCTTACTGACTGCTTGTAATGAAAACAAACCGCAAGAGGCTATCACCGAAAACGAATTTAAAGCATCCGTCACTCAAAAACCGTTCATCAATCCCCCTATTGCCGATTTGAACCCTCAATTCGTTACTTTTACTTTAGACGCGTCGAAGGGGACGACTTTTCGCCTGAAAAATGGCTCTGAAATTGTCGTCCCTGCCGATGCCATTGCCGACGAAAACGGCAAATTACTGAGGGGGCAAGTAGAAATGAAGTATCGTGAGTTGCACGATGCGGTGTCGATTTATCTCGCGGGTGTGCCGATGAATTATAAAAACGGCAACTTTTCAACAGCCGGTTCATTTGAATTAAGAGGCTCTCAAAATGCTCAAAATGTGCAATTAACTAAGCCAATTCAAGTAAAAATGGCAAGTTATACTGAGGGGGGTGACTACGATTTTTTTTACTTAAATGAAAACGAGCGGCGTTGGGATTCACTCGGAAGACGCAAGCCCGACATTAATATTGAGAAAAAACGACTTGTGCAAAGTATTGAAAATCATCAAAGAGTTAAGATAAAATTTCCACTTGATAGACAATATTTTGCCTTCAATTATATGGCAATCATGGACGTTTATTACAACGATGATTGGCGCATTTTAAGCAATGACAAAAGAATAGACTCTGCCTTCTCGGCAATTTCATCCAAATTACAATCTTATGGTCTTGGTTGGGAAAACAATTATTGCGACAACCAAAAAATGATTACATGGCAACAAACTGAATACCCAGCTTCTCTTTACGTTTGGAAAAATGTGCATCAAAAGCCATTTCCTGAATGGGCAAAGAAAAGCTGGGGTCGGTTTAAAGATTTGGGTAAAAATCGCTATGTTTATCATATTGAAAATGAGCGAGATAGCCTTGTTTTTGATATTGAATTAGAATGCGTCATGCCCTTGAAAGCTCTGTTTGCGTTTACGCCTGAAGAATGGAAAAATCAATATGCTGCTACGATGCAAAAAGTGAAAATTGAGCAAGAACGCGTCAAGCAAATGGCGAATATTTACCGCACTTTTCAAATAAATCAACTCGGTTTATACAATTGGGACAAGCTCATGAAAGACAATGATGCGGTAGTCTTGGATGCTGATTTTGCATTTCCCACGCCCGTCAATGAAAAATTAACAACATTGGATGTCATTTATATTTCTGGCGATAATAAAAGCGTGATTACATTTCCTAAAATTAGTTGGGATAAATTGGCTTTAATTCCTGACGCCAAAGGACGCCTTTTTACAATTTTACCTGATAATAAAGTTGCCTTATTTGCAGTACCTTTTTATTCAAAATTAGAATTTGAAAAATGGCGACAGCAACAGACCCCTCAGTATATTTTCAAATTAGAAGAGAAAACGAATGTCAAAAATGAAGCGGATTTAAGAAAAATATTGCAGATATAAAGCATTGATTTTGAAATCATTGCAATAAAAAAAGCGATAGAGAAGTGATTCTTCTATCGCTTTTTTAATTTTGTGGATAAATGATATGTTTTAGGAATAATTGTTGCCAATAAAAATAATAACAATTGAAATTCAGCATGCAAAACTTTTTATCCGTTTATTCAAAAATTCAAAATCCGACAATAGAAATGGTATTATTTACCTTTTTATTATCGTTTTTATTGTCAACATTGGTCGCTTTCACCTATGATAAAACGACTGTCCGTACTTTTAGAGCTACTAATTTTTTACAATCTTTAATCCTCTGTTCTATGGTTTCTACAATGGTTTTGCAAGCCATTGGCGACAATGTAGCATCTGGATTAGCGATGTTGGGTGCTTTAAATATCATTCAATTCCGAACTGCTTTGCGCAATCCACGAGATAGCGTTTTTATTTTCGCATCCTTGGGTTCAGGTATTGCATGTGGTTTATATGGCTTTTTTATTGCCATAATAGGCATCACTTTGTTCTGTTTTATTGCTTTTTTAATCCGTTTTACTCCATTTCATATTGGGCATCATGCCATTTGGAAATTGAAAATCAAAGGAGAAGAATTAAAAAGATTGAGTGAAGATTTTGAACAGGCAATGAATGAGTATTGTCACAATTGGGAACAAGATGCTGTCTTTTATGAACTAAAAGGTGAATCCAAAAGTATAAGAGAATATGAATTTACAATTTTATTCCATGATGATAGCCGTCAACAAGATTTTTTAAAAGCCTTAGAATTTATGAATATGGCTATATTGAGTTTAAAAAAACAAGCTGAAAAATAAACCCATGAAGATTAATGTTTTGTATATCGTTTGGTTAATTGCTTTGGTGTTGTGCTTTGTGATTGTTTACAAATTTGCAGGACAAACTCAGCATACTTTTTTCGGAACAGCAGAATCTGAAAGTCAGATTTTGAATTATGAATACCCTGTTTTAGTTGAAAAAATATACGTTCAAACGGGTGATCAAGTCAAGCAAGGTGATACTTTAGCCGTTTTTATGCGTTCTGATTTGGATAGAACTGCCTCCGACAAAACCAGCGAAATCAAGCAATATGAAGTTGAAAAAACCACTAAAAGCAACACTTTTCAAAGGGAAATAGATGTTTTAAGAGCCAAAAGGGCTGCTTTAGTGAGTGAGTTAGAATCTCAAATTAAGATGATTAATACAGAAGATGGCATTCAATCTGCCCTCAAAGAAGCGATGGGCGATAAAGATAAATCATCGAACAGAAGCAATTTGAAAAATGAAAAAATTGTGTCATTGAAGGAGTTAATCAAGCAAACTGAGCGTCAAATTCGGGAGCAAGGGCAATTACTCAACGAACAAATTAGAGCCAATGAATCTGTTTACGACTCAAAAGTTAATCAAGTGAAACAGGAAATTGGATTTTTAGATAAAGAACGAGATAGGTTGAATTTGTTGTCGCCAATAAATGGCTTCGTTGAAAATGTCGGCATTTTTAAAAATGAGATAGCCCCTCAGTATAAGGAGCTTATTCGGCTCAATCCGAAGCTGCCCAATAAAGTGCGCGGCTTTATTTCAGAGTCCGCTGAATTGGTTTATCGGTTAGGCGATTCGGTTGAGTTGACGTCTTCTACGCGGTCTAATATTGTTTCAAAAGGTGTAATCATTGGCAGTAGCCCGCAATTAGTGGAGCTGCCTTTTCGCCTTCGCAAACTCACCGAGGTTCGGGCTTGGGGTCGAGAGATTTATATACGGATGCCCATAAAAAACGATTTTTTTATTGGAGAAAAAATTATTATTTTGATTGACAGTAAATGATTAATAATGCCAATAATGGGTTGAAATATTCGCATTAATAGATAAATTATATCAAAATCAACATTCAGCAAGTTTCAAAACTTGCTGAATGTTAAGCTATTAGATATTAGATAGATTTCAGAGCATGAGAAAACTACTTTACATACTATTTCCTATTTTATTCCTTTCTTTTTCAAGCGACCCTATCAAAATCGCTATGAAAGAGGTGTTGGCGACAGCTCGAAAAGACGACCGATTTGTTTACAATCAAAAAACTTTGACTCTTCTGAAAGGCATGGATTATCGCCTGCCTTTGCTTCAAAAATTGGATTTACGATATGGTACAGACGACTATGGCGTCAATCGTTCGCAATATGGGCTGGGCTTTTCTTTCAATACTTTTTCTCAAATGCGGAATCAATTGGCTATAAAAAATGCTCAAATGGGCATTTATGAAGCTCAAAACGATTATTTAGTGCAGCAAGCCATTCTCGAACGCTACGAAATTTTAACTGATATTTATTTTTCAAATCAACTATCAGATAAATTTAAAACTCTAGAAACGCTGCTCAATTTGAAAAATACTACGCAACGAGAGATGTTGCAAAGGGGTTTGGATGTGCGGATTAAAGACATCGTGGACAATGAAAACGATAAAAATTCGCTTCAATTATCGCAATCGAATTTAGAAACGATTTTGGCAAATAATTATCAAAAAGTGAAGCTATTTTTAGGTAAACAGATTGATTTAGACATCGATTTTAAAGATATTATTGCGGTCAAACAAATAGATAATATTGTCAAAGATGTTAAAAAAAAGATTGACTTTCAAACGCCTGAATTGAAGTTGCGAAAATCTCAAATTGGCTTAGCCAATGCTGAATTGAATCTTGAAAATGCCATGAATCGGGAATATTTCAGCTCATTTCAATTGGGTTTTGAGCAGAAACCTAAGACTAATTTGTTTGAAAATCCTTTCTTTCGCTTAGGTTTTAATGTGCCTTTGATGGGTAATTCAAGGCTCAAACGGAATGAATTGGCTCTCGATATTTTAGAAGCAGAAGACCGTTTCAGCCTGTCGTTTTTAACAACTCAAAAAGAGATTAAACTACAAATTGTTTTAATTGAAAATCTCTTGAAAAAGCACTTTCTCTTTTATGAAAAAAATGAGAAAAGCATCATTAAAAATATACTGAACAATAAAAAACTCACTGCTGAACTCACCGCTTCTGACCTACTTGACCTCAAAATACTCCAACAAAAAGCGGACATCGAAATCGTCAAAATCGCCAATGATTTGACTCATGAATACGTTTCTCTTTTAGATAAAGTAGGGTTGTTGACGGCTTCTCCTAATAAAAATTATTTGAGCGTGGGCTTGGAAAATTGGTAGGTATATGGTTTTTTAAATTTTATAACTAATTGATTACCAATATTTTAAAGGTTATAAAGTATTTTCCGAGGAAAATTATTATTGGCCGAGACAAGCAGGAGTCCAGAGGACTCGCACATTTGTAGAAAAAAATCAGCTAAATATACAAAGAGTCCAGAGGACTCACACGTTTGTAGGCTTTGATACAAAAGTGTGAGTCCTCTGGACTCGTAGTACGTAGAGATTCGTATATAAATCTACAAACGTGTGAGTCCTCTGGACTCATTTTGATTGAGGAAGTAATACCAGCAAATACTTATTCTTTTTCCCATTTTCAACCATGATATATTTGTCTTTAATCAACTGCTCTGCATTAATCACAGCTTCATGCGTTGTCAATTTTACTTTATTTATTGAAATTGCATTGTTCTGAATGGCTTTGCGCGCTTCCGTTTTTGAAGGCGAAATAGTCGTTTTTTCAGCCAATAATTCCAAGATATTGATGCCGTTTTGAATATCTGATTTTGAAACATTAAAAGATGGTATTTCCTCTGAAATAGTTTCCAAAGCCGCCTCATCCAGACCCCTCAGTATATCAGCATCTGCTTTGCCAAAAAGCAATTCCGATACCTTCAAAACGGATTCATAATCCGCTTGTGAGTGTACTCGAATGGTCAATTCTTCGCCCAATATCCGCTTGAGTTCACGCGGGTTTTCAGCATATTCTTTTTCCAAATTTTCTATATTTTCCCTTGATTTTAAAGAGAAATAGCGCATAAACTTAGGCAAATCGGCATCATCGGCATTTATCCAAAATTGATAAAATTTATAGGGCGAGGTCAATTTTGCATCCAACCAAATATTTCCTTTTTCAGATTTGCCAAATTTTGTTCCGTCGGCTTTTGTCAAAAGGGGTGTCGTGATGGCATATGCTTTTTCACTCAAATTGCGGCGAATAAACTCCGTACCCGATACAATATTGCCCCATTGATCGCTGCCACCCATCTGCACAAGGCAGTTTTCTTTTTGAAAAAGGCATTGAAAATCATAGCCTTGAAGCAACGAATAGCTAAATTCAGTAAAAGACATGCCCGTTTCCAAGCGATTTTTCACTGAATCTTTTGAGAGCATGGTATTAATATTAGCCGTCTTTCCAACATCGCGAAGGAAGTCCAACACATTCATATTCTTATAAAAATCGTAATTATTGACTGTCGTGGCTTTGTTTTCACCATTGTCGAAATCAAGGAATTTGGCTGTTTGTTTCTTTTGAAAAGCTAAATTACTATCCAATTCTTCACCCGTTTTGAGTTGGCGTTCAGCATCTTTACCTGAGGGGTCGCCGATTCTGCCCGTCGCGCCGCCGAAAAGCACTATGGGTTTATGACCACTCAGTTGCCAAAATTTCAGAATCATGATTTGCACATAATTGCCAATTGTCATCGACGGAGCGGTTGGGTCGAAGCCAATATAGCCAACCGTCATGCCTTTTTCTAAGGCTTCTTCTACACCTGGCGTCATATCGTGCAACATGCCGCGCCATTTTAGTTCTTCTATAAAATTCATAAATCTTAAATATGGGTAATGAGTAATGAGTAATTGGTAATTTCTTTGGGATCGCAAAATTACATTTTTTGGAGAAATAAAAAAGGGTTCGTTTCTAATTTGAAATGTAGGCTTTTATTGACGTTTTCCCTCCAACCCCCAAGGGGGAGTCAATTGGAATAAAATGGTCGAATTACTTTTTGCCATTTATTTTACGACCTCAACCAATTTGAAAAATCAATTTCTAAGTACTTCCAAACGGCTCCCCCTTGGGGGTTGGGGGGAAAACGTCAATCAAAACCAATCACCTAATCGCATAACGCTCCTTCTCAATATCCAAAAATCGCATAGCAGGATGTTTTTTCAGCCAGTCGGCAATACCTTCGGGCGTATAATATTGTCGAGCCGTGCCATTATCGAAAGCGATGAAAAAGCGTTTGCCATCTTTTGAGACGGCGGTTGAAAAAGTTGGCTTTTCAGCGTGTTCATTGATTTTTAGATAATTGGTCAAGCGTTGATTATCGGCAGTCCATAATTCAATGGCATCTGAGGTCATGGCTAAAAGGTATTTCCCTTGATTCAAAAAAGTCACCGTCGCTAATTTTCCACCGAATAGCTTTTGATAAAGCGGTTTACCATCTTCGGAAATTATTGCCGAATGATTGTCACTATATAAAGTGAGTATTTTTTTTCCATCTGGAAAGAATTGAGCGGATTGAATATAATTTTTTTCATTGCTATATTGTTGTAATATTTTACCCGTTGCATAATCTCTGAGTTTTGTAAAACCATCACTACTGCCTGTCAATATTGTTTTACCATCGGGCGAAAACTCGACGGAAAGATTGCGTTCATGCTCAACAATATGCCTTACTAAAGTTCCTTCCAATGTCCATTCAGATAAAAAACTATCTCTTGAAAGGGTTAAAATATGCTTAGAATCAGGCGTGAAAATGGCATCCATTATTTCATCTTGATGGTTGATGGTATCACTCAAAATATCGCCGTTTTTATGCCAAACGCCTACTTTTTTACTGCCATACATAAGAAAATGCATCCCATCAGGCGCATATTGAATGCCTTTCGGCTGTTCATTAAAAGTCAATTTTTTAACGATTTGTCCGAGGCTATCGAATATCGCCGCCTCACCGCTGTAAGGATATGCCACCATCCATTGTTCTGTGGGTGAAAAAGCGACCCCCTCAGTATAAAAGTCATAAAATGTCTTTTGTAAATATGCATCAGTATTATACCAAACCATTGGTGATAATTGCCCTGTTGTTACTATGCGCCTACTATCAGGAGTAAAATGAACGGCGTACGTAAACCCAAGATTACTATGGTTAACAATTCCTATAACGGGAGTTAATCGAATCGCATTATTTTTCCAAACTTTAACATAGCCATCATAAGAGTAAGTAACAGCTACCATACTTTGGGCTGCTATTTCTACACCATCTGGAGGTGTGGGATGTGTCATGATAGCTAAAAGATTGCCAGTCGAATCTCTCAAACATACTTCATTGCTTCCTTCGCCAATTGTCCAAACATAAGAGCTGTTAAATAATCCTACTTTTTCAACATTAATTGAAGGTGTATCAATCATATTAAGGTCTCGTAAAAAATCAGATGGTTCAATATTATGAATATTATTTATTTGTCGATATGCCTTGATAATTTCTATTTTTTTTTTCGAATCACCTCCGAAGAAATCAAAAAATTGGTGTATGTGAGTAATATAGGTACATGAAAGAGTAGATAAACTTAGATAAAATAAATTATCTCCTTGTTTTGAAAATGTCGCATTACTTATTCGATCTAATATTAAAGGCAAAGGCTTGACCATCTCTTTATGTTGCTTTCGTGACCACATTTCTATTCCTTCAGGACTTATAAGGAGAATTGAATCGTTGTTCCTAAAAGTGGCTGTATTGAGATTGGTTAAGTGGTTGATTCTAAACTCTGTTTCGTTTTTATTCAAACTCCAAATAATGGCTTCCCGACTTTCATCGGTTGAAAGAATATGCATTTTATCATTTGAAATTTCGACTGATTTAACAAAATCCGAGTGTTGCCCAATATCTTTTAAAAATTGACCTTGCGCATTCCACATTTTAATAAACTTATCATTTGACCAAGTAATAATGGTGTCATTACTGAAAAACAAGGCACCACTGATAAATTCCGTATGACCCCTCAGTAAATGGGCATCGCTTCCATCAAAACCACTTATTTGAAGGATACTATCGCTTTTTAAAGTTAAAATATGAGTATTGTCTGGAGAGAAAATAGGTTTAAATGTTGTATCACAATCTTGAACAACACCTTTTAATAATATCTCATTCGTAATATCAAAAATCTTTACAGTCGAATCTACTTCCAACAAAGCCATTAAAGACCCCTCAGTATTTAATACGGCTTTTATGACGGCTAATTTTTCTTGAACAGAATTAGTACATAATGGTGTTAATAGTGTATTGTCAAAAGATCGATGGAAAATTTGACTTTGTATATCTTTAGCTATATTATTTTCAGGGTCACCTTCAAGTGCTTCTTGAGTTAAATTAAACGCATCATTAAAATTAAACGCTGATAATTGTTGTTTTGCTAACAATGCTAAACGCCCTGGTTCAGAAATCCGTTTCAATTGTTCTAATTTCCTCCATTGCCATAATGCAAGACTTGCTAGAACTGTCAAAATAGCCATAACGCTTAAAACGATGGCAATTCGACGTTTTTGAGCCGCTTTTAAAGCATTTTCACATTTTTCAATGAAATCTTTTTCACCTGCTGAGAGGTTGAGGGCTTCGCGCAATGGGCGTATTTCTTCGAGTTGCTCTTGCGTCATCAGCACTTGGCGGCTCAAGTAGCGTTCGTAATTGTCTTTGACGAATTGCTCTACTTTGCGCCGTGCTTTCATATCGCCACTCGCTTTCTCGAAAATTTGTTTGGCTACAGCATCATGATTGAGTTCGTATTTCATTCAGTGGAGGGTATTTCATAAACCTAAAAGTTGATTGTTCATATCTTTTACAAAAGCACCAGCGTCTATTCGGCTCTGATAAGCTTCGCCTTGTTCCTCTTGATACTGCCGCGTTTCGGCGTGGACGGCTTCATGGCGTTCTTCTTCATTCAATTTTTCCCAAAGCCCTGTCGCCACATATTTTTCATGTATTCGTTGATGAATGATGGCTTTTTCATTGTCCGAATCAGTGGATTCAATTGGTTTGACTTCAATTTCAAGCCTTTCAAACAAAGCTAAGAGAAACGGTTCGTCGGCTTCGTCGTAGGTGATAGTGATGCTTTTTGTCATGTTTGATTGTTTTTTATGTACAAATATAAAGGTTTTCTTTTGTAACTTTGTGTTGATACATTTAACTTTGTTTTTCAACAAATAATCTTAAATTATGATTACAAATATTGAATCAAGAAAGGTGGAACTCATTGCTTTTATTGCTTTGTTGCAACAAGAGGAGGCTATTATTGCCATTGAAAAAACAGTTCAGCAATTTAAAAGCTCTAAAAAACAATATCAACATATCGTTTCTGAAGAAGAAGTGCAATATTTTAAACGCCCCATTCGTGAAAATGTAACTGTGGATGATTTGATAAGAGAACAAAATTGGCAACCCATTGATGAAAACAAAATGGAGGCTATTGTTAAAAGGTTAGATATTAAAGAACCGATTGAATTATTATTGTCTCAATTGAACTCCTAAAATCTATTATAAAAATTATTCACCCAACACCCCCCTCAGTATTTTATGACAAAAGTGATCAAAACAGCCCTCGTGACGGGCGGCTCGAAAGGAATTGGCTACGGTGTAGCAGAAGCACTCATCAAACAAGGTATCAAAGTGGCAATTACCAGCCGCACTAAAGAAAGTGCAGACGAAGCTGCGGCGGCTCTCAACGAAATCAAAAGAGGTTATGCTGTGGGCATTGTTTCGGATGTGAGAAACTTTGCATCGCAACAAAAAGCAGTTGATAAAATTGTGAAGAAATGGGGTAGGCTCGATTATGTGATTGCCAACGCAGGCGTGGGTCATTTTGCACCCATCCAATCGCTTACTCCTGAGCAATGGCATGAGACTGTTGACATCAATCTTACGGGCGTTTTTTATAGCATTAAAGCAACCTTAGAGGCTTTGAAAGAGACGAAAGGCTATTTTATTTCCATCGCCAGTTTGGCTGGAGCTAATTTTTTTGAATCGGCGAGTGCGTATAATGCGAGCAAATTTGGTTTGGTCGGTTTCACGCAAGCGATTATGCTCGATTTGAGAAAAGACGGTATTAAAGTGTCAACCATTATGCCTGGCTCTGTGGCAACGCATTTCAACAACCATACGCCGAATGAAAAAGATGCTTGGAAAATACAACCCGAAGACATCGGTCAAATTGTGGTTGACTTGATTAATATGCCTGAGCGGACTTTGCCGAGTAAGGTGGAGGTGCGCCCGACTATGCCACCGAGTAAGTAACGGGCATTATTATAGGAACGCGGATGACGCAGATTTAGCAGATATTCGCGGATTTTTTTTTAAATTTAATTTTAAATAAAATCCGCATCAATCCGTTAAATCCGCGTCATCCGCGTTCCTATTACATAAATTCAATTAAAAACAAACCCTATGCTTATTCTCAAACGAGCTCTTCAAACATGCCTCCTGTCATTGGCTTTAATTGTTGTCCTCATCAATGCAAAACTTTATTACACCCCTCAGTGTAAAGGCGGTTTGAATCAAGATGTTTTGAGCCAATTGAATCATCTTGAAAAAGAATTGAAAGACCATCAAGCGGCTCAGAATATGCAAAATATTTTTCCCGAAGGCTTTGTGTTTTCCAATGTTTTATATGGTTTAGCGTGGACAGACGTTTTGGAAAAAGCAGATAAACAATCGGATGTGTTTAAAAAAGGGTGTGCTGAAATTCGTTGGAGCATCGAGCAAATCAATTCAGAACAAGGCAAATCCACATTTGATTCAGATTTAAGTTTACCCTATGGCGCATTTTACAACGGTTGGTTGACATATTTACAGGGCAAATATTTACAGCTTAAAAAACCTGCTGATTTAGATACAATTATTGCTAATTCATTCAAAGTCAATTGTTTAGCGATTCAAAAAGCGATTGAAAAAACAGATTTGCCCTATCTTGAATCATATCAACAAGCAGCGTGGCCCGCTGATAATATTCTCTGTTTGGCAAGTTTGGATGTGCATGATAAAATATACCCCCCTCAGTATTTGAACACTAAAACCGCTTGGTTGAACAGAATAAAAGCGCATTTGGATTCTGAAATGGGTTTGATTCCACATGCTTATAATTTGGCTGAAAACAAAGGTTCGGAAAGAGTGTTAGGTTCATCTCAAAGCCTGATGCTTTGCTTTTTACCGAACCTCGATGCCCCGTTTGCACAAGAGCAATTTCAGAAATACAAAACGCATTTTGTGGATTATAAACTAACACTGCCTGCTATTCGTGAATATCCGAACGGTAAAGATGGTGAGGAACACATTGATTCAGGTCCAGTTATTTGGGATGTTGGAGCAGTGGCATCTATCGTGGGCATAAAAGCCATGCTCGAAAATAAGGATTCAGTACTTTACAAACCGATTAGAAATTGCATCGAAGCGTTCGGTTTTTCCTATACTTTCAATCATCAAAAGCCCTATTTATTTGGACAACTCTTTGTCGCCGATGCCTTCATTGCATGGAGCAATGCGAAGGCTTGTTCGTTTGAAGAGGACAAAGCAGGGTGGTGGCGTTGGCGTTTTCATTTGTTATCTTTCTTAATAGTTGTGCCGTTTTGTTGGTGGGTTTTTAGGTTGTGATAATAACATGTGAGGTGCAATGGGACACTGATTTTACTGATGCGACTGATAAATTATGATTTTAAAATCAGTAAAATCAGTCGCATCA
>JAYTUY010000079.1:0-7004 GCA_043744275.1 Saprospiraceae bacterium
TCAGTATCTATGCTGATTTTTCTATTTAAACAGGTGTTGTGCTTTTGGGCTTCGGTGAAGGTCAGTAAATCTGTTGTGAAATAATTTTCATTTATAATACCACAACTCTTGTTCGAAAGTAAACAATTTTTAGAGTAAATTATTTTATCATGATTAGAAAAAATTTCAAAAGATACATCTTTAACGGAATGTATAATTACCTTTCCTAAAAAGGTGTGTACATTAACTAAATCAATAATAAAATTAAAGTCTGAGTTTTTGTCAAATTTTATATAAAGGTATATTGATCTTATTTTTGTACCATAAAATTTTTTTATAACTTGTTCGATATGGGCTAAATCATATTCATTATAATAGCGTAATTCAACGAACTTACAACCTAAAAGATTTAGTTGTAAAATTATTTCAGATGTTGATTTAAAGTCTAATTTATCACATTCAATTATAGCATTATTAATGATTTCAGGAATATCCCAATGTAGGCTTAAATAAGGAAAGTTTTGGGGTTCCTCGGTATAAAAACCGTATTCTTTTTCTATTAAAAATTCTATCCATTCTTCAAGAATTTCGTCTTTTTTAATTGAATCATTACTTAAATCACTACTTAGTAACTCAAATAAATCATTGGGTATAATTTGAATTCTGCTTCTTTGTGTATCAGAAATAGAAGCTCTATTTATACCTTTAGTTGGAATACAACATGCGAATAGCTTAAAAAACATCTTCATCATTGATGATTTTTGAAATAGGTTTTGTTGAATTATACATAAGAGAGCGATTTGAATTAAAATCTATAATTTTTGAGACATAAACATTCTCTCCAATATTTTCTATTTTTTTATCTTTAATAGGTAATATACTTTTTGGCTTAATAAATCTATAACAAATAGGAAAAGCGTTTTTATAGTCTTTGAACATGTTATTCTTTTTCATAATCTTGTTTTATTAAAAATTCAGCAACTTTTTTTTCTAAATTGTAGTTACATGGTCGGGAAGTCATCCCGAATTGACCAACTGGGTTTACTTCTAAAAAGATAAATTTCCCTTCTTTTGTTTTGATTATATCTAATGAGCCTGTGTTTAATTCTAATTTTTTCATCAATGCCCTTAATTTATCCTCCACACTATTGGGTAGATTATATGGTACACAACGATTGGGATTTTTAAAATTATAATCTCTAAAGTCTACACACGTCTTAGCATCTTTTTGAGAAAAAATAGCCATTGAATAAAATTTATCTTCTATAAAGAAACTGCGTATTTCAAAAGTCTTTTCAATATATTCTTGGAATAGAGAAGGAAAAAACAAATCAGGTATTTCATCTAACTCATTTTCATTAATCATAGTTGTATAAAGCATATAAACATAATTTTTATCGCTAATGCTTGGCGAGTCAGTAAGAGGTTTGGTAATAATTTTTTTATTACACGTCAGATAAAAATCAAATAGCTCTTGTTTATTATTTGTAATTAAAGTTTTAGGAATGTCAATTTTTAGCATAGCTGCTTTTTCCAACACATCTAATTTATCTACACTTAGTTTATCCCATTTAGAAAGCCAGTTTTTCTCATTAAAAAACCTATAAAAAAATAATGCTGATTTACCAATTTCTGCGTTTAATGATTTTTTTAAATTAGCAATATTGTTTTTGTCAAATTTAAGGCTATTAAGCTCATCTTTTAAATGGTTTTCTAAGAAAAGCCCCCTTCTGTACCATACAACATTTACCATTTTTATGTCTGCCTCACTTAGTAAGGAGCTCACAATATTTGAGTTTTTTTCTTCTATTGGACTTATAGAGTTATTAATCTTGTAAGATAGTTTAGCATTAAATAATTCGTTTATGTTTATTCTAATGAATTTACCATTCAAGGATATAATCCAACTTATAACTTCGTCTGTGGTATGTTCTAAATCACTTTTGCTAAATATCAAAATCATTGCTATTATTTTTTATATTTTACTTATATCAAATATTAATTGTTTTCCATTCGTATCAATAAATACCATTTTTATAAAACCTATGGTAGTAGAGTAATAAAATGATGCTTTATTTTCACCTATATCAGATTGAGATACAGCATCAATTTTCCAACATTCTTTTTTACCGTCAGATGTTTCAATAAAAATTTTTTCTGTAACTCTGTAGGAATTTAAAACTACTTGTGCCTTGTTCTCAATATTACTATATTTAAAAAAGTGATTCGGTACTGATAATTTTGAACTCCATGATTTACCAATTGACAATGGGAAATACACTTTTGGGAAAGGGAAAAACTCTAAGATTTCAAAATATCCACTTCGAGGTGGATGCATGTATATTTGAGAAGAATCTTCAATAATACCTGTGAGACTACTAAGGCGATTAATTATTTTATTATTGTTAAAAAATGAATAGTTAACAATTGTTTGAGTAGAAGCAATGTTTTTCATAACTTCAGTATTATTTCTATAAACAGTAATAGTGAAATTATTAATTTCATATTCGTTATTTCTTTTTTTATAATTTATAGGAGTCAATTTGAAATTATGACATTTATTCGAAGAATCACTTTTGCATAGTTCATTAAAAATAAATAATTTGAGTTTTTTACCTGTTGAATCTTTAAAAGATATATTGTACCTTAAAGTTCTATTACTTATAAAAATCTTGTTGTCATAATTGTTTTTATTCTCTTCACCCGCATCTTTCCAAATTGAACTTTCTTCGTAGAAATTTGGAAACTTTGTTGTCTTACATGAAACAATAAAAAAACTTAAAAGAGATGCTATGTAAAAAAAATTAATAAATATTTGTTTAATTGGCATAGCTATTAATATATAAATATTTTATTTTAGGAATTGTGAAATTTTTATTATTGATAATATCGTAAAAAATTAGGCCTTAGAAGAATTACCTAATATTTGGAAGAAATCACTTCTAAGGCATTAATTTTCATTAAATTTAAAGATTCTTCTAAAATTAATTAGGATCTTTATCTTCATCTGAATCGCCGTAGCTATCTGTTGAAGTACCATTAGTACATTCCACACGTGCTGTAGCAACTATTGTACAGCCACCAAAAATTTTGTGTGCATGAATCTTGTTGATTTCAAGAGATTTAAAAGCATCGAGCTTACTAACTAATGTTTTCATAATAATTGAATTTTGATAAAAATTCTAAATACCTACTCTCTTTTATAGCTCCAATAAAGGCAGCAGGGTTTTCAGCATCCCCCTCAGTCTCTAAACTCCGAAAAACGAAAACCGCCAGCATCGTTTTGTTCTTCGGTGTTTTTCAACCTGTTGCAAATATCAGAGAGGTCAAGACAAAAATTTTGACTTGGATTAAAATAATTAAAAATATTTTCGCCGCCTTGTATTTTTTTCAAATCTTCTTTGGCACTAATAACAAATAGCCGAACATCTACATCATATTCATAATAGTACGTTTGCTTATTCCGACAATAGCAAATAGGCAAATCTTTGTTGCGGAGTATGTTTAGTAGGTTTTTAATTGTGCCAACCGAAACATTAAACCTTTGTGCAAGTTCTTCTGGTGTTCCTGTAGCTTTGCGCCTGATGAGGCTGTGCAATCTTTCTAAAGCCTCGATTTGTTCCATGAATGTCATGTTTGTTTAGATTTTAATGGTTTAAAAATAAGGTTTTATTTTAATTATCATTTGAAAAGACTATTTTTGTAAAGATTACATTTAAAATTAAATCATTGGATATGTCCACTCAAGCCTCACCACTTCCTCAACCACTGAATGATGTACAATTGATGTTACTTCGTTTGTTCAGCCGTCACATGCCTGAACATGATTTAGAAGCTATTCGTGAAATGCTTCTAAGATATTATGAAACGGCATTGCAACAAGAAGTTGAACACATTATTGACAAAAAAGGTATCACCAGAGCCGATTTTGAAGTCATTTTGAACCAACAACAACGGACAAAATGACTGTTATTGTAGATACTAATTGCCTCATCGCTTCTATTCCTTCTAAAAATCCCGAGTATTGGCTCTATTTGGCTTTTCGTCAAAAAGTTTTCGACTGGGTCATTAGCAACGAAATCATGCTTGAATATGAAGAACAAATAGGTGAATTTTATTCGCCTTATACCGCTGAATTGGTTATCAATATACTACTGACCGCTTCAAATGTCATTCAAACCGAACCTTTTATTCGTTGGCAACTTATCACTGCCGACCCAGATGATAATAAATTTGCTGACCTCGCAATTTCTGCTAATGTCCACTTTTTAGTAACCAATGACCGCCATTTTAATATCCTCAAAACGCTGCCTTTTCCAACCGTGAAAGTTATTTCACTTAATGAGTTTAAAGAGATTTTAGGGTATTGAGATATTTAATCACCCAATTCCAACTGATTTTTCACCAAATTAAAATATGCCCCTTGAGCGCGCACCAGTTCACTATGAGTCCCAATTTCTACAATTTCTCCTTTTTCTAAAACCACGATTTGGTCAGCATTTTTCACGGTGCTCAGTCGGTGTGCCACTACTACAACGGTGCGGTTTTGATAGAAATTTTGTAGGTTCTCGACTATAACGCGCTCGTTATTCGCATCTAAGGCATTGGTGGCTTCATCAAAAAACAGAAAATCAGGATTTTTATAAATGGCTCGGGCTATCATGATGCGCTGCCGTTGCCCTAAGCTGATGCCGTTGCCTTTCGCCCCTATTTTAGTGTTATATGTCAAGGGCAGCGTTTCTATAAATTCTTGAATATTAGCTTTCTGTACGGCATAAAGCAGGCGGTTTTTATCAATAATGTCATCACATTCTGCAATATTATTGGCGATAGTATCTGAAAAAATATAGCCGTCTTGCATCACTGCTCCGCAATGTTGCCGCCATACTGAGGGGGTAATACTGTTGAGATTGATATTCCCTACACGGACAATGCCCTTAGTGGGCGGATACATACCGAGTAATAGTCTTACCAAAGTGGTTTTGCCGCTGCCCGATGTGCCGACAATAGCGGTGACCTTGCCATGCGGTATGACGAGATTGATATTTTGTAGTACTTCGCTGTCTAAAATATTGTATTTGAAAGAGAGGTTTTCGACATAAAGCCCCCCAGCCTCTGGAGGAAGAGTTTTCTCGCTTCGATTTATTGCTTGAGAAGTCAATTCAGGATTTTGTACATCAGAATTTGTAGAATGGTTATGTTCGCCACCCCTCACCTGTCCCTTTGGGAGTATTTGAAGCTGTTGCAAGCCGATACTGTTTTGAGTAAAGGCATCTTCATTGGGTTGTTGATGGATTTCACCCAAGCGTTCCATACTGATTTTGGCATCTTGAGCAGAGCGAATAAAACCGATGAATTGTTGCAAAGGTGCATTGAGTTGAGCGACCATATATTGCACTGCCATCATCATTCCCAACGACATTTTGCCTTCTATCACCGCTTGGGCTGCAATAATGGTGATGATAATATCTTTACTTTGATTGAAAAATGCCGCACCAGCATCTTGCCATTGCCCAATATTCAGCGATTTGATACTGATATTGAACAGTTTGGCTTGAATACTTGCCCATTGTTGACGGCGTTTGCGCTCCGAGCCTTGCAGTTTTATTTCAGCCATGCCTTGTATCAACTCTATCAAAGAGCTTTGATTATCGCTTGCTTGCTGAAATCGGATATAATCAATCTCTTTCCGTTTTTTCAAAAAAATACTAATCCAAGCAATATAACAAGTGGCTGATATGATAAAAACTAAGAAAATCAAAGGATTATAGAGCAATAAAACAATGCTGAATACGATAAAATTAATCACTGAAAAAATAATACTCAATGAGGATTGAGTTAAAAAGGCTTCTATTCGGCTTTGGTCGCCTATGCGTTGCATGAGGTCGCCTGTCATTTTGGTATCAAAAAAACCGATAGGCAAGTGCATCAGTTTGATTAAAAAATCAGTGACTAAAGCGACATTAATACGCGTGCCAATATGCAGCAGAATCCGATTCTGAAAAAATGAGACAATCAACTGGCTTAAAAACAAGATCACTTGCCCTGCTAATATCAAATAAATAAAGCCAATATTTTGATTTTCAATACCGACATCAACAATACTTTGCGTTAGAAAAGGGAATATGAGTTGGAAGACGCTCCCTAATAGCATACCGATGATGAGTTGAGAAATCAAACCTTTATAGGGTCTTAGATATTGTAAAAGGTGGCTAAAACCTGTAGATACTGAGGGGGTCGGATTGTCACTGTTGAAAAAAGCAGGGCTTGTTTGAAGCAAAATCAAAACGCCTTGTTCATTGTCGCTTATCCAACTTTTTTCAAAATCAGTGCGCTTGAGTTTGATTTTTCCTGCGCCTGGGTCAGCTACCCACACGTATTTTTGAGTTACTTTATACAGCACCACAAAATGGTTTTGATTCCAATGCGCCACACAGGGCAACGGTGCTGTTAGCAGACACCCGTCATCAAGGCGTTTGTCGTAGCTTACTTTCACGGTCATCGGAACAAATCCAATAGATTCAGCCCCATTCATGATGCCGAGTGCCGAAACACCGTCACGGCTGAGGTGACAGAGTGCTCGAAGATAAGGCAGCCCATAACTTTTGCCATAGTGTTGAGCTATCATCATGAGGCAAGTTGGACCGCAGTCCATAGCGTCGCGTTGTTTGTAATATGGGAAGAGTTTGAACATTTTTAAGGTGTTTTTTTTATGTTTGAATCAGGATTATTCTGTTTGAATCAGGATTGGTTGGATTTGAAAGATGTTTAAGGATTCGCCAGCGGCACTTACTCAATCCTTAAACATCTTTAAAATCCTACTAATCCTGATTCTAATAAACAAGGATTCTAAGGATGGGTATTCAGCTAAATCCTGAGTATTTTGAAATAGGAAAGGCATTTTATCTCGACAGCTCGAAATAAAAACGAATCTCTTGGAATCTCTTGGAATCTCTTGGAATCTCTTGGAATCTCTTGGAATCTCTTGGAATCTCTTGGAATCTCTTGGAATCTCTTGGAATCTC
>JAYTUY010000080.1:0-2153 GCA_043744275.1 Saprospiraceae bacterium
TTACGAAGTGCTGTCAAAAGTTGCTTTGATGTAATAGCTAATACGTTTCAATCCTTCTTATGAAATGGAATCCTTACGAAGCCGTCAAGCCTCGTAAAGCGTTGAAAGCCAAATATTTATACGGTTTTTGCTCACCCTTATTTTCTTCTAAATTCAACAGGTCAATGAACTTTTTGGGGCATTTTTCAACCCCTTTCCGAAAGCATAACTTTTTGATTTTCAATAACTTAGACATGATTTTTATCTTTTTTAAAATAAATTCATAGGCGGAAGCACCCCCCTCAGTATCATTGGCTAAATTACAAAAAAATACAATAGACTGGTTTTATTTAGGACATATATTTCTATAAGTACAGCCTTGACAGCGTTTTTTATGCTTGGTAGCTTTCGGAAATCTGTTATCGTTGATAATTTCAAATATGGCTTTAGCGGCTTGCTTCACCATCAATTTACTTTCGTTGCTAATCTCTACTTCTACCAATTTATTTTTTGAACGGGTATAAACTAAATAGCCTTTTGTAACAGGTTTGCCAAAATTCTCCTCAATCAGCCACGCATAACAATAAAGCTGTGTTTGGTAGGTTTCATAAACCTTATCTTTCCATTCCGCAAATTTATAATCCAACGGTGTCATTGAGCCATCCGAAAGTGTCAAAACTTCATCTATCCGACCCCTCAGTAAATCGTTGGTCAAGTACTGGTCGAGGTGCTTTCCAACTGCCCCAATACGCCTCCGAAGATAATCCTTATTTTCCTCTAATTTTCGGTCATGCAGTTCGCGCCCACGCATGACTTTATAGTTTTTTTCCTCATACTGAGGGATTGCCAACACGTATTCAAAATAAGTGAAACGCGGGCAATACAGATATTCGATGATATGCGAAGGCGTTAAATTCATAAAAAAAGCATTTTAATTTCGTCCGTGACCATTTTTTTATCAAAAGCCTGACCCATCAGGACGGCTTGTTGCAATTCGCCTTTGTTCATCGGGAAAATATAGACTTTGTCCACATCTTCATTGATAAGGCTTTCGATTTGAAGTTTGAGTGTATCCAGCATTTGAGCATTCATTTCGCCTAAAAAGCAAGACAATTGCACCCGATAAAGCCCTGATTGCTTACAATGCTTGGCGACTTTAGTCCGCGCTTTATCGTTTTCAATATCGTATAAAATCCAAGTTATCATAGTTGAGTGAAAAATAAATAGTGAAAAGTGAAAAACTGAGGTGTCCTTAACATCTTTTTTAATACTTAAAATTAAAACTAAAACTGAGCATTTTCATCTTCACTCGGTGCACGGTCTAAAAGTGCATTGGCAAAGGCATGGCAATCGCTTTGGAGGGCATTGCCTCTGGTTTCGTTGCGATTTTTATGACGTATTTTATCTTCATCCAAATAATTGGCAAAATATTCAGCCGCTAATGCTTTGCCTTCTTTATTCAGTGAAATACCGTTAGCCAGTTCTTCAAAATGGCTTTTATTGACTTTTTTAGCAGAAAATAAGCGAAAAACAGCCGTATCTGCCCAAATCCGATAAGGCTCTATAAAATCAAAAACCATTGATTTTTGGTTGTAATCGTCTCTATGAAAAAAGCCGACGTAGGGATCAATACCTGCTACAATCAACGATTTTTCGATACGCCGATAGAGAAACCCATAGCAATAATTCAAAAAGGCATTGTATCCATCTTGTGCAGGTCGGCTGCTTCGCCCTTTGAATTGGTGTTCGGCTGGTAAAACATAACTTTGGGTTTCAAAAAACAAACGTCCAGCAGTTCCTTCTAACCCCCTCAGTGTATCGGCAATATCTGACATTTTCACCCCTTCCAAACTCTGAATAGACACAATGAGTGCTTCTAAACGACTGATTTTATCGTTCAAAAAATCAGCATGTTGCGGACGGTGTTTTTTTAAATCTTGGATAAAATCCCGTTGATTATCCACCTTTTGAGTAATCCAAGACTTGACGAATTTGACCCCCTCAGTATCAAGTGAGGTTTCGAGCTGCCGTTTCCGAATTTTGGTAGTTGACCCCAACTTGCCATGCCACACTCGCCCGATAGGAAAGCCATCATTTTCGATGAAAACAATGTCAATATTGTTTTTCAAAGCCAATTTGACGGCAGCAGTACTCAACATCGTTCCTTGAGCCAA
>JAYTUY010000081.1:0-26837 GCA_043744275.1 Saprospiraceae bacterium
TGAACGTATCGGCTGAGATTATCAATGCTTTCTTCTCATTGAACAAAGGGATTCAAGATTCGAATGTCATCGTTTCAAAATCAAATGGTGACATGAAAACTGCAATTGATAAACAAGCTGAGACAAATCCTGCTAAGTATTCAACATACAAGAATCAAGCAGATAAAGTCATCGAAATCTCTAAAGAATTCGAATCTTATATCACTGGAGTCACCACTGAATTGGTAACTGCTGCAGGCGGTCTTGATCCTAAACATTCTGATGGTCGTCCAGTAAAATATAAAGATAAGGACATTCCTACTCATCTATTCTTAACTGCTGGTGGTGGTAAAGGAAGAGGTGGTGAGATTGAGAAAAAAATTGGCGAAACAAGAGCCAAATTCTTAGCTGCCATTGAAGATGCCGCAGATAGAGACAGGCTGTCGAAGATGATTGCTTTACAAGTTGATGCAATTCCTGCTGGCTCGGAAGCTAAATCATGGGTTGATTTGAAATTTGCTCATATGCCTGTGGCTGCAGTTATGCCTGCATTAACTAAAATGACGGCTGATGCTAAAACTTCTGAAACAGCTCTTCTGAACTATTTCATGGATAAAGTGAGTGGTAAATTAGAGATAAAATTAGATAAGTTTAGAGTAGCTATTGCGCCTAAAAAAGCTTATTTGATTAGAGGTGACAAATTTGAAGCAGACGTTTATTTGGGTGCTTACTCTTCTAACCCAGGTCAAGGTTTATCCATCTCAGTCAATGGAAGTGGTTTATCAATCAAAGATGGTGTAGGTCATTATGAAACTACTCCAGGTGGTATTGGCAAACAAACTATCAAAGCAACTGCTTCTATTCGCAATCCAGCAACAGGTGAAACTACCACTGCTCAAGGCGAGTTTGAATACGAAGTAGGTGAAAAATCAGCAACTATTTCTGCTGAGAAAATGAACGTTTTCTATATTGGTGTCACTAACCCGATTGCTGTTTCTGCGGCAGGTATTTCAAGTAACTCTTTGAAAGTGTCTGGAAGTGGTTGTGATGTATCGAGAGTTGACAATAATAATTATAACGTCACAGCATCGCGTCCGGGTGAAGCAACCATCACTGTTACAGGTGAAGGTGGGTTCACAGCTACTAAGAAATTTCGAGTGAAACCTATACCTGATCCAATTCCTAAGTATGGTATTAGAAAAGGAGGTGCTATCAAATCGGGTGAGATGGCTGCTTTTAATGGTTTAATAGCTGATTTAGAGAGATTTGATTTTGAAGCACGCTGTACTATCCAAAGTTATGTATTAGTACACATTGCAAGGCGCGAAGACCCTCGCCAAGCAAATGTGAATGGCCCTGTGAGTGGCGATGCTACACGTTTGACGTCTGCAGCTAAACCAGGAGACCAATATAGCTTCATGAGTATCAAAGGGCGTTGCCCCGGAGATGTTGCAGGTCGCGACCTTGGTTCTATGAGTTTCTTTGTACAATAAAAAAATCAGTAAAATAAAACGTGTCAAAGCTAATTTTAACTATTTATAGATAATAAATGAAGCATTGACACGTTTTCTTTATAGTTTAAAAAGAGGGACACCCCCTCAGTATGTGCATCAAAAAAAGACATACTTTCAACGAATAAAAGACTTTTTTTAATTAAAACACGTCATCCAGCAACATGAAGTCAACTTTCAAATGGCTCTCTTTGGTAATGTTCTGCTTGTTTACAAGTATTATCGTTGCACAAGTTCCGGAAAATGTTACCGTCAATAACAATGATGATTTTCCCGATTTTACTAAAGTTGGTGCACCGGCGAAAAAACCGACACCCGCTACAACGACTACTCCAACAACCACAACACCGCAAACTAATCCTTCAACAACACCGAGTTCAACGCCAACAACTACTGGTACGCCTACAACAGGCGGTGCTGTGAGCAATCAACAGCAAGTGAAAATTGAACCCGCTGAAAATAAAGGCGATGTACCTAAAGATGCAGATGCACCCCTTGATGGTATTGTTGAAGAAAAAACAATATTGGAAAAAGAGGTTTTACCGTGGGAACCTGTTCGGGAGTCCGACATTATGTGGCGTAAGCGTGTTTGGCGCGTGATTGACGTGCGCGAGAAGATTAACTTGGCATTTATGTATCCCGAAGAGCCTTTCATTACTATTCTTTTGAAAGGTATTCAAGATAGCACTGCGGGTATCAAAGCTTATAAAACCGATAACGATAAGTTTTGGTATAAGTTGACACCTCAAGAGGTTTCTACAATCGGTAGCAGTGTGGATACTATTCAGCAAGTTGATCCGATTACTTATGAGACTAAACTCAAAATCGTTGTCAATAAATTGAATACGGATGATATCAAACGCTTCCGTGTAAAAGAAGAATGGTTTTTCGATAAGCAGTATTCAACGCTCAAAGTTCGCATTCTCGGTATTGCACCTTTGAAAGATGTGACTGATGAATTGGGCAATTTTTCTTACGAGCAACCATTGTTTTGGGTACGTTATCCAGATTGCCGCGAGTACTTAGCTCGTCATAAAGCATTTGTTGATGGTAACGATTCTAACCCGATGTCTTGGGAAGATTTGTTTGAATTGCGCCGTTTTTCAAGCTATATTTCTAAGGAATCTAACGTTCAGAATCGTCGTTTGCAAGATTATTTGCAAGGCATGGATATATTGCTTGAAGGTGAAAAAATCAAACAAGAGATTTTTAACTTTGAACATGACCTTTGGTCTTATTGATAAAATCAAATTATCATAGAAAAAGAGGCTGTCTAAAAAGTTATTAGTTAATCAGTTATTAAATTATTATCGTTAGATAAAATATTGATTTACAATATTTTATACATGTAATAACTCAATAACTGATTAAATTAATAACCTTTTTAGACAGCCTCTTTTAATTTAAAAAAATACCTCTTGAGCCATTCTAAAAGTATTGGCATGGGCTTCTACGATGGTGGCAAGTTTTGTAGAATAGCCACCGCCCATGCTCACTGCTATCGGAACACCATTTTTTTTACACATTTCAAATACAATTTTGTCTCTCTCCCGACAACCTTTTATACTCAACTTCAATCTACCCAATTTATCTGTTTCTAAAACATCTACCCCTGAATTGAAAAAAGCAAAATCTGGCTGAACTGTCTCCATCAAAATAGATAAATTTTCTTTCAAAACTTTTAAATAAAAGGCATCTTCTACACCATCCGCCAAGCCAATATCTAAATCAGATTGCTCTTTGTGCAACGGATAATTGTTCGCCCCATGCATACTAAATGTGAACACCCCCTCAGTATTTGACCATTTATTATCTGAATGTCTAAAAATCTGAGCAGTGCCATTGCCTTGATGAACATCTAAATCTATGATGAGTATTTTTTTACATAAATGGTTGTTAATCAAATAGTTAGCAGCCATTGCTACATCATTTAATAAACAAAAACCCTCGCCTCTATCCGTAAATGAGTGATGCGTTCCACCTGCAATATTCATAGCCACGCCATTTTGTAGGGCATAATGAGCACATTGAAGTGTACCACCCGCAATGTGAATGCAACGATCAATCAGACGTTGCGACATAGGAAAACCAATTTTCCGTATTTCTTTAGGTATTAATTCTAAATGCTTCAAACGATGCCAATACTGAGGGGTATGAGTTTGGATGATGATGTCATCAGCGAGTGGTGTTGGATGAAAAAAATTATCTTCTGATACAGTGCCTTCATACAAAAGCTGTTCGGGTATCAACTCATATTTCATCATCGGAAAGCGATGATTATGAGGAAGTTCATATTTATAAATAGGAGAGAAAGCAATTTTAAGCATTATTAATTAATTTTTACAGCAAATTCCCTAATTCCCTAATTCCACTTTCCTAATTCCTCATTTAAAAAGAGTGACATCGCCTTGTAAAATAGCACTTTTACCGTCTTTGTATTCAATGATGGCATAATAAATAAAAACATCGGGCATAAGGGCTTTGTTTTGAAACATGCCATCCCAACCATTTTTTATGTCATTGGCCTGAAAATGAGTGGCTTCAAAAACTTGAATGCCCCAACGGTTAAATATTTGAAAGGTTTTTATTTGCTTAACTTCATTATCTGCATAAATCATGAAAATATCATTCATGTTATCGCCATTAGGGCTGAAAGATGTCGGGATAAACACATGCCTTTGTTTTTCTACAAATACGGTCATCTCATCACTGGCTTGACAGCCTACTAAATCACGAACCGTTAATTTATAAGTGGTCGTTTTCAAAGGCTTTACGACTGTTGGAATACAACTATCGCAGTTGATATTTTCCGATGGTGTCCATTTCGCATTTTTTATGGGCAAACTAAAAAATGCATTGAGGCTAACGCTATCGCCTAAAACAATGGATAAATTGCTGCCCAAATCTATCTCCAATTTTCGCCCTTCTTTTACTTGAATAGTGGTATCAATTTGGCAATTATTTTTATCTGAAACCTTCAAAGTATGATTTCCGACGCGTACATTTTGTAGCGTAAAAGGCAGGGAATTAATAGCCTTGTTTTGTCCATCAATAAAAAATTGAAAAGGTGCAGCCCCATTTTTTACTGAGTTCAAATGAATCGTACCATATTCATCACCAAAGCACGGAGGTTGCATACCAACGGCTTCCATACTGAGGGGGGTAGGTTCTTTCAATTGAATCGAATCTATCGTTTGGCAGCCTTCAATATCTGTAATGCTGACGGTATAAAGCCCTGTTTTTAAATTTTTAACTGTCATACTTGTATCACCATTGCTCCAACGCAATCTATACTGAGGGGTGCCACCTTTGAGCATTTTGACTTCCGCTGAACCATCGCTTTTGCCTACACAACTAATTGATTTTGAAAGAGTTATATCAAATTCAATATCACTTACTTTTAACAAAGTCCGAGTAAAAACGATGCTATCACAACCATTTTGATTGATAAATTTTTCAATCGTTTGACCTATTCTGCCAACAATACAGGTCTTTTTTTCTACAATAACACTATCTTTTTTAGATAAAATAGTATTCGATAAGACTATCGAATCGCACCCATTTCTATTTTGCAAAACGATGGTTTTAATTCCAACTACTGAGGGGTCGCAGCTATAATTTATGGTTTTTGTCGTATCTGCTGGTGGGCAAATGGTGCATGATTTGACATTTATTTCAATGGCAGGGTTGATTTTACAGCCCTGTGCATTGATGATTTCATAATAAATGGTGAATTTTCCTATGCCTGTCGTTTTTGGATAAAACATGGAATTAACTACGGCATTTGGTATAGCCTTACCCAGCCTATCTTCTACGTGAAAACGCCCGCCTGAAATGGGCGTCGTCACCAATGCACGCGGTTGCCCGTCTGCACAAAGCGTATCATTTACAGGTTTTATCGTGGCATTGGGTAGAGGGATAATCACGAGGGTGGTCTGTGCAGTATTTTTACAGCCGTTTGCATCCGTGCCTTCCACTTTCAAAACATACTGAGGGGCAGGCAGCAAAATAGTATAAAGCACCACACTATCACCCGTTTGGCTGCTTAAAGCTGCTCCCGCAATCTGCGGAAACGATGACCAAATATAATTCTGAGCTCCTTGAACTTTTAAAGTAGGCAATACTTCATTGCAAATAGTATCAGGTGTAGAAATCGTTAAGTTCAAATAAGGCAAATTATTGACCTTTACCTCAACCGTATCTGTTGCAAAACAATTATTGTTGTCATTTATTTTTAATACATATTTTGTTGGTATTGAAGGAGATATGCTGATAATGGGTTGATTTGAAATAAATGCGCCTGCGATGGTTGACCATTCAAAACTATTATTGGCAGTGTTGCTCGACCCCCTCAGTATAGCCGTGCCTCCTGAACAATATGCCGTGTCATTGCCAGCATTGGCTTTCAAATTATTGAGTTGAGGCACCAATATTTGAGCGGAATCTCGACAACCTTTTGAGTCGGTGACTGTCGTTTTATAGGTGCCTGATAACAAATTCGTGGCTGTAAATACATCATTGGCAATCGAAGTTGCGCCCGTCCACGCTATTTTGTAGGGCGAAATACCACCTGAAACCAACAGATTAATACTCCCTGTAGCTGCATTACAAGTTGTCGAGGGGGTTGTAATAGCTTTAATTTGAATAGGGGAAGAGCTGTTACTTTTTTTATTGAAAAGAAGATGCGTTTTATACGATTTTGAAATATCGTACCCCGAAATTTCCATTTTTGAATCCGAATTGAGCGTGCCTTGCCAAATATCCGTATTGCAGCCCGTCGAACAGGCGGGTGAATTGTAGGATTTATCAAATTCCCAAGTGCCATCGCCGTTGGTATCTATTCGGATGCGGACAAAATCGTCATAATTGATTAATCGCAAAGCATAATCGCCGCAAGGAAAACCACGTCTTTTGGCAATAGTGCTGAAATTATCCACCTGCACATTGCAGCCATCGTAAGCGGATAACGCACCATAAGTTGGGTGAGCTTCGGAAGCTGCTTCGTCGGGTCTCCATCCATCTCGCGCTGAATTGTACTCAAAACTGCCTGATGAAGCCGTTATGCTCGGCTCATGATTGCCTTTTGCTTGGTAAAATCCTTTAAAATTGGTGAAATTATTAGCACCTTCAAAAACTGATACATTCCAAAAACCCGCTCCGAAATTGGGTTGAGGTGGAATAAGGCACATCATACTGAGGGGGGGCATTGGTACGCCATTGCCTGTCAGATTGCCACCGCCATAAGCCACAACGCCGTTGGAAGCCGTGCGGATATATGAGCCGTCGCCGTAGCCATCGGGTGGATTGGAGGTGTTGAGATGGGGTAAATTTTTGATGTCATAGGTAATTTGTTGACAAAATGGGGCATTAATGCCTTCATATTGTATCTGAATTTGGCGTAAGCAACCTGTTGTTCCGCATGAGCCATTGCGTGGATGATTTCTAAAAATAGATACGCCAGGCGACTGCGTTTTGATAGTGCCAAATGCTGTGAATACTTTTGAACCGCAAAGGCTTGAAAAAGCATTATTTTGAATAAAACTTAAATCGACGCTGTCTTTATTATTGAAAAGTAAAATGGCTGAATGGGGTGGTACTATTCCAAAATATGGCTCCGAAAAGGCATCCCTAAACACTGCGCCATATTGACAACTATTACCAACCGCAGCAGTCATACGCGTAAGAGCAGCACTATTAACACTATTATCTTCAACTTTCACTGAGCCAATAAAGGCATTATTGGTTGGATTGAGCACCTTGAAATTCAGATTTCTGAGGTTAAATGGTTGATCGCCGACTCTTAAAACCATGTATTCTGTAAAAAATTCGTCCGTTCCGTAGGCATCAATCATGACTTCTGCAATCGTCGGGAGATTAGGATGGCATGAAGAAGACCATCCTTCACTTTGAGAAAAGGACAATAATGGTAGAATCAATAAAAATAATAGGAGAGTTGACCGTCTCATGAGTGTATAAGTTTGGTTGTAAGAGAGTAAGCGTTTATGTTATTTTTCGTAAACACAAAGCTAACAAATTTAATTGGGGAAAAAACAACCTTTTTGAGGGATATTTAAACTATTATTTTATTAACTTTTAGCTTTCCTTTGAATAAAAATTGACTTGCCTATCAATTGAGATTGAGCGACCAAACCCCAATGCCGTGAATCAATTGACCCCTCAGTATTATCGCCTTGTACGAAATAATAGTTTTGTTTGAAGGTGTAACTATTTGATTCTGAGGTATTTATGAAAATTTTATCAAACAGCCGACCGGCTTGTACGCCTTCATAGATTTCAATGAGGGGTTGATAAAAATCAAAATTGGTTTTGTTGAAAGTGATGGTCTCGCCCTTTTGAGGAATTTTATAAAAAGTATAAGTTTTATTGAAAGGTAAAATTTTATGAGAGTCAAAAATATGGTATTTGCCTTGTGTATTTGGGGTACTATTTTCTTCAACTGATTCATCTTTTACAATTGAATAAACGGAATCCATCGGCACACCTACAATGCGTTTGATGAAATTTTCTTTATTTTTTTCAAAAGCAACAATATCATTTTTATTAAAATTAGAAAAAGTCATTTTATTTATCCAAACCACATCACCCCTCAGTATAGTCGGCTCCATAGACTCTGTCGGGATAGTAAATGCTTCAAAGACTAACCACTTGATGGCAAAACCAAGTACTACCCCAATAACGATGATTTTAATAAATGATGAATTTTTAATCTGCATAAATAGTTGATTTTAAAAGAAATAGCTAAAGGTAGCTTTGACAGCGAAAGGTGTGCCGGGCGTAAAATGCAGCTCACTCACAGGCGCAGCTTCATTTCTCAAACGGCTTTCGGTATCGAATTGGGCTTCATTCCACTTTGTATTGAGAAGGTTTTCAAGGCTCAATCCTATCATGTAACGTTTCATTTTATATTGTGTTGTAAAATCTACGAGCGTGTAGCCGAGTGCTTGAACACTGTTGGATTCGTTGGCGGCGCGCTCGCTGACGTGCCGATAGCGCAAGGCACTTTCAATGCGATGTCCATTATTGAGCGGAAATTGTGCAGTTAAACCACCCGTTGAGGTGAGTGTGGGCGCGAGAGGAATAATATTATCGGTGGGCAAAATTGCGCCGAAGCGTTTTTCTAAAAGCCGTCCTTTCGATAAATTGAGGTCAGCATCAAAAAATAGACAGTCGGTTAATTTGGCTCTAAGGCTGAGGTCGAGACCATAGCGGCGGCTCGCGCCGTTGTCTTCGGTAGTGCCATCGTCGCCTACAAATACCAATTCATTGTCCAATTCTAAACTCCAAACCACTGCCGAAACGACGATATTACTGAGGGGGTGCGCTTGCAATCCTATCTCACTGCCCCAAGCATTTGGGAGCGAATGATTGCCTGTATTTTGTACAACGGAGCGAGCATCATTGGAGTGAAAGCCTTTACCTATATTTAAAAATAATTTGTAATGCTTTGTAAATGAATAAGTTAGATTGAATTTTGGGGCAATTTGTGTTTGGTGATTAGTGCCTGTATAATTGGCATGTTCTGTTGAAGTAGGCAGTCTATCTGTTACATTGAAATTAAAATAATTGAACCGCAAGCCCAATTCTGCTCTTAATTTAGGGGACAATGTGAATTCATTTTTAGCATATAAAAATGAATTCGCTTCTTTAATACGAGCATCAGCAAGGTAATTTGAAATAATCCTTTTTGGTGCTTTTGCCAAGTCATTGTCTATATCGTCGTAGCGCAATCCTGCGCCCATTGTGAATTTATTTTTATCAGAAGAAACGACATATTTTGTATTCAAACCAGCAATCGTGCGGTAGTCGCGTTGGCGAATCATATCGCCGTTGATGCTGTCTTCTTTAAAAAAAGTAAAATTTGAAAACAGTTGAAAATTATAATGAGAAACGAAGGCTTGCGCTTCAAATGATTGATTATCAGCCACTTGTGTATATGTGAGACTCGCATTTTGACGCCCTGTGTTACCACCTTCGGTGTTGTCAATAGCACCAAATCTATCAATAAGTCCGCTTTCAATGGCTCTTTCAGGTAGCTGACCTGAGGCATCCCATTTTGAATTGAAATGTGAAAGCAATAAGCGCAAAGTTCCATTTTTACCGACATCAAAATTACTTTTCGACATAAGGCTGAACCGATTAAAATTTTGAGAAGCGTCGAAATATGATGGTGCAAAAATATATTCAGAAGCAATGTAAGAAGATACTTTTGGCGCAACAGGCAATTGATACATCAATAAACCCCTTGATACTGAGGGGGTGCGTTGAGAAGGCACTGCACCTACTTGAAATTGTAGGGTATTGTTGTCAAGGCGGTCGAGGGTTTTGAATTTGATAGCACCCGCTGTTGCAAAATCTCCAAGTTCAGCAAAGTATGTTCCTTTCTGAACTTCTGCATTTTTGACGACTTCTGGTATTAAAAAGTGTAAATCCAAATAGCCTTGTCCATGACCGTGCGAGGGCATATTCACGGGAATACCATCTACGTAAGCTGCTACATCTGTGCCGTGATCGGCATCAAAACCGCGCAAGTAAATCTGTTCGGCTTTGCCACCGCCTGCATGTTGAGCCGTGACAACACCTGGAATATTGCGCATTAAATCTTGTGCTGAATTGACAGGGCGTAATTGAAAATCGAGAATATTCAGCACTTGAGATGAGGCTGCTGAAAGTGCTCTATCGGCTGTAATAAGGATTTCAGGCAAACTTAAAACATTGATTTTCAATGTAATAGCTATATTTTCTGTTTTATTGGTTTCTATACTGAGGGGTATGGATTGGTTGATATAACCTGATTTTTCAATGATGAGATTATACTTTCCAATAGGGATTTGATTGATTTCAAAAACACCACTCTTATCAGTTTCTATACTTAAATTTTGAATAATAACCTTCGCACCAGCAAGAGGTTCATGGTTGAGGTCGTCTGTGATTTTACCTTGAATGCTGCCAATTTCGATGCTATTCACACGCGCCATTGGCATCCCAATAAGATATGATTGGTTTAAAATAAAGCAAGCAAGGATAAAAATTGTTTTCATAACAAGTTGTGTAAAAGGATATTTTCAAATTAAATTTCGATTGATAATTTATAAAATTACTGAGGGGGTGTTATAATTAATTACGATAAAAACCTTCTATTGGATTTAAAAAGTAAGGGGCAACTGATGTAGTTACCCCTTCTTTTTTCAATACGGATTATCAGTTTGACTTTGTTAATTTAATAGACTGAACGGGCTGACCATCTACTAAAATGCGGGCAACATAGAGTCCTTGTGAGACACCTTTTGCATTCCATTTTACTTGATAATCACCTGCTGAAAGGTCATTATCTTCCAATTGCTCAACCATTTTACCTGTAATATCATACACGGCTACTGTTACGTGAGCATTTTCAGTGATATGATAATTCAGAGTGGTTTCAGTTGTGAAAGGATTTTGACCGACTTTCATCATGGCTGACTTGCTGCTTAATCCTAATTTAGAGGTAGCAGGCTCTGTCATTCTCAAGTCATTGGCAGGATAAACAGTGCCGGCAGGGATACCGCCGCAAGGTCCGAAACCACTGTGAGGAATTGCTGAATACGGGAATTCCGTTTGCAATGCTTTATCATTTTTTTCAACACCTGTTGTGTATCCTAAAACGCCTAATAATTTAGGAGTCAATGGGCTTTGACCAATAACCCAATCGTCGTACCACAAACCAATAGCGGCTAAAGCAATGCCTGAAACGGCTTGCAATTCAATGCGCGTAACGTCATCTTCCAAGCGGCGACCGTTCGGGAAGCCATCCATATTCGGGATAAATTGTAATGAGTTATTAGCATTGAATCGAGCATCGGTCAATCCCAAGACTGCTGCTGCTACAATACCTTCACTACTAAAGTCAGGGCTATTGCGAGGAGTAGGAGGGACAGCCATGTTGAGGCGCAACATATCCCCGAAGCGCAAATCAGTTGGAATCAATGACCAAGACGGTAAGAAATTATTGATAAATGGCTTGCCTACTGTCAATGGATTGCCTGGCGTTTTGCCTGTTGCCAATTGATAAGGCGGCAAATTCGGTACGCCTGAATAGAAAATCGGTAAAATATCCACTGAACGCGGTTGACCTTTGCGGAGCAAATAATTGCCAAAGGCAGCATCAGCTAAAGCAGTACCATTTAAAGCAGCATTTCCTTTAAGGACGAATAAACCATCTTTTGTATTGCCAAAATCAACAGCACCGAGTACAGTTTTTGAAGCTGTTTGAACACGTAATTTGGATAAAGCAGGCACTGCACCACCAAACAAACGGTCGTCCATGTAAAGAGCCAATTCAGGGTTAGTGAAATATTGCTCAAATTCACCTTCGCCTTGATAAGGTGTGCGGCTATTCCATTTGTCTTTTTGACCAATCGGAATCACTGCTTCGTTGGTCAAAGGCATACCCAAACGAGAGACTTGAACCCAATCGCCTGCATAAGTAGGCTTCGCACCATTGTCGCTCAAAGTAGTGATGCGCGGACGGCTTGCAGAAGCCCAAACACCAACGATAAAGTCAGAATCAAGGATATTTTTTGCTTTATCAATTGTTTTAAGGTCTTTTTGTAATAGCTGAATGGGGATTTGCAATGCAATAGCGTGTACATTATAACAGCCTACAGCATCGCGAGCACCACCGTCACCGCGTGTTTGACCAAGGTCGAAAATGCCCCCTAAGTCTACAAAGAAAGGATCATCGGTAGACCCACAAAAGATTCTTTCGCCTGTGCCAGTTGAAGAAGTAGCAATAGCTTCTTTCATCAATTGAGCATAAGGTTTGCCTAAACCCAACGTAGGATTGTCAATAGAGCGCGGACCGATATTAGGCGGTGGCACGATACCATTGTCCATGATGGTTACAAATGCTCCATCATTTCCAAAACGGCGTTCAACTTTGTAAACAGTTTTTAAATTTTGTTTACCCAAGCGAATATTGAAAAAAGTAGTCGGGTCTTCATTGGTTTTTCTAAAAGTGAAACGATACAAAAGGTCGTCACCAAAAGACAATGAATTGGTTTTGAAATGGATTTCGTAGCGTATATCCTCACCAAAAGAGATGTAATTAGGACCACCTGAAGGCAACTCCAAGCCAATATAATTGGCGATTACAGTTACCATGTTTGGATTGTCGGGGCTCCGAAAAGCATACACATCTGTGTTGTCTGCCAAAGGATCACCTACTAACATAGGGGCTTCACGATGGCTTGAGGCTTCGAGGAAACGGGTTTCCACGCCAAAGTAACCGATAGCACCAATAAGTGCCATCACGATACTTGATTTGATTAGGAATCTGTTTACATTTTTCATTGAAAAAAATTTGATTGAAAATAGTTTAATAAATGAATTATTGAAAAGGTTATGTTAAAACAAAGGAGAAATAATGGACTTTAAAAGCACTCCACAGGCTATCCGTCTTTTAGGGGCACTAAAAAACGGAGGATGTTAAAAATCCATTTAATTAAAATTTAGGTTGTAGGCAATTTGATTTTTAAAGTAAAAATCAAATTGTAAGTACAGGAAGGATCGTATCAAAAAAAAGTGTGTAATATTAATAGTGCTGCCAATATTTCAAGTGGTATTTGTTCATAATTTTACTTACGTACTGAGGGGGTCGTTTGGTTTTATATATTATTTTATTTAGTCAAAAAACTATATTATTTCAGGTTGTAAAAATTTATTAATCTTTAAAGCCTTGTTAATCAATGCATTACCTTTTTCAATTTGATTATTTTTTAAATAAATATTGCCTGCTTTCCAAAGAAGCGTTGGCTTTTGAGAGCCTGTGCGGAGGGCTTTTTCTATATTAAAAACAGATTTTTCATATTCTCCATTTTTAAAATAAACCCATGCCATTAGTTCGTTGATGTCAATATTATCGGGGCGGATGCCATATTCAAAAGTAGCATAATCAACAGCGTGCGAGAGGTCACCTATTTTTAAAGAAGCTTCAGCCAATTCTTTAGCCGAGTAATGCCCATGCTGTGGCATGTTGCCATTGTTCTGCTGATGGGTGGTATCAGTATGGTTGCCACCTAAAAGTTGGATAACAGTTTTAGCGGCATCTTCAGCCTTAACACGTTGATTTTGAAGGACATAAATATCTGATAATTCTTCATAAAATGCAGGGTCTTTCATGTTTTTAATAGCACTTTCAAGATAGGCTACCCCCTCAGTATAATTGCCTTTTTGGCGTGCCAAACGACCCAAACCCGCTTGTGCGTAGGCATATTCAGGGCGTGCGGCGAGTGCCATTTGATAGTGACGATTGGCTGCTTCGGTATCGCCTGTCATTTCGCAAAGCTTGCCGAGTTGAGTGCGGCACCATTCTGTTTGTTCCATGCCGATAATACCACTTTTCACAGCCAGTTCCATCGCTTCTTTGGCACCTGAATAGTCGCCATGAATTTCTCTTAAATAGGAAATGCGAGAATATGAGCGCAAATCTGGGCGAATCGAATTCATCCTATCCGCTGCTTTCACAGCCTCTTCATAGTTGCCTAATTCCACGTAAGCATCACAAAGTAAACCATATGTGAAAGCAGCATCGGGATTTTTGACAGTCAATTCTTTAGCCACTACTAAAGCATCGGCAAAATGATGTTGTGAGAGCAAAATAGTTGCTTTCACACTGAGCGCATCAATATTATTAGGCTCTTTTTCAAGCACTTGCGATATGAGCTTTAAGGAGGCATCATCATAATAGGCATGATCGCCTGAGATACGACCCTCTTGCACATAAGCCATAGCTAATTGAGTTTTCGATTTTAGGTCGTTGGGATGGCGGCGTATTTTATCGAGTAAACCCTCGATTGCCTGCTTTGCATTGAGCCATTCGCTGTTCAGACTGGCGTTGACGGCACGTGTTTTCAATTGCGGGGTCTCATCTTTTTTTGTTTCATATTTTTTATACACAAAACCCAATGTAACTAAAAGAGCGACGACTATTAGAGGGAATAATAATTTTTTCATTGTAAAATTAGATTTGATTGTATGGCTTGTTTAAGAGCAAGCCTATTATTTTTATAGATTTGGTTTAAAATTTAAATTGTGATTTTGTATAATAACTTGCAGCAAGTTTCAAACTTGCTGCAAGTTGTACTTAATACCATTACTTCGATTTTGTCAATTTAATACTTTGAACTGGTTGACCATCTACCAATATGCGAGCAATATAAGTGCCTGAAGTCACTTCATTGGCTTGCCATTTTGCTTGATAATCACCTGCTGGAAGGTCTTGATCTTCTAATATTTTCACCATTTTGCCTGTGATGTCATAAATAACGACATTTACGTGAGCATCTTGAGAAATATGATAATCCAAAGTTGTTTCAGTAGTGAATGGATTTTGACCTGATTTCATCATCGCCGCTTGGCTCATACCCAAAACTTTAGGTGATACTGAGGGGTTGTTCATTGCCCGAAGATCGTTGCCTGTAAAAGTTGTACCTGCTGGAGTACCACCGCACGGACCCGTACCTCTATGAGGAATAGCCACGTAAGGGAATGTGCCTTGCAAAGTTTTATCATTGCTTTCAACACCAGTTGTATAAGTCAAAACATTCAACAATTTAGGTGTTAAAGGGCTTTGACCAATCGCCCAATCGTCATACCACAAACCAATTGCTGCCAATGCAATACCTGAAACAGCCTGCAATTCAATGCGTGTAACATCATCCTCCAAACGGCGACCATTAGGGAAACCATCCATATTTGGAATAAATTGGATATTCGTATTGGTATTATAAGCAGGATCAGTTAAACCTAAAACAGCAGCTGCTACAATGCCTTCACTGCTAAATTTAGAATCGTTACGAGGTGTAGGCGGCACAGCCATATTCAAGCGAAGCATATCGCCAAATGTCGGCAAGAAGTTGTTGATAAAAGGCTTACCTGCTGTGAGTGGGTTGCCTGGCGTTTTGCCAGTAGCCAATTGGTAAGGCGCCAAATTCGGAACGCCTGTAAAGAAAATAGGCAATAAATCCACTGAACGCGGCTCACCTTTGCGGAGTAAATAATTACCGAAGATAGAATTATCAAGGGCTGTACCTGTAGTAGCTGGGTGACCTTTGATGACAAACAAACCATCTTTTGTATTACCGAAATCTACTGCACCTAAAACAGTTTGAGATTTAGTTTGGATACGGAGCTTAGAAAAGGCAGGAACTGCCCCTCCAAAAAGACGATCATCCATATATAAACCAAGCTCTGGATTAGTAAAATATTTTTCAAACTCGCTTTCACGATCGTATGGAGAGCGGAAGTTCCACTTGTCTTTTTGACCGATTGGAATCACTGCTTCGTTGGTCAATGGCATACCCAAACGAGATACTTGAATATAATTACCTTGAGCTGTTGGTTTCAAACCATCATAGTTGATAGTAGAAATACGTGGACGGCTGGCAGAAGCCCAAACGCCAATTGTGTAATCACCATCAAGGATATTAGCAGCTTGAGCAGCTGTTTTACCACTTTTTTGGAGTGTTGAAATAGGCACTTGGATAGCAATGACGTGTACGTTAGTACAGCCTACGCCATCCCGAGTAGCAGTATTTTGACGAGGAGAATCGCCTAAATCAAAAATACCACCTAAATCTACGAAGAATGGATCATCAGCAGGTCCACAAAAGATTTTTTCGCCTGTAGAAGCTGTTGTAATCGCCTCTTGCATGATTTGAGAATAAGGTTTGCCCAAGCCCAAAACAGGATTGTCGATAGAGCGTGCACCAATATTAGTAGGTGGCACAACACCATTGTTGATAATGGTTGTGAAACCACCGTTACCCATGCGGCGTTCACATTTGTAAGTCGCTTTCAAATTCTGTTTGCCCAACCGAATGTTGAAGAAAGTAGTCGGATCTTCATTCGTTTTTGTGAAAGTGAAGCGATAAGTGATGTCATCAAATGGTGTAGATGCGTCGTTCTTGATGTGAATTTCGTAGCGAATGTTTTCGCCGAAATTGGCATAGTTTGGACCCCCTTGTGGCAACTCTAAACCAATGTAGTTAGCAATTAGAGTAATCGTATTCGGATTGTCTGGGCTGCGGAATGCATAAAGGTCTGTATTATCCGCTACAGGGTCTTCCGAAATCAGTGGTGCTTCACGATGACTTGAAGCCTCAAGATAATGTGTTTCTACGCCATAATAGGCAATAGCTCCTACAAGTGCCACGACAGTACTCAATTGTAGTAATAATTGTTTTACGTTTTTCATTGGAAAAAATTTAGATTTAATAAATGTTTAAAATATTTGAAAAAAAAAATAATTTCAGCTACCGACATTATGCACCTCTGGTGCTTTTCAATTTTCAATTTTCAATTTAACACCCCCTCAGTACAAGGCATAAAAATGGCTGTTCGTTTTCTTCTGGCTTATGTCAAAAGAGCGTTTTTTTGAAAAATTAAATCAGTTACTATCGGTTTATTTTACTTCGGTTTTCTAATGAAGAAGTTGATATAATGGCATAGCTTAAGAGTGATTAAATAATAATGCTTGAATACATATTTGCTTCGATTTTACTTACGTACTGAGGGGGGATTTTGGTTTTAATAAATTTTAGGATTTGTTATAAAAAAGTGAATTATTTTTTCAAATTTTATTATAAATATTTATAAGTAATTGATTATCAAATAATTATAAATTTTAAATAAAATAATTATTTTTTTTAAATTTTATAATTTAGCTAAATATGAAAAGCTAAAGAAGGGAAAATGGTATTATTTTTTAGGTAAAATCAGCATTAGAGTATGTTGTTATTAATGTGGCTGAATATTAATCATTCAAAAGAGCACCGCTTACGTCCTTCTCATACTCCCGTTGCTTCTGGCAAGAGCCGCAGACACCATATAAATTGAGTGCATGGTGCATGATTTTAAAATTCAACAATTCCCCCACCATTGTTTTGATGTGCTGAATGCGCGGGTCACAAAACTCGACGACTTTACCACAATCCACACATATAACATGGTCATGCTGCTTAGAGCCGTAGCTTTTTTCATAAAGTGCAAGGTTTTTACCAAATTGATGCTTCCGCACAAGGTCGCAACTGACCAAGAGTTCGAGGGTGTTGTAAACCGTCGCACGGCTCACTCGGTAGCTTTGATTTTTCATATGAATATACAAAGCTTCAGCATCGAAATGGTCGTCGCGTTTGTATATTTCTTCGAGGATAGCGTAGCGTTCGGGCGTTTTGCGAAAGCTGCTTTTTTCGAGATGCGCAGAGAAAATATGCGTCACCTCCTTGATAATATCTGATTCGTTTCTATTAAAAGCCATTATTTTTTTATGAAAAGCCTGTTTTTAGGCAGGTGTATGAAAAATGAAAAACAAATGTAGCGTTATTATTCTTTATTTAAAAACACTCATTTTGATTGATTGTTTGGAAATAGACACCCCCTCAGTATATTTGACACAAATCACTAAAATCAGTCGCATCAGCAGAATCAGTGTTCCATTGCACCTTAATCGTTTTAATCATTATATTTGTGAAAGTGAATGCTCGTTATATTAATCTAAAGACAACCATGAAGCCTTTATCCAAAACCATTGCCATCATTACAGCCTTTTTTATAGCCATATTTTCCTTTTTTCTATTTAAAAAAATTGAATCGATTGAAAAAGAAAAAGGAGAATCTGAAAAAGAATACCCATCCGATTGGGCATTCGCTCAACGCGCTTATCCGAATGGACAAATCAACCAATCCGCTTATTTAGAAGTGGTGCAACAAGCACAACGCCTTAGAAATCAATCACTTGCGACACGTGGCAGCAATACTTGGGCACTCGCGGGACCCACCAATACAGGTGGGCGTATCACTTCATTAGCCATTCACCCATCCAATCTGAAGACCATTTATGTAGGGGCAGCAGCGGGTGGCATTTTCAAAACTATCGACAGCGGTGCTACTTGGCTACCCATTTTTGAGGATGCTTTGACGCTCGCTATTGGCGATATTGCCATCGCACCTTCCAATCCACAGACACTATACGTAGGTACAGGCGAAGCTAATGGTGGCGGCGGTTCTACCAATTATGATGGTGTAGGCATGTATAAAAGCTTGGATGCAGGCGCAACATGGCAACATTTAGGTCCAACAAATATCGGCAGCATCGGTAAATTAGCGATTGACCCCAAGAACGCTAACCGTGTTTTTGCGGCAGCAATGGGTTATCTCTATCAGTCGGGACCTCAACGCGGCATTTATAGAACCACCGACGGCGGTGGCACTTGGGATAAAGTGTTGTATCTCAATGATTCAACGGGCTGTATAGATATTGCCATTCACCCCACTAATACTGACACGATTTATGCGGCTATGTGGGAGCGCAATCGCCGACCCAACTATCGCAATTATGGCGGTACATCGTGCGGCATTTATCGCTCAATAGATGGTGGATTGTCTTGGTTGAAGCTCATAAATGGCTTGCCTGATACCAATATCGGCAGAATCGGCATCGCTGTTTCTCCCAAAGACCCCTCAGTATTATATACCATTTATGCAGATGAAATCGGTAATTTCAAAGGTGTTTATAGAAGCAATAATAATGGCGACTCATGGTTTCAAGTTGACCCGAACAACCAATTGAAGACGCTTTACTCCAATTTCGGCTGGTGGTTTGGCAGAATAGTCGCAGACCCTTCCACTACTGAGGGGGTGTATGTGATGGGCTTAGATATTTTTAAAACGATAAATGGTGGTCAAACATGGCAATTTGTTTCGGATGGCGTGCATGTGGATCATCATACACTATGGGTCAATCCGAATGATAGTTCGGAGGTCATCAATGGCAACGATGGCGGGCTTTATCGCTCCAAAACCATTACAAAATCTTGGAATCAAGTCAATAATTTACCGATTACGCAATTTTATACCTGCGAAATTGATGAAAAAAATCCTCAAAGGCTTTACGGCGGCGCACAAGACAATGGCACTTGGCGCACTCAAACAGGCAAAACTGACGAATGGGAACATATTTTTGATGGCGATGGCTTCGTCTCTTTAGTTGACCCCAACGACAATAAATATGTGTATGCCGAAGCGCAATTTGGCTTTTTAGGTCGCTCTACTGACGGGGGCGTGAATTTCGTAACAGCTACAAGTGGCATCGTTTCTGCCGACCGTAAAAACTGGCAAGTGCCTTATGTTTTCGCTCCAAACAACTCAAGTACGCTATATTTAGGCACTCATCGCTTGTATCGCTCTACGAATCGAGCAGTGTCATGGACGCCTATTAGTTCAGATTTGACCAATGGTTCGCAGGGCATTGGCGGTATCGTTTTCGGAACAATCACGACTATTTCTGTTTCGCCTGTCAATCCTCAGATTATATATGTTGGCACCGACGATGCCAATGTTTGGGTGTCAACAAATGGCGGTAGCAATTTTCAAAAAATAAATAACAACCTGCCCAATCGCTGGATTACGCATGTAGAGGCTGACCCGAAAGATGCTTCGACGGCATACGTCACCGTTTCAGGTTTCAAATGGAATGAATATCAGCCCCATGTTTTAAAAACCACCAATCAAGGCGCAACTTGGGTGGATATTTCAAGCAATTTGCCGCAAGCCCCCGTCAACGACATTGTGGCTGACCCCTCAGTATTGGGCACTCTTTACGTGGCTACAGACGTGGGCGTGTATGTGAGCAATAACGCTGGCGGTCAATGGCAACCACTGGGCATCGGTTTGCCCTTAGTGCCAGTGACGGATTTGAGATTGCACAATCCTACCCGCAAGCTCGTAGCCGCTACTTTTGGACGCTCCATGTACTCCATTATTTTAGAACCTACTGCTACGAAAGAGCTTTCGCTGACAGATTTTAATCTTCAAATAAGTCCAACTATTGTCACCTCAAATTCAAATATTCATCTTAATTTGAGTAAAAACAGCCATATTTTTTTAGAAATTATAGATATTTCAGGTAAAGTAATTCAAAAAGTAGCGGCTGGTCAATTTCCACCAGGCGAGTATAATTTCCCTCTCAATCGTTTTGATTTCAAGGTTTCAGGTATTTATTTATGCCGATTGGCTTCAGGTGGTGGGGTGAAAACGGTGAAGTTTATGGTATTTTGAAATAATTAAATCTATTTTATTTCAAATTAAAAATAGATTATTTTTTTAAAATTTAAACAATAAACTGATTTATTGCGTTATATTTGCCAAAAATCATTTTATTATGCTAATTCAATTTACAATTAAAAACTACAAATGCTTCAAAGAAGAGACAACCTTGAGTATGGTTGCTTCTAATTATGACCGCACAACAAGGTGGGATGATAATGTTATAGAAATACCTAAATTTAATCTCAACTTACTCCGTAGTGTTGTGATTTATGGTGCTAATGCCAGTGGAAAAAGTAAATTAGTTGAAGCAATGGGCTTTATGTGTTATTTAATACTCTCATCTTCTAAAGATAAACAGTCAGGAGAAATGATTGAAGATGAACCTTTTAATTTTCGTTTAAGTACAGAAACAGAAAAACAAGCATCTTTATTTGAGATAAATTTCATTATAGACAATGAGATGTATCGGTATGGTTTTGAAGTCAATCAAAAAGAAATAATTTCAGAATGGCTTTATCATCGTCCCGCTACAAAAGAAGTAGAGTTGTTTTATCGGGAGCGTCAATCTTTTGAAGTTCATCCAAAACTTAAAAAAATTAAGTTTATTGTTGATAATGAAATGATTAGAAATAATGCACTTTTATTATCGGTTGCGGCACAATTTAATGATAAAATAGCTGAAAAAATTATCAATTGGGCGAGGAAGGACTTGAATGTGCTCTCAGGTTTGCAAGATTCGCGCTATATGGGTTACTCAATTGGTATGTTGAGCGAAGATATTTTCAAATCAGAAGTTCTTCAATTTATAAGAGGTGCAGATTTAAATATTGAAGATTTGAAGCCTGTAAAAGTGAATATTGACCAACTGCCAGATGAGTTCCCTACCGAGTTGAAAGAACTTATGAGCAAAAAAATTAAAGAAGATGAGAATACTTTTTTTTCAGATGTAACAGTATTTCATAAAAAATTTGATTCTAACAAAAAATTTGTAAGCATTGAACGATTTTCTATGGATGATGATGAATCTTCTGGAACAAAGAAATATTTTGCTTTTGCTGCACCATTAATAATGACTTTAAAAAATGGAGAAACAGCAGTCATTGATGAGTTAGATTCTAAATTACACCCTAACTTAGTTTGTAAAATAGTATCTACATTTAATTCAAAAGAAACAAATCCAAAGAATGCCCAACTGATTTTTAATACACACGATACCAATTTACTCACTTCAGGACTTTTTCGTCGTGACCAAATTTGGTTTACTGAAAAAGATAGATACGGTGCTTCTACTTTATATTCTTTAAGTGATTTTAAAACTGAAAATGGTGATAAAGCGAGAATTGGAGAAGATTATGCCGCCAATTATATTAGAGGTAAATATGGTGCAATTCCATATTTGGGTGATTTCGACAAACTTTTTCTAACAAAAAACGAAGTCGCCCATGAAAATGAAAAATAAAAAAGCTAAGGACGAAGAAGCCAAAAAACAGCACATTGGTAAAATAAAAGCAGCAAAAGATAGAAAAAGAGGAGAACCTAATTTTAATCGTCATGAGCCTCTAAGAGTTGAAAAAAAGGAATTTTTAATAATTTGTGAAGGTAAGAATACAGAACCGAGTTACTTTGGCAATTTTAAGCTATCAACAGCAACTATAAAGACTGTTGGAGAAGGTTACAATACGTTTTCTTTAGTTGAGAGAGCCATTCAGATAAGAGAGAATGAAAGGAAAAAAGGAAAAAATTTCGATTTTGTTTGGTGTGTTTTTGATGCTGACCCTAAGCCTGATAATCCTCACCAATTGACTAATTTTGTTAATGCATTAAAATTAGCTAATGAAAATTCTATCGATGTTGCTTATTCAAATCAAGCATTTGAATATTGGTTAATTCTTCATTTTGAAGACCACCAAGGAGGAGCAATGGATAGGAAAGATTATGATGATAAAATAAATGGCTATTTAAAGCCGCTTGGCTGTTATTATGATGGTAAAAATTCAAAAAAAATTGAAATTGATTTCTTTGAACATTTATTAACAATCTTAGAGCATACACACGATAATAAACCAATTACTCGGCAAGACAAAGCTATTATTAGAGCTAAAAGAATTTTTAACCTACATGAAGAAAATGGTACACCGCCGCAGAAAGCTGAATCGTCAACATCAGTTTTTAAATTAGTTGAAGAATTATTAAAATATTTATAGCCATTTTATATGAATTATCTAACACTCGAAAACGTTACTAAAAGCTACGGACATAAAGTGCTTTTTGATAAAATTGGACTCACCATCAATAGAGGTGATCGCATTGCACTCGTCGCCAAAAATGGTACGGGTAAGACAACTTTGCTGCGTGTACTTGCGGGTACTGAGGGGTCGGAAGGAGAAAATTCTAAGATATTGATTTCGAAGGAAATACGCACAGGCTTTTTGGAACAAGAGCCTGACCTCGATGATAAAATGACTGCCCTCGAAGCCGTTTTTCACTCAGATAACCTTCAAATTCAAGCGATTAAGAATTACGAAAAAGCGTTATTGGACAATGATACTGAGGGGGTGCAAAAGTATTTGACTGAAATCGATGAACTCCATGCTTGGGATTTTGAAGCAAAAATTCAAGAGATTTTATCAAAATTAAAAATTGATACTTTCCTCAATCAGCGCATCGGCTCGCTCTCAGGCGGTCAGAAAAAACGGGTGGCGATGGCAATATTGCTCATTGACGAACCCGATTTTATGATTCTCGATGAGCCTACCAACCATTTGGATTTGGATATGATTGAGTGGCTTGAAGCGTATTTTGCTTCGCGTCCGAGCCTCACGCTGTTTGTCGTCACGCATGATAGGTATTTCCTCGATGCCATTTGCAATACAATTATTGAGTTGGAAGGTGGTAAGTTTTACCGTTATCGCGGCAATTATGCCTATTATTTGGAGCAAAAAGCCTTGCGTATGGAAGTTGATACGGCGACGATGGGTAAAAATCAAAAATTGTTCTCTCGCGAGCTTGATTGGATGCGTCGGCAACCGCAAGCCCGCACCACAAAGGCTCAAAGTCGGATTGATGATTTTCATGAATTGAAAGATAAAATCAGTAAAAAAGTTGAAACGGAGGATATGCAAATTGACATCAAAACCACTTGGTTGGGGTCGAAAATTGTAGAAATGCACCATGTTTCTAAGCAATTTAATGATGTTAAATTGATTGAAAATTTTACTTATAAATTTAAAAAAGGCGAGCGAGTCGGCATTGTTGGGCAAAATGGCGCAGGAAAATCTACGTTTATCAACATTTTGACAGGCGATTTGCCCCCTGATAGTGGAAAAGTGGTGATTGGCGAAACCATTCAGTTTGGGCATTACAACCAATCAGGCATGAAGCTCAAGGAGGATAAGCGAGTGATAGAAGTGATAACGGATATTGCCGATTTTATTCCGCTTGAAAAAGGTCAAAAAATCACGGCGTCGGCTTTGTTAGAGCGTTTTTTATTTACAAAAGAACAGCAGCAAGTCTATGTTTCGCAGTTGTCGGGCGGTGAAAAAAGGCGTTTATATTTGCTCACGGTCATTATAAAAAATCCTAATTTCCTCATTCTCGACGAGCCGACCAACGATTTGGATATATTGACGCTCAATGTTTTAGAAGATTTTTTACAAAATCAATTCAATGGTTGCCTCATCATCGTTACCCACGACCGTTATTTTATGGATAGGCTGGTTGACCATCTTTTTATTTTTGAAGGCGAGGGCAAAATCAAGGACTATAACGGCAATTATACAGAATACCGTGAGTTGAAAAAAGTAGAAGATCGCGAGCAGAAAAAGCAGTCAACAAATGGCAACGGACAAGCGGCGAACACCCCCTCAGTACAAACGGCTTCTAATGCACTTGACGCTCGAAAAGCCAATGACACTGAGCGCAAAGAGTTTAAGCGGCTTGAAAAAGAAATTGAAAAATTAGAACAGCAAAAAGCTGAGATAACGGATAAATTCAATGACTCCAATATTTCAAACAAAGACATTGAAAAACTATCTTTAGAACTTTCGGGCGTATTGAAACAGTTAGAAATCAAGGAGATGCGTTGGTTGGAACTGTCTGAATTGGTTTAAAAAAAGCTAATATTATCTATGAAATTCGACAAAGCTATCCCCGTCATAGCATTAGCCAAGCAAATAGGTGCAACCGACATCATCGGCGATGATACGCTTAATGCATTGGGAATCAATGAGATACACCATGTTAAAAAAGGAGATATTACATTTTCAGACGTCCAAAAGTATTTTGATAAAGCATTAAAATCCAATGCGAGTATCATTATTTTGAATGAAAAAGTAGAGTCTGTTCCTGAAGGAAAAGCCGTGCTCGTGCATCCGCAACCCTTTGAAGCGTATGATAGCATCGTGCGGATGCAGCGTCCATTTATGCCGCTATCCGAAGCTACGCGAGCGGGCAGTATCAACGTGGCGGATTCAGCAGTGGTGCATGAATCGGTGGTTTTAGAGCCTAATGTAGTCATCGGCAACCATGTTAGAATTGGTGTAGGCTGCTATATTCAAGCCAATGCAGTGATTCACGATTTCACCATTATCGGTAAAAATGTGCAAATTGGGGCAGGCGCATTGATTGGAACGGATGCTTTTTATTTTAAAAGAAATGCAGATATTAAGGAGGGTGAGAACACTGTGCGCTATAAAAAATGGCGCAGTGGTGGTCGAGTGGTGATAGAAGATGGCGTGGATATTGGCGCAGGCTGCACCATCAATAAAGGCGTTTCGAGCGATACCATCATCGGCTCAGGTACGAAAATAGATGCTCAAGTGCACATCGGTCATGATGTCAAAATTGGTAAAAATTGCCTTTTGGCTGCCCAAGTCGGCATCGGCGGCAACTCAATTATAGAAGATGAAGTGGTTTTATACGGTCAAGTGGGCGTTGCTCAGAACGTTCGGATAGGAAAAAATGCGCTTGTTTCAGCTAAGTCAGGCGTATCCAAAGACCTTGAAGGCGGTAAAGCATACTTTGGAATACCTGCTCAAGAGGCTAAAGATGCTTATAAGGATTTGGCGAATTTGAGGCAGTTAAGGAAGAAATAGAGTTATTTGTGTTTTATATTTATATGTTAATGAATTTGCATTTCTCAAAAAGTAGCCTATTTTTGTAAAAGCAAATGAAAAATTAACCTTATTCCAAAAAAACTAAACTCTAAATTAATCTATGTTAAAAAACACACTAACCTCGCATTTCGCATTTCGCATTTCGCATTTCGCATTTCGCATTTCGCATTTCGCATTTCGCATTTCGCATTTCGCATTTCGCATTTCGCATTTCGCGAAGCAGATGCTACTTTTTGATATTGATTGCCCTTCAATATCAAAAAGCTACTGCCGCAGAGATTGCCCTCTCATAACGGCAATAGCCATCACTTTGCTTAAAATAAATTTTAAACAAAAATTCATTCACAAATTTAATTGATTTATCTATGAAAAATTTAAAAACTTCCCTGTTTACTTTTTTTATCGTGCTTTTAGCACATTCTACTCACTTATTGTCTCAGACTTTATGTAGTCAATTTGAAGGCAATTCACCTACATTTACAATTGGTGCAGGAACGCCTTACCCTAATTCATCCTCTTTAGGTAGCTCTATTCCTTCGGGTGTAACAGTCCATATTGTAGGTAATTTTACAGTTGATAATAATTTTTCGCTCAGTAATATTATAGTAAAAGTCAATACAGGTGTTAAAATTTCTATTGCTACTGATTATGTAAATTATAATACCAATAGTTTGGTATTGTACAACACCAAAATCTTTTGCTGTTCTGGACTTTGGAAAGGTATAGAAATGAACACCTTAACGGTTATTGATGTTATTAATAATTCTGAAATAGAAGATGCTGAAAATGCTATTAAAGCCGTCAATACAAGTTTTGCAAGCCTTGTTATTAGCAACTCTACTTTTAATCGAAATGTGATAGGCATAAATTTAGAAGATAGTGGCACTGGTGGTTGGTTTGTAGTTCCACCAATGATTAATTATTTTGTCAATAATAAATTTACTTGTACTTCTCCTTTGAACGGTACAACTAATCAGATTACTGATGTTGGAGTTCGTTTAAAAAATGTTTATTATCCATTCACTTATAACTACCTTGACTTTGTTAAATTAGGAATAAATTAAATATTGGTAATTCAAGATGAATTTAATTTATGTTTAGATTGAGTTGCTTTAGCCCTTTTAAATAA
>JAYTUY010000082.1:0-26783 GCA_043744275.1 Saprospiraceae bacterium
CAACTTGCAGCAAGTTTTAAACTTGCTGCAAGTTATTTGTTGAAAATTATTTTTTTAACCGAAAACTTATATAACATACAATCATGGAAAACTTTAAACCTTTACAACCCAATAAAGTATATCATATTTTCTCACATGCTGTTAACAACACAAACATCTTTCTTAACAACGGAAACTATGAATTTATGCTTAAACGTTGGAAACATCTTTCAGAAGGCAGTTTCAATACTTTCGCATTTTGTCAAATGGCTAATCATTTCCACCTATGCGTTCAAACTTTACCGACTCCTCATTCTGAAGACAATCTCTTAGTAAAAGAACCACGACATCAAGATAATGTGACTTTCCACAGTAAAAAAATAAATAACTTTTTGAGCAGTTACACACAAGCATTTAACAAACAACAGAATCGAAAAGGAGCATTGTTTAGAAGTCGTTTCGGGCGTATTGAAGTGATGAACCATAAATATTTTTGTGATTTAATTTGCTATATTCACCACAATCCAATTCATCATTTTGGTTACGACAATTATAATGATTGGCAATTTACATCACATAGACATTTTTCGTCATTAGCTGAATTTGATTTTATTCAAAAGGATATTGTTATCAATAGATTTGGCGGACTCAAAGGATTTGAAAACTATCATCAAGAATACAAACTAAAAAAGAGACATGTACCATATGAAGAGACTGTTCAAGAAATCTTTAAACAAATGCAAATTTGATTTAATTAATAACTAATTGATATTAAACAGTCTATAACTTATCACCTTAACCACTCATTTCAAATATGAAAAACCTTATACCTCTATTATTTTTACTGTTGGCAACAAAAAGTTTTAGCCAAGATGTGTATTATGCATCCAGTCTCATCATGTTGAATGGTGATACGGTGAAGGGCTATATTTCTAATATTTATGACTATAAAACCATCAGTTTTAAGAGAAATAAAAATGGAAAACCTATGCTTTTTACGCCTAAACAACTAAGGGGGTTTATTTTGGATGGAAACACATTCATTAGTAAAGTGGTGACAATGCCTCAATATATTCATCAAAATACGATGGATGGAGTGTCTTTCTTAACTAAAGATTTGAGTAAAAAAGATATAACAGACTCTGTTTTTTTACAACAAACCATCAAAGGGCTTGTTAGCCTTTATCGGCTGAAAACGCCGACCAGTTTGACCTATTATTTTGCTGAAAAGTATGATATTTTTAAAGAAATTCCCCCTCAATTTAATATTGTCGTGAATGATTCTTTTCATTTTAATAAAATGCCAACAGTGCCAGAGTTGATGTCAACACGCTACACGCGTTATGAAATCAACGACTATTTGGATACTTTAGCTTACTTTTTAGAGGATAAAACCTTTGTCAAGTCAAAGAGTAACTTTAAACCAACTGAAAAAAACTTGACTTTCGCTTTAACACGTTATAATAAAAAAAATGGCTATCAGAATGGCGGAATTATCAAAAGTGAAGTGAGTAAAAAGTGGTTTTGGGGTGTTAATGCTGGAATTATCGCTCTGGGCTACGATCAATACATTGAACACGGTCAACCGAAAGCTACTTTCGCTTTTAAGGCGTATGGTTTGTTGCCGTTGGTCGGTATTAGCCGGTATAGCGCATTGAAAATAGGATACAATTATTTTACTTACCGCACCGATAATTTTCAGCGAAATATCAATTCAGCTTCTGTCGGGCTACGATATACGGCTATTTCAGGCTTTTTACGCCCCTATTTTGAGGCTTCAGTGGCGGCAGCTCTTCAAGTTGAAAATGGTACATCGGGTTCGATTGACGGACCTCTGTTACTTGAATTGGGAACAAATATACCTATAAAAAACTTTTTCATCACAGTGGGTGCAACAGCTTCGCCTATTTTATTGTATAAACTCAATGGTTATAAATTATGGTCTTTTAATGTTGGTATTATGTTTTAGTTTGAATAACAATCAAAAATAATTGACAAATGGAAAAGCTATTTTTCTACATTTTTATCTTAGCCACGACCCCCTCAGTATGGAGCCAAAACGGAGCCTCCAATCCACGAGCGGACATTGCCACACAAACCAATCTCAGCAATTTGGGCAGAGGGAGACCTATTCTACAGACTTTCGATGACCGCTATGATGGTATCAAAGGCAATCGTTTTTTTTACGACGATCAATATCACGAAGGCGAGTTGATGCTCACTGATAGCACTCTGATTAACAATCAAGTTCTTTATCGGTTCAATCAACTGATTGGAGCTGTGCAAATCAAATATCCCGACGGTCGAGAACTCTACCTAAAAACAAGTAATATCATGACATTTCGACTCAAAGTAGGCAATCAAGATGTTTTTTTCACGAGAAGCGTCATGCCTGATAATCTCAAAGAATACCGCTTATTGCAAGTGATTTATTACAGTCCGACACTCAAATTGCTAAGAGATTCGAGGAAAAAACTCACTCGCGTGAATGATACGGGCGCGTACAGCAAAGGTGAAGTCTATGACGAAATTGAGAATGACTTTCGATATTGCCTTCAAAGAGGCGATAATGCACTTATTGAGGTGAAGCCGTCGCGAAAATCGTTTATCAAGGCGATGCCTGATATGGAAAAGAAAATTGAGCATTTATTCAATACCCCTCAGTATAAAAGCGATTTGACTGTCTCTAAATTAGCTGAATTGATGAAAAAATTGGATGAGACAATCAAGTCTAAATTAGAAAAAGATAAGTAGTTGTGAATTTTTAGTTTTTGGTGTTTAGAGGTATAAAGTGTTCAAAATCAATGAATTATACTTCTAAATACTCTAAACTAAAAACCAAACACTTCTTATTTCTATTAAAATTTAGTTTGATTATTTAAAAATAAAAGCTGGAAAATTTAGGAAAAAGGAACATGATTAAAAATGATATGACTGCTCGCTACGACATTCGCGTCGTGATTATCCATTGGGTGAGCTTTTTATTGATTGCGGCTTTGGTGCCAACCGGCAAAATACTGAGGGATACGACTGTGGCTGCCGACAAGCTGTTTTTGTATCAAATACACTTTACAGTAGGGATTTTAGTGTTTTTAATGACTATTTATCGCGTTTTTCTTTTTTTTACTAAACAAAGACCCCCACGTTTGGAAACAGGTTGGACGTTGCATAATCGGGTGATTCTGTGGACGCAAAGGTTCTTCTATATCGCTTTGTTAGCTTTGGGAATATCGGGTTTGGCGGTAGCGGTGACAACAGGATTGCTCGAAAATGTTTGGAATCAAAATATTCAAGGCTTTCCTCAGACGGTGGATAGCGAAATATTTGAAGTGCATGAATTTATGGCAAATGCACTGATTATCCTCTTTTTTGCTCACGTTGGCGGCGTGATTGTGCATTATTTTAGATTTAAAGAAAATGTTCTTCAACGTATTTTCCTTAAATGAAGTAAAAAATGAGGTTTTTACTGAGGGGTGTTGGTTTATTTTAAATGAGTAAAAGTTTGACACGCTGTGTCATTAAAAAGCCCGAACTACCATGACATGAAATGTCCAAATGAGTATAATAAACGATAAACGACTCGTAAATTACAAACCAATAACATAAAACTACGAGCGCACAGCCTGAATCACGAATCAACAACGTAAAATACGAACCAATAACGTATAACTATGAACTCACAGCGTTAAACTATGAACGCATAGCATAAAACTACGAGCGCACAGCGTGAATCACGAGTTAATAGCGTAAGACTGCGAGCGAACAACGTGAATCAAGAGTCAATAACGTAAATTACGAGTTTAATAGCGTAAAATAGTGAACGCACAGCGTAAAACTATGAGCGCATAGCATCAATTAATTAACCATCAGTTGTTTTGATTGAATAAATCGACCATTAATATTCTTTGAGGAAATACTTCTAAAGCCCCCCCTCAGTATTGCCACGTCTCTCCCATTACAATTGCTTTTGATAATCGGTTGGCTGTGGATTGAAAATATGTCATAAAATAAAAGTATCGCAAACAAAAACAGCCTTGTCAATGAAGACAAGGCTGTGTGGTTTAATAAATATGGTCTACAATGTAGCGCGGATTTCATTAAAAGCCCAAACCAAGCGTGAAACCGCGAACACCGCTAATAGTAACAGGCAAACCAGCATTTAACTGAGCATTTTGCAAATTAATTTGAAAAAGTTTCGCAAAACCTTCGTCGTTCAATAAAGCAAATGCCTTTCCTGATGTGCCGCCAATATCAAAACCATTGGCTTCTACAAAAGTGCCTGATATAGTGCCGACTTCTACGAGCGTACCATTATTTGGCGGTGTTTGGATATAGAGTTTACTTTTCAAAACATCCATCACGTATAAAGTTGTGGTGGTGGCTCCTGCAAAATTATTGGTATAAGCAGCGGCTGATACTGAGGGGGTACCTGGATTGATGTTGCCATCTACCGCAGCAATAACACCCGTTTCAGGATGTGCCCGAAGGTTTTGACCAGTGTTGCTGACAATTCTAATCCTATCAACAGTTGGATTAAAATCAAAACCAAACTGCGTACCGCTCAAAGCAGGCGTAAAGGGAGCAGTGCCTACAACAGCCGCCGCACCTGAAGACGCATTAATAGTGTATAAACGGCTCGTGCTACCTAAAGCATACAACTGTCCATTGACTGGGCGCATATCCAAGCCCAAAACATTTTCACCACTTTGTAAGCCAGTAATTGGTTTAGAAATAGGTGACAACGGCGCATAAGGATTAAAAATTATCAAATTATTGGCATTATCAACCGCATAAGCAACTGGATTGGTCGTAACACTCAAACCGATAACATTGCCACCAAAATCGAAGCTACCTAATTTTAATACACGACCTGTTGTGAGATTGACAACATATAATTCAGATTTGCCAGCTACATTTAATGCTGCAAAACCAAAACCATTCGATGTAATATCAAATCCTGCAGCACCTTGAGCATCTACGCCCAATGAGCCGACTTCTACCAAAGTACCATTATTCGGTGGATTTTGAATGTACAGTTTATCGGTGTTGACATCAATACCATAAAGCGTTGTCGTGGTTGCACCAGCCGTATTATTGGTGTAAGCGACCTCTGATACTGAGGGGGTGCCTGGATTGAGATTGCCATCCGTAGCAGCAACTGTACCTGTTTCAGGATTCAATCTGAGGTTTTGACCTGTATTGGTCACCAAACGGATTCTATCCACCGTTGGATTAAAATCGAAACCGACAATGCTACCATTGATAGTTGGCGTAAAAGCGGCAGTTCCTATAGCCCGCGCCGCACCTGTTATCGGGTTAATGACATACAATCTGCTTGAACTTCCAACGCCATAAAGTTGACCAGTTGCGGGGCGATAATCAATGCCGAGAATCTTTTCACTCGCCATTAAACCTGTAATGGCTACTTTTTGAGTGATTTGAGAAGGAAAATCCGAATTGACGGATATCAGATTGTTGTCGTCCGTCAAAGCAATTAAATTAACGTCATAATTGCTGATTTCGACATTGTTGCGGCAAGCGTTGGTAAAAAGAAAAGTGGTTAACATTAAAGCCATACCAACCAGCTTTAATATACTTTTGAAAGTACTGTTCATAATAAAATGGTTTATGGTTAAAAAAAAAAGGATACCAAAGAATTAGTGAATATTGATTTAGAAACATGTACGAGAATTAGAATGTAATTGGTTTTATTAAAATAATTTATTATCACAAAAAATGTAGATTATTCCTCAAAACTATTATCAGCATAAAATCTTTTCAGAAAATGTCTAATTTTGGGTTTTTAAAATAATTAAAACCACTACACCTTGGAATTACAATTCAATCTCACCCGCGACCTTGTTTTTTTTGACGTCGAAACCACTGGCTTAAATGTCATACGCGACCGAATACTTCAAATCGCTTTGATTAAATATCCTAAAAATAACGCTGAACCGCAGGAGTTGACGATGCTCATCAATCCTGGCGTGCCGATTTCAGAAGAGTCTATGGCGATTCATGGTTTTACTCCTAAAGATTTGGCGAATAAGCCCACTTTTGCACAAGTTTCCAAGCAATTATATGATTTTATTGGCAATGCTGACCTCGCAGGGTACAATGCCGCGCGGTTCGATATTCCAATGTTGATGGAAGAATTTGACCGTGTGGGCTTGGAGTTTGACATTAATAGTCGTCGAATCATAGATGTGCAACGCATATTTTATAAAATGGAACCCCGTACACTTAAAGCCGCGTTGCGTTTTTATTGTCAAAAAGAACTCACTGATGCTCACGATGCCCTCGCAGATGTACGTGCTACGATTGATGTTTTCAAGGGGCAATTGCAATTTTATGAAGGTAAAAATTTGGTAGATGAAAACGCGAACGAAATCATCGAGCCTATCAAAAATGATATGCAAGTGCTGCATGATTTTACCAATGATTTGAAAACCGTGGACGCCACTCAAAAGCTGAAATACGACATCAACGGAAATATCGTTTTTAACTTCGGCAAATATGTCAATCAAGTCGTGATTGATGTGTTGCTCAAAGACAAACAATATTATCACTGGATTTTGGATAAAGAATTTTCAGCACAGGTCAAACAAACCGTCAAAAACTTAATGAAAGAATATGAAAAAAATAAAAAACAATAAAAAATTAGAAGCGTTTCTAAACTTTACGAGGGTTTCAAACCCTCGTAAAGTTATCAGTACCGCACATTATTCATCACCCATTATTCATCACCCATTACCCATCACTCATCACTCATCACTCATCACTCATCACTTATCACTTATTACCCATTGCCTATTACTCATTACCTATTGCCTATCATCAGTGGCTTGTCAAGAAACGACGAAGGGTTGTTTAGATGTTCGGGCAATCAATTTTGATGTCACTGTTACCCAAGCTTGTGAAGACAATTGCTGCATTTATCCAAATTTAACTTTGCAAGCGGATTATTTTTATGACACTACTAAGTTTAGTTTCAATAAAAAATATAAAATTGACAATGTGGCAGACAGTATTGAATTTCTCAGTTTTCAATTCTATTTATCTGATTTTCAATTAGTTACAAGTAATAATAAAATTGCAACCGTTATTGATAGCATTTTAATTGCTCGAAATAGCGACACTATTAAAACCCTGAGCAACTATGCACTCGTAGGTAAAAACAATGGCTTTGAATTTAAAATCGGAAAGTTTGATAAGCCGACAAAATATGCCAAAATCAAATTTCAAGTAGGTTTGGATAATATAGCGAATCAAGCAATACCGAGTAAAATGCCTTCGGGCACCCCCCTCAGTAATCAAAGCGATTCGATGTATTTGAAAGCTCAAAACACGTATATTTTCAATAAAATTGTCTATAAATTAAAGAGCAAACCTGACACTGTGAGCATATTTATTACAACCGTTACGCCGCTCACATTCACTAAAAATGTGTCTTTTACTGAGGGGTTCGATGCGAAGATTCCTTTGAAAATTGATTATAAAAAATTCATAAAAGACATAAAATTTACAGAAACAAAAGACATTATCAAACAAAGAATCGTTACTAATACAAAAGATGCTTTTTCTATTCAATAACCCTTACTATTAATTAGGAATTAGGAATTAGGAATTAGGATGTTCAAATAATTATTAAAAAATTTAACTTATAATTAAAACTATGAAAAAATTATTACCTATTTTATTCGCTCTCATTATTATTAATTCATCTTCAAAATGTAAGGATGACACTGTTGTTGTGGATAAAGCAAACGGCACTGTTGAGATGAATTTTAAAGCAAAACTCAATGAGCTGCCCTTTATTCTCAACAAAACGTATGATTTGAACGGTAAAAAAGTGCGTTTTTCACGATTTAGCTTTTTTGTTTCTAATATCGCCGCATCCACTTCGGCGGTTTCCGCAACGGTCAATAAATCTGTTACACTTATTGATTTTAAAGATGTTTTGGATTCAGTAAAAGCGTCAAAAGGCGTGACAGACATCGTGAGCAATGTCAATTTAGAGACTGTTCAAAGCATTGGTTTTGGCTTGGGTGTTGCTTCGGATTTGAATAAAAAAACGCCGAAAGATTATCCTTCTACCAATCCTTTATCAGAATCAGGGGCATATTGGACGGATTGGAATAGCTATATTTTCTGCAAATTCGATGGCTTAGTGGACAATAATAATGATGGTGTTTTTGAAACGGGTTTTGCTATAGAAACGGGCGGCAATGATGCTTATCGCAGCACCAGTTTCAATAAATCATTGGTTATAGCGAATCAAAAAGCATCTATCAATTTTGAATTAGATATTAATAAACTCTTCATGGGCGTTAATATGACTCAGTTTGCAGGCGATGCTTCCAGTATGAAAGTAGTTATGGATAATTTTAAAACGGCTTTGGTGTTGAAATAAGTTACCACATGAAAAATTTACTCTTCTTTTCTCTCATTTTCACTGTTTTATGCACGGCTTCAAAGTGCAAAGACGATGTCGTCACCCCCACACCCAAGGGAGCCATCGAATGGAATATCAAAGCAAAATTCAATGAACAACCGTTTCAATTGAATAAAATATACAGTTATAATGGTAAAAAAGTGCGATTTTCAAGGTTGAGTTTTTATGTGTCAAATATTTATGCAGATAAAGGTTCTTTCAGTGGACCTTATGTTGATATTCCAATTGCTATGATTGATTTTAAAGATATTGATGATTCTTTAAAAGCGGCTAAGGGTTTGATTCTTAATTTAAATAGTATTCCATCAGGAGATAAAAAAAATTTTAATTTATACATTGGTGTATCTTCTGATTTAAATTCAAAAAAACCGAAAGACTATCCTACCACCAATCCCCTATCAGAATCATCCAATTATTGGGATGCGTGGAACAGCTATATTTTCTTCAAACTTGAAGGCTCGTTGGATAAAGACGGCGATGGGCAATACGAAACAGGCATCACCTTACATGCAGGTGGGAATGAGGTTTATCAAAGCATGAATTTTTCAAAAACTTTCACCGTTAAAGAAAATGAGACCACCCCCCTCAGTATGGAACTCGATTTGAACAAACTCATCAATGGAATCGATATGGAAACATACAATTCGACACATCAAATTGGCGATTTGCCGACGATGAAAAAAATGATGGGAAATTTTCAAACGGCTTTAATTATTAAATAAATCTGATGTCAAAATATAGTGTCTCATTCCTACTCCTATTGTTCATTATTGCTTGTGGTAAAGACATGCCCGCTGTTGTTGTTGATAATAATGATTTGACTAAAATTGCTTACTCGCCTACTGCATTTGATTTAAAAATACCGCCTAATTTTCCAAAAATGGATATTCCTGTCGATAATCCGATTACTACTGAGGGGGTCGAATTGGGCAGGAGGTTGTTTTATGATCCCATTCTTTCGCGCGATAGTTCTCAATCCTGCTCAAGTTGCCATTTATCTGCTGGCAGTTTTACGGATAATAAAGCAGTGAGTAAAGGCGTCGATGGTTTGAATGGAACGCGCAGTTCTATGTCTTTAGAAAATATTGGATTTATGAATAAGGGACTGTTTTGGGATGGTCGTGTAAAAACACTTGAAGAGCAAGCCCTTTTGCCCGTTGAAGACCCCATAGAAATGCATAATATTTGGGAAAAAGCCATTGCCAAGCTGAAAGCTCATTCGGATTATCCCACCCGTTTCCGCAAAGCCTTTGGCATAGCCAATAAAAATGATTTGACCAAAGAGTTAACCGTGAAAGCACTTGCCCAATTTGAGAGAACTTTAATCAGCGGCAATGCTAAATTTGATAAAATATTCCGCCGTGAAGAGTTTTTTACGGATGATGAACTGAGTGGTTTTGAGTTGTTTTTCAATTCAGCCGGCGCACCCGATGCACAATGTGGACACTGCCACACTTCGCCATTTATGAACAGCAATGACTTTTTTAACAATGGTTTGGACAGTGCCAAAACACTCGACGATTTTAAAGATAAAGGCAGAGGAAAGTTTACAGGCAAACAATTTGACAATGGAAAATTCAGAACGCCCACGCTTAGAAATATCGTTTTCACTGCACCTTATATGCACGATGGACGATTTAAAACCCTTGATGAAGTGATGGAACATTATGCTTCAGGCGGTCATTATGCAGACAATGTAGATCCATTTATTCCTCAAATCAAGCAAATAAAGCTCACTTCCAAGCAAAAACAGAACATTCTACTCTTTATCAAAACTTTGACAGATACAAGTTTTATTAATAATCCAGCTTTTCAGAGTCCGTTTAAGTGAAAAAAATCCTTAAACATCCTTATAATCTTACCAATCCTAATTCAAATTATACTCAATACCCCTCAGTATCCGCCAACTCAATCAATTTATCCGCTGACTTTTCACAATCAAATTGAGGTATTTCAAGAACATGCTTTTTAGGAGATGTATTATTGTCAAAGCCGTGCATATAAGATTTGTCATAATACTTCAAAGCCATAGCGGCAGCGGTTTCAAAATCACCTTTTTCAATCCAACCGATGGTTTTTTTAAGATTTTCAGTCCCTAATTTAGAAGCAATTTTTTCAAAAGAGAGGATTAAATCGGCTTTAGAAGTCTGTGTATAAACATTGACCAAATGGTTAACACGGTCAAAAAAGGGAATTTCAATATGTATAAGCGGAGCAGATTTCATTTGATTCCAAAAACCCTGTGGCATAGAAACCGAGCCAATATTGCGACTTTCGTTCTCTACCCAAACCCTTTTTTCAGGATTAATTTGTCTAAAAATTTCATACAAATTATTTTCAAATTGTTCCACCGAAGGCTGTTGCTCTTCGCCTATCCAACCAAAAGCCGAGCCTTTATGATTCGCCAAATCTTCTAAATCAATGATTTGTTCACCTCGCTTTTCTAACTCTTTCAAAATGGGTGTTTTACCGCTGCCCGTCTTTCCTCCAAGCAAAATCACTTTAAGTGATTGATTTTCAAAGCGTTGTAAAATAAAATTTCTATAATTTTTATAACCACCCTCCAAAGTCACAACATCAAAACCTGCCATTTGCATCAACCAAGCCATTGAACCACTGCGTTTGCCACCTCGCCAGCAATGAATCAATAATTTCCGATTAGGCGACCATTTAATCGCTTGCTTCACAAAACCTGCCATTTTAGGACCTACAAATTCCAAACCTTTTATCAAAGCATTTTCTGCCGACACTTGCTTGTAAAGTGTGCCAACTTTCGCTCTCTCTTCGTCATTAAAAAGCGGTAAACTTAAAGCATTGGGAATATGAGCATGAGCATACTCAGCGGGCGAGCGCACATCAATCAAAATGCGATCATCTTTATACAGCCACAAATCCGTCGGTTGAATTTTTTTCATAATGGCGAAATTAGGTAAAAATTATTCCAAATTCCAATTCCTAATTTCAAATTCCTAATTCCTAATTCCTAATTCCTAATTCCTAATTCCTGTTGGGGCAAAAAAAAACCCGTAGAGGACTTCTACGGGTAACGAAACGAATTTTACAATTCTTTAACCAAAACTTACACACATACATTTAAAAGCGAATACCATGCCAAATATTATAAAATGCCATAATTATTTATTTTTTCTCATAAAATTTTTTATTTTAATACATCATTTAGGGTATAAATCATATTTTTTCTAAATTTTAATGCTGATGAATAGAATCCCGACATGAATTAATTTAAAAATTTTTCTAACACCGTTTCAAAACTTACCTTTGCCCGAATTGTTTATTGCCTTATTTGAACAAACCTAAATAGATTTTAATTTTATGGAAATCACTCGAATCCCGTTTTCTGATTTGCCCATGCTCGCCAAAATGGATAGAGCCTATTCTGACCAAGAACCCATTCTGAGAAAATTTTATAAATATCCAGTTGACATTTCATCGTTCAAACAAGTTATAGAGGATAAATCCAATTATACGACGAATCGAGAAGTGCTTGTTTCGGTTTTGAAAAAGCAATATTCAGGCTTAAATACTGAGGGGGTTACTGATAGGGTTACTAATCCCAATTTTGAGAAATTATTACAGAAAAATACTTATACTGTTACAACCGCTCATCAACCGAGCCTATTCACAGGACCGCTTTATTTCATTTATAAAATATGTTCAACTATTCATTTGGCGAATAAACTCAATGCGTATTATCCTGACAATCAATTTGTTCCAGTATTTGTCATCGGTGGAGAAGACCATGATTTTGAAGAAGTGAATTTTATCAATATTTTTAATAAAAAAATAACTTGGGAAAAATCAGCAGATGAAAAAGGGGCTGTCGGTATGATGAAAACGCCTTCATTGCGCCCAGCTTTAGATGAATTGAAAGCCGTTTTAGGCGATAATGAACAAGCAAAACATATTTTTGACATTATTGAAAAAGCCTATACCGCTCACGCCCTTTATCAAGATGCCACGCAAGCTCTCATTCATGAATTATTTGGAAAATATGGTTTGGTGGTTTTGAATATGAATGATGCTGATTTAAAACACCTCTTCATTCCCATCATGAAAAAGGAGATTTTAGAGCAAACTTCAAAGGATTTGGTCGGCAAAACGCAAAAGGAATTGGAATCGCTCGGCTACAAATCGCAAGCATATGCGCGAGACATCAATTTGTTTTATTTGAGAGACAATTTAAGAGAAAGAATTGTCTTTGAAAATGGGATTTATAAAGCCTTAAACACGGATTATCAATGGCATTCAGAAGAAGCAATATTGACTGAATTGGAAAAGACCCCTCAGTATTTCAGCCCAAATGTGGTGATGCGACCTTTATTTCAAGAGCTTATTTTGCCCAATATAGCCTATATCGGTGGAGGCGGTGAATTGGCTTATTGGCTCGAAAGGAAAACGCAATTTGAGCATTTTGGTATTAATTTTCCAATGCTCGTAAGGCGCAATTCTGTTTTATGGTTAGATAAAGGCAGTCGAGACAAAATGGGCAAATTAAATATACAACTCCTTGATTTAGTGCAAGATACGGATAGCTTAATAAAAGCATATATTTCCAAAACGGCAGCCGAACCCCTCAGTATGACCGAGCAAAAAGCAGCTATAGAGACTATTTTTGAAGTTATTTTAAAAAAGTGTATTGCCACAGACCCCACTCTTGAAAAAGTGGTTTTAGCAGAAAAAACCAAGCAGATTCAAGGCATCGAAATCATAGAAGCCAAACTGTTGAAAGCAGAAAAACAGAAAAATGAAATAGCGATTAATCAACTCAAAGCCTTAGCTCAAAAGCTCTTTCCAAGCGGCGGTTTGCAAGAGCGTGTAGATAATTTTTTACCTTATTATTTAAAATATGGAGAAGCATTTATGGATAGTCTTTTGGAAAATTTGAATCCTTTGGAGCAAGGGTTAATTGTAATTTCTGATTGAAAGGAATTCATAAAAAAAGTAGTACAATCCTGTTTTCAAGCATTAAATCATTTTCACGAGTTTCTCATAGCTATTTGTTTTTTTTTATTTAATAAGTATCTTTGTTTAAAATTAAAGAACAATGGAAGCTATACTTCTTAAAAATCAAATACATACGAAGGTTGAAAGATTAACAGCAGAACAATTACTGTTAGTGAACGATTTTGTTATGTTAGTAGAAAAAATCTCTCCTAAAAAACAGAAAATAGTTTCAAAAAATGAGAAAATTAAAACTGTCAACGGACATCGCGATATGACAGCCGTTTATGAACTACAAAAAATATTTCAAGAAGTTGGCATTACCTCTCTTATTGGTGATGCAATTCTTGAAAGAGAAGACCGTATATGAATTACTTTTTCGATACTTCCGCTTTATTCAAACTTTTTGTTGCTGAACCGAATGCTGCAGAAGTACAAAAAATCTATGCGGATACTCAGAATATTATTTGGGTATCAGAACTTGCCAGACCAGAATTTTATAGTGCTGTTATGAGACGTTTCAGAGGTAAACAATTATCAAAAAAACAATTGATTTCTATTTCAAATAATTTTGAATCTATTTGGTCGAATCTCTTCATAATCCCTTTTGATTTATCATATCTTTCTACAGCAGAAAATTTAATTAAAACAGTCGGTAAAAAGCAAAACCTTCGCACACTCGATGCTTTTCAATTAGCAGCTTTTCAAAGTAAAGCTACACCTGACTGGCAATTTTTGACTGCAGACATTGGTTTTGTTAATGCTATAACTTCATTGAAAATCAATGTTTTGAATGTATAAAACCTTTTTAAAATAACTCGTCGTGAAGCCTGAAAGGATGTTGTTTTGTCATAGTATTTTAAAATATTTACCAATTTGATAGCCAAAACCGTCGATTTCGAGGTGGTTCACCCGTAAAAACACAGGCAAAATGACTAAAGCCTTGTTTTACCTCTTTAGCTTTGTATCCAATTTCCCTTTTATCTTTACTATGTAACAAGACAACACCTGATATGATTTTATGGACAATAGCTTCATTTATTTCAGGATTTCTTAAGTTGGGATCGCCAATTAAAACCCATTCATCAGGATAAAGCTCTTTTATATTTTCAAAAGATAATACTTTTTTTTCGATTATTGTAGTTTCCATAACCTTTTAATTTTTACAAAAATAATGTTTTTTCAATAAATATAGTAATTCAAGAAGTATTTTATTCTTCATGATAATCCCCTTTTATTCCTTCTTTACAAATTCAACTTAAAAAACTTGTTCAAAACATTGGTTTTCACGAATGCTCCCCAGCCTTTCGTCCTATCTTCCGAATATTGTTTTGAAGACAGAATGCCTACTTTTTCTAAATCGGGGTCAAAACTGCGGAGCTTTTGTTGAGCAACTTGCAGCTTTTGAAGATAGGGTTCGTACAATATTTGACGGGTGTTTTTATTCAGAATATACATTTTGGGCGCATACACAGCCCCACCATTTTCATACAATTTGACGCCATGAAAATGGTAGAAAATAGGCTCTACTTCCTCCCCCTCAGTATAAATGTAGTTGTCATTCAAATTTTTATTATTTTTCAATATCAATAAAAACTTATCTTTAACTACTTGATAATCATAGCGTTGTATATTCCACGGGGCTAATCCACCGCCCAAATGACGCAACTCATGTACGCATGGGAAACGCTCTGTCCAATCATCGAGATATTTTTGATCTCCGAATTTACCGTCTTCATGCCGATTATAACACCATTCCAAACATCGCGCTCGCCACCAATTCAAGACCTCTAAACTCTCTGCCGAATTGTCAAAATACATAAACTGCACACAGTATTTTCCCGACAATTTTACCTTATCATACTGAGGGGTATAGCGATGCTCGGTGATTAAAACATGCTTATCGGCGGGCATTTCATCTATCAAAATCTGTGGGTCGGCATAGAAAAACATATCGGCATCTATATAAATGCATTGCTGCAAATCATATTTTTGGATACAATACAAAATTGTCGAACTGGTACTCGTCCAGCAATATTCGCCTCGTGTACGGGTGGGTTTGATGGCTAAAAGTTCAGCATCTTCAAATTCAGAAAGCGGAATCACTGTCAAATTGGGCAGACCCATTTGCATGAGTAATTCATAACATTTGTCGTCGAAAGCAAAAACGTATAAATGGGCTTTGCCTTCGGAAGCCGTCATGAGCGACTCGTAAGTGACAAGACCGCGATTCAGATATTGGACGTCAAAAAGTGTACAGTAGTTGAGCATATTTTATTTTTTTTCAGCAACAATCACGTTGTCTAAATATAAATCTTTGTTTTTCGGCAAAATAAAACTCAGCACGCCGCCGATGATATTCAACCAAGCGTTAAAAATAACACTTGCGACGATATTAGCCATAGGATTGGGTCTAAATATTAAAGTTTTTTTAAAAATGTAACCATTTATCAGTTGAATAATGACTCTAAAATCGGACAACGTTTTTTGATGCAAAACGATAGTAAAGCCATTTTTTTCAAGCAAATGGCGCAGTCCAAACGACGAATAACGGGCATAATCGTAGGGCTGCTCATGCTCATCCCAAACAAACGGAACGGTCAAAAGGAGCTTACCATTCGGTCGTAAAACACGGTGAATTTCACTTAAAAAATCGTCGGGATGAAACACATGCTCCAGCACTTGACTCGTCAAAACACTATCAAAACTGCTATTTTCTAAGGGAAAATGCTTGCCATCGTAGTAAATATCGACTTCTTCGTTGGTGTGGTCATGTCCTTCTTGCTCCACTTCCATACCCACATATTTATTAACTTTCAATAAATGTTTATACGGTTTTTGACCACATCCAACGTCTAATAAATCGCCTTTCATATACGGTGCAGCCACTTCAACAGCATCGTACAGAGCTTGCCGCGCAAAGAAAAACGGGTTGGTAAAAAAACCGACAAACCCTGGATTGAAGGTTTGTTTTTTAAAAAATGATTTAACAGACATACTTTTAGAAGTTATGAGTTGAGAGTTATGAGTTGAGAGTTTTTTTAGATAAAAACAAATCTTTTAGAAATAATGACTTGCCTGCTGCATGATGAAGCCCATATTTTGCTCCCTGCTCCCACTCTATTGTCCATGAATTTGTCAATTTTGATTTTCCCACGAAGGGATTCCTTTGGAAAAAATATTGTTCTCCAAATACCCAACTCGGATATGATGCCTTATATACTGAGGGGTGCGCGATTTGTTGCGTTATTCGATCTTGAGCATCCTCAATCATGGGTGTTCGCTGAATTAAAATATAGGGAATATCTAAATTTTCTACCTCTTTGAGCAAATCATATGGTTTTTCAATGTATTGCAAAACACTGTTTAATAGAAAAAAATTGGGTTTGAAACGCTCAAAAGCGGCTTGCAGAGTGTATTCAAAATATAGGTTTTCTGATTCAAATTCCCGTTTTCCTATCTCTACAAAATGAGATTGCTCTACGACACACCAAATTAAATTCGGGTATTTTTTCAATGCTTTTTGATGTTGAAAATAAGTACTTCCAAGCGAACCGCCAAAATCAATGACTCTCAACACCCCCTGATGCAGAGCTTCATGGCACGAATCGCGCTCATCAGTATTTTCTCCTTTTTCAAGTGAAATAGCCACTTTTTCAAGGCATTTTAAGAGATTTTCATCATTTTCTTCTTCAAAAAATAAAACAGAATCGCGCTCAAAAGCCGCTTCGCCATTTTTGACTTTCAATGCCGAAGCCCTCACTTTCTCTATAATTTCATCTGAATCATAGCCGATGCAAGCCGCTTGAGCCACCTGCCAATTGGGAAAATCGCCAAACCAACCCCAGCGTTTCCAATAGCGGAAATATAAATCATATAGATATTGAATCATCTTTGATAGTTGAGAGTTTTGAGTTGAAAGTTGAGTTGAGTTGAAAGTTGAGTTGAAAGTTTTGAGTTGAGAGTTGAAAATTGAAAATTGGCAAACTTTCAACTTTCAACTTTCAACTTTCAACTCAAAACTCTCAACTCAAAACTTTCAACTCTCAACTAATAAAATACTTCTTGATAATATCTTGAAAATGACGTGCCCCATCGTATATCTGGGATTTCATACGGTTCATTCATCTCTTGTTTAACGGCAATCAAGGGTAAATTGATTCCCAAACCCATCGCTGCCACGCTCGTGCCTTGTATGCGTGGATTGATTTCGAGGATTTTAAACCGCCCATCTTCCGCTTTTTTTACTTGAATGCCAATGAGTCCATGAAGGTTCAAAGATGTCAAAATTTTAAAACAGTAATCTATAATCTCTTGATTTTCAATGAATTGCCCTTCCACTGATATACCATTATTTGTTTTTTTTCTAAGGCGTGGTAAAATAAGAATCGGTTTTCCATGATTGACTATTGTATCCACCGTGTATTCTTCATAAGGTAAAACTTCGGAAACGAGTAGTTCTGGAAAGCCCAAGCCTAAGCCTCCCAACCCCCGAAGGGGGAGTTTGCCCGTCGGAAGCTCCTCCTTTGGGGGCTGGGGGGCTGACCTCAGTATTTCAACAATTTCATCAAAAGAAATATACAAAGAATTGGGTTTATGATTGAACAGCAAATCATATTTATCAACGGAATTATCTACAATCCGAACGCCTCGGCTGCCATTTGAAACCGAAGGCTTTATACACAGTGGTTTTTCAGGAAAACCTAAATCTGAAAATGCATTTAAAAATTCGTCTAAATCACCTGATTGAACGACTTTATACTGAGGGGTCAAGATATTATGGGCGGAAAGGTGTTCATAAAGGCGGCTTTTATTATTGGCAATATCGAGGTCTTTTTTATCTGAAACGATGATTTTGATGCCATTTTCTTCAAAAAGGGCTTTGTTTTCAGCAAATTTAAACAATTCTAAAGTGACTAAAGGTAGAATCACTTCGATTTTGTGATGAATACAAAGCTCTAAAATATGGGGGATGAAGTCGGGGTCAGTCGCTTTTTTTAAAATTAAAAAACGGCTTTTATTCAAGAAACGACCGTTAGCCGTAGGGTTAGAGTCGCCGACAAATAAGCGAATATTTTTATCTTTTTTAAGGCATTTGAGCGTTCCGATGCCGCCCGGTGCGCCTGCGCCTGTCATTAAAACAGTCCACATATTTTTTTATTTTATAATCCAACGAACCATTTCGAACACCTCCGCATATTGCGCGCCTATCTGTACGCCTCGTATGCGAGCGAGCGAGCGGATGAAATCTTCATCAGCATAGGAGCGATGCGCCTGCGATTTGTATTCTTTGAGCGCATTGACTTTATTGGAAACATGGTTTTCATTTAATTTAAAAAAACAGGTCGTTGTGAAATTGAAATTATTCCACGGCAATTCGTAGCACAATATAGATGTGAACTTAAACGCTCGCACTGCCTCATTTGAAATCGTCGCATGGTCTTGATGGATGTCATTGACTGAGGGGGTGAAAACTAAATCGGGCTGAATCTCATTTTTCAACTTGATAATGTCGTCTAAAATGGCTTGCCTATGGTAGTTGAATGTCCGAACATCGTATTTGAAAAGAATGAGATTTTCGGGTTTGATGCCCAAAATCTGAGTGGCTGCTTTGACTTCTTTTGTCAAAATATCCTTTGGAAATTCGGGCAAAACCGATTGTTCGCAAGCTGAAAAGGCGGCATAATAAACTTCTGAACCGTCTTCTATGAGCTTGGTGATAGTCGCTCCGCAACCAAATTCGCCATCGTCGGTATGCGGTGAAAGGATGAGGACTTTTTTATATTGGGTCAAGGTTTTTTTTTAATTGAAAATTGAGAGTTGAAAATTGAAAATTATTATTGGCGCATTTTAAAATATTAAAAAAAACTTTTCAATTTAGCCACTATTTTATACAACAAACTATGATGTTTTTTATGAAAACGAATATAGGCTTTGACGGCTTCTGGCGTTTCGATAGCTGGATTTTTTTTAATCGTTAATGGCTCTTGAGTCAGTTCCAAACTCTTATCATACGACATTTCATCGCTGCTAAAATGAGTCCCCTCAGTATGCCCTTCATGTCGAGAGAGGGAGCGTTGCGGATAGAGCGTGAGCATATTTTGAAGGAAAACCGAAGCCGTCCAACGCACCGCCCAACTATCCACTTTACCTTCTTTTTGACGCTGGAGCATTTTCATCAAATCAATCGAATTTTCCATATTAAAAGCCTTAGTCAAGCCTTTTTTCTTTATTTCATTGATTAAAAAATCGGCATCGGGATTAAATTTTTCCCAAGCTCTTTTGAAAGTTGCCCATGCGATGGTGTCGGGATGCCTGAGGAAAAAATTATCAGAATTTTGAGGCGGTAAAAAGAAATAATTCCAGCTGCCAATGCCACTCACTTCTCCATCAAACTCATAAATATTCAACGCTTCATTCATAAATTTCAAAAAATAAGGCGAAAGAGAGACATCATCTTCTACAATTATGGCTTTTCCATATTTATTAACCACTTCTGTTACGCCTGCTATGACTGAATTTGCTAAGCCCATATTTTTATCAGCTGCCTTAATCGTCACCGATTGAAACCCTTTTTGTTGAGCAATCAGCGTTCGCACCTTATTGATATTGTCTTTTTGAGTGTCAGAAGCCGTGGGTTTAGGACCATCGGCGAAGATAAACAAGTCTGAGTTTTGAGCCTCTTTATTTTGAGCCAATGAGTTCAAAGTATTCTGCGTCAAGTCGGGGCGACTATAAACGAACATGATAATGGGTGCTAATTGAGTCATTTTATGCTATTAATTTCTAATTCTAAAACCTTCGCGAACCGTTGCGCCGCGCATTTCAAGCTGAGGATTTGGGTATGGCGTACATGGCTGCTGCGAATCATCGCAAGCTCCATTTAACGGAACGATGTATTGAAAGTTGATGTTTTGAATTGTTTTATAATTGGATGGGCTGCCCAAAATTTTCTCTGATGAATATTTTGTCGGCAACATAAAGATTTTTGCTAATTGATGAACATTGATTCGCGTTTTTGGATTGATTAAAACTGTGAATGAAAAATAGGCTGTAAAAATGGTGAAAGTAGATAAAAACACGATTTTACTCTTGAATTGAGGCATTTTTTTTAGAAAAAATAGAAGAGGCATTAAAAAACAAAGCACAATATTGGCATGAGCAAATCGAGTATCAGGTGCATTGAATGCCCAATATATCAGATTGAGGTATGTGAAAATCCAAAATTGACGGTGTGTTTTATGAATTTGTTTCCATAAAAAAACAAGGAAAATGGGTGACAAAACTGCGCCGACTATCAATAATTTAGAAATATTTGACTGCAACCGAAACCATTGAGGCACCCATTCTGAGTAAGATAAGTTTAAGACTTCATTGAAATGTCTATCTGGAATCCTCGCCCAACTTTTAGCAAAATACTGCTCTGAACTGATTGAATTAATAGCAAATGTAGAATCAAACGCACTGAATTTAGGTATTTTCCAATCAAAATTAAACAAGTCTATTTGAAAAAAAGGATAAATCAAATAGCCCGAAAGAATGACACTTTTGACCAACCACGGGATGATAAAAATTAAAAATAAGCAGATATTTACAAGCCAAAAACACTTTTTAAAGAGTGCTTTTTGATTATATGCCAATATAAAAAAGAGAATTGGGGCAAATAATTGGCTGATTTTGAGGATGGGAATGGTGAAGGTTAATACCGCTAAAAGCATAAATTGCTGTTCGTTTGTCCATTCTTTTTCGAGGTTGATAAAAATTAAAAACGTGTAATAAATGAGAATGGCTAAAAGCAAATCAGGTGATGCAGATGCGATAAATGCTTTCAATTGAAAAAATAAAATGAATAAATAACTGGTGTGGAAAATGGCAATATTGTATTGCCTTTTTTCAAAAGTGGCTACTGATTCTTTTATAATCCGAAACAAAATGAGTAGGAAAAAAAAGAGGTTGACTGCTAAAATTGGTTGATAAAACACCCCCCTCAGTATAAAAAGCGTTGAAAGGGAAAACATGGATGAATTGAGGGCTAATCTGCCATATAAATTTGCCAAGCCAGGGACTGTCGGATATTGCTCTATCCAATTGATGGTGGCTAAATGGTATGAGCCTGTGTCATGAATTTTAGTCGGACTGGCAGCTTCATAGAATAAAACGAAAGAGAAAAATAATAAGAAAAACAAAGCAATTCGAGGCAATTTCAAGGCATTTATGCTTGAAAAAGAGATAATTTCCTTGAATTTGAATAGAAAAAGACTGATGGAAATAATGGAAATTGCTAATTGAAAAGTAGAATCAAGGGCTATAAATATAGAACAAATTGTTGTAAAAGCAGTTAGCCAGCAAAATCCAAAGATGCTTAAAATATCTACCGAAAATTGTTTTTCAAGGGATATTTTAAGCATCTTTTTCAAAATTTGCTGCATCATCCAACCCCAACTGAGGGATAAAATAGCTATATGGCAAACGCTTAAAAGTAAAGCTAACATAAGGGTAATCTATTTTTGAGCATTCGTCACCCGACGGAGGAACATTTCAGCCGTGCCATTCTCCACCCATTGCATTTCAAAAGGTTGATTATCAGGCATTTTCAGAATGCGCTCTTTCGGTTTTATTTTATTGAACTCATCTGTAATCCGCTGATTATTAGAAGTGATACTCAAAATGCCGCGTTGATAGCCGAAGAAATAGAAATAATCATTCGCTGTTTTCAAGTAAATATACACCCTATCATCTTCATTGGAAGGCATTCTAAATTCAATAAATGCAGCCACTTGCTTATTAATATTGATACCCGCCACACTGTTCAAATCAACCCGTTTGACATTGGAAACGAAGCTCTGCGTTTCAGGACTCCATTTCAAAGGGATTTTACCGAAAAACATATTGAATTTGTTGTATTTATCGGTCAAATCAAGGGTTTTGTTCTTCATATTGGCAATGATTTTTTGATAATCATCTTTATCTGAAATAAATTCAGTTAAAGTTTTTTCTGCAAAATCATCTTTATTGTAGTCCACATCCGAAGCATCAAAACTGCCTGATTGAATATCGGCTGCCATTATTTTCAAAAGTTTTTCAGGAATCAACATATTTAAGCCCACCATCGCGTCAATACTGAGGGGGGTGCCTTTCACGCCCGAAGTATCAGTCGCTTCAACATCAGGTTTGAGGAAACTCGTTTTCGCTCTACCTGCTGAAACGAAGGTTATATATTTCAAGCCTGAGCCAATTGTCAACTTGCCTTCCGCAGAGACTTGGCTGTTTTTATTATTGAAAACTAATTTATTGCCTTGTGCAGCACCGTGCAGGATTTTTGAAGAGTCGCCAAAAATCAATTCATCATTTTTTTGATTGTATTTGAATAGCCCTTTGACATCAATAATCGGACGATCAGCTCTATAATGCAAAGCCATCATGGCTCTCGGATACGCAGCACTATTTTCTTTACTGATATAAATGCCTGTAAAAAGTGGCTCTCCACCTTCATTTTTAGGTGCTTTATAAACGATTGCTAAGTCTTTTTTATCTGCAAAGCAATTCAAACTGAACCATTGCTTGTCGGGCAGATTCTCCAAATCCAATTTTCCAAAGCCTTCAAATTGCAGGTTTTTAGTGTTTGAAAACAAGGAAATTTTGCCTTTAAATGTGGTTTTAACATCCATTTTAAACTCATTCTCTTGCGTCACTTCACCTGTTGCGCGCGTTTCAGTCCGCTTTTCAGTGCGTTGCCCCTTGCCTATTCTTTGACCCACGACGTTGTCAAATTTGATTTCCTGTTGCTTACTGCCGATATTATATTCATAAAAACCAGAGCCTTCAAACAGCTTTTTACCTTTCACCGTTATAGTCGCTTTGTTGATGACATGCTGTTTTGTGATGGTATCGCAGACGATTTTAGCATCAGTAAATGTGGTCATTTTACCGCCTAATTCTACCTGAACCACTTCACCAGGCGGATAAATAAAGGCATCGCAAGAGCGAATAAAAGAGACACCACCTACTTTGAGGGCGTTCGATTTGAGGTCGTAAGTGGCTCGATTGCCATTATAATTGAGTGAATCCTGCTCTTTATCTACACATAAAAAAGTTGCATCCCGTCCATCAGATTTGAAAATAATTTGCTCATCTTTCAAATTCCAATCAAATTCATTGATGGATGTTTTGTATTTAATACCGGGCATATATGTCTGAATATCGTTGGAATTGGCTTTAAAACGCCCCATTTGTTCATCAAAATCAATTTTTCCCTTGATATTTTTAGTATCAAAAGCCAATTGCTCAGTATCAGCATTGGTTTTATCCAAAGCCCGAATACTCATATTCATAGTATCAGCCGCTACAGAATGCGTTCCGAAAGAGAATAAATCTGACACCAAAGTGCCTTTATCCCAATCGAAAGTGCCTTTGCCTTTCACACCACTGGGCGTAAGGATAATCGTGCTTCGGAGTGTATAATTGCCATCTTTAAAAAATCTGAAAGCGGAATCTCGCGCAGTCATATACATGCTATCTGCGTAGGGTCGCCAGTTGATATCCACGCCTGGACCCACTACTTGAGGCACGTTGCGTTCGCGGCTTTCTTTCAATTCAAAAGTTTTAGCACTCGCTCGCATGAGCTTGGGATGAAAGACAATATCTTTAGATTCTATCGAAGCATCCAAATATTTGACTGTTCCGACTCCCAAAAAGCCTTTGTTGCTGAGGCTGACTTCACCGTTAAAATTCCCTTTGGATTGATAAGTGCCGTAGCCCCCAGCAGGTGATTTATTTGTAAAACCTAAAGAGCTATCTTTTTGTAATAATAATGTCTCTTTAAATGGTGGGAAAATATCGGCTGAGTACATTTGCCCTTTGAATTTCAAGTCATTACGCGTCAAACTATCCATGCCATCCAAATTGAATTTGTCCAGTTTGAAGAAAAAAGAATCACGTTTATAGACTGAATCTTGAATTTCAGGCGCATCGTAATAAACAAACGAATAATCTTTGGTTTGAAAAGATGGGAACAATTTGATGTCTTCTCTACCCGATTTATTATTGGGTGCATCAATCATTAAAACCCCTTTCAAATGTTCTAAACGGGAATTAATGCCCGAAGCAATGGGTCTGCCGAATTTATCTTCGCCTGTTTTTAAATACAAATCAAGATATCGAGCTGAATCAGTTCTGACTTCAAATCTATCGTAATCAAAATAATATTTTTGACCATAAAATAAAGCAAAACCAGCGAATAAACGCCCATCGAAATTAAAATCACGGTTGTGTTTGAGTATCAATTCTTCGCGAGCAGGTATTAATCTAACTTTTTGTTTAGAACTCAATTCTACGCCTTTCACGCCATTTGTTAAAATTGAGGTGTCTTTTAAAGTGAAAAAAGCATTTTCTTTTTTTGTTTCAGATATGACTCTAAGTACATCATAATCCGTTTTTTTTTGATTGGCAGCAGCATAATGGAATAGTTTATCTTTTAATTCAATCATCTGTTTATCAATATTATAGTTGATAAAACCTTGCGCTGCCAAATCGTATAAAAGGCTTTGAATCATCGTGGCATCCATTTTAGAATTGATGCGTTTGGCTATATCATCAGCTGGAATAATCCGTTTTTTAATTTCGTCGGCATATAATTTAATAATTGAAATCGGGTTCGTAGTGGAAATATTTTGAAATTTTCTATAATCAGGTTCACTGAAAAATTGCAGCGATTCAAACATGGCATTATTATTATTCACGCCAAAACCTGGGTATTTATCGCCGATAATTAGAGAGTCCGTACCTATATTCCATTTAATTTTTCCAACATCAATATTCATTTGAGTATATGAATTATAAAATGGATTTCTGTCGCTTCCCCGCTGTCCACGTTCCACCACTAACTGGTCTTTGACGATGTCAATTTTCAAATTTACTGAGGGGTGGTAGATAGAATCTTTAGCAAAATAAATCACTGATTCAACCTGCTCACCTATGACATTTTCTCCTTTTCGAATCAAAAAATTCTCCGCTGCTGCTCTAAAATTCCGTGTTCCACGCTTCTTATCGTTCATCGTCAAACGGGCTTTTTGATCGCTCGTGCCGTAGCCGATTACCGTCGTGCCTTGCAATTTAAAGCCACCTTCAAACTGAATACTGCCACCTAAGTTATTGATTTTCAAGTTTTTATCAAAAGATTCGAAGCGAGGGTAAGAGCCTTCTATCTTTTCATTTTTCACTGTCAATTTGTCTTCAAAATTGCCATCCAAATCTCTATCAGGAAACATCAACGGATAGTGTAACTTCACTTTTTCTGCTTTATAAAAACCTTTACTGACTTCTATGACAAAATCATTGAGCATACAATAAGTATCAGCATCTTTGAATCGCTCCCAAGTGACTTTACCGCCCACGCCTTTCCATTGCATGGCTATAGGAAAATAGGCACCTTTTGTATCAAATATTTGGATAGAATCCGTTTTGAAACGAGCTGAAAGGTTGGTTTTTTGCCATTCTACTGAGGGGGTACCTTTTTCATATTTAAAAGCATAATCATGGCTATTTGAAAACCAATTGATATTCAAATCGCCAAAGAACAAGGCGTTTTTATCCAAAAAGTCTTTTGAAAAATCTAAATATTGGCGAATGTTTTCAAACCTCCGATTCTGAACATCTTTGAACATGGCATCCACAATATCGCTCCATTGTTCCAATCGAGAAACGTCTTTTGTTGCTGGTTCAATAGCAATTACGCTTTGCATATACGACATATAATATGGTATCGCATTCAGTTTATTAGTGAGCATCGTATTGCAAGTCGCCATCACGCGCGGCACTTCTTTTTCGTTCAAACTGCGAAAACGCAAGGTGAAATCCTTATACACTTTGTCAATATCCGCCCGCTTGCTGAGGGTAACATATTCGCCCAATTGCTTCAAAAACTCTTCAGGATTTTCTGAAAAACTTGTCCGCATTTGAGCATTTAAAGTATTGGAAATCAAGGAAATACAGATTAAAATAAATAGGATTGGCTTCCTCATGTCAAGATATTGCTTTAAGTAAAATAATCGGTTTGATAATTAATGATGAATGATGAATTTTTTGTAGCATTCAAAATTTGTATTTCATTTATCATTTTCCCCCTTCCGAAGGAATGTCTTTGGCATAACCCCCAAGGGCAGGGTTGATTGGTTCTGTTTTTTTGATTAACCCCACCATTTATGGTAGGGTTGAAATACAAAAACGGATAGGCTTTAGCCAAAAACTTAGGAAGTTATGGGTTAAAACCCTTGAAGTTCTGTATCATTTTGGGGGTTGTGTAAAAAGGGTAAAATAAGTTCAATTGGAAATTTTACGCCAAATAAAGTTTGGAATCTCGAACAACTTTCCAAGAGTTTGAAACTCTTGG
>JAYTUY010000083.1:0-6930 GCA_043744275.1 Saprospiraceae bacterium
TGACTTGATTGGATTTTATTTTTTTAAGCTAAATGAGAATAAAATTTGGTTATTTTCATTTATTATACTAAAAATTTTGACTAAACGACACCCCCCTCAGTATGATTGTCGTTTTTGATTAATTAAAATTTTTATGATATAAGATTTGAAATTTTTAAAAATCATTGTTAAATCATGAATTATTTATTTTTAACTAAATAAAATCAAATAAACTCGTACCGAAATGGCGACAATGGAAGTGACGAAAGATTATATAAACGAGTCTTTGCAGAAATATTTTGGATTTGATAAATTCAAAGACAATCAAGAGGCGATTGTCAAAAGCGTTTTAGAAGGACATGATACCTTTGTACTGATGCCAACGGGTGGTGGAAAATCACTCTGTTATCAATTGCCCGCCCTGATGATGGAAGGCACTGCCTTGATAATATCACCGCTGATTGCTTTGATGAAAAACCAAGTGGATTCGATTCGAGGGTACTCGGATGGCGATGAGGTAGCCCATTTTTTGAACTCTTCGCTCTCGCGAACGGAGATTAAAAAGGTGAAGCAGGACATCACAGACAAGCATACAAAGCTGCTCTATGTCGCCCCCGAAACGCTGACAAAAGATGAAAATATTGAATTTTTTCAGAATACGAAAATCTCGTTTGTAGCGGTGGATGAAGCGCATTGTATCTCAGAATGGGGGCATGATTTCCGACCTGAATACCGCCGCATTCGCACGATGATAGAGACGATTGATAACCGTGTTCCCATCATCGCTTTGACGGCTACAGCTACCCCAAAAGTACAGATTGATATTGTGAAAAACTTGGATATGCACAATGAAAAAACCTTTGTGTCATCCTTCAATCGCGATAATTTATTTTACGAAGTGCGCCCAAAGCCCACCAAAGTAGAGCAAGTTCACAAGCAAATTATCCAAATTATCAAGGAAATACCTGAAAAATCAGGCATTATTTACGTTCAATCCCGCAAGGCGACGGAAGATATTGCTAAGGTACTGAATGTGAACGGCATCAAAGCCGCTCCCTATCACGCAGGTCTTGACGCCAAGACTCGCGCCAATACGCAAGACGCTTTTTTGATGGAAGATATTGATGTTATTGTCGCTACAATTGCCTTCGGCATGGGCATTGACAAGCCCGATGTGCGCTTCGTGATGCATTACGATATTCCTAAATCTATTGAGAATTATTATCAAGAAACGGGTCGTGGTGGTCGTGATGGTTTGGAGGGGCGTTGCATTGCATTTTATAGTTATAAAGACATCACTCGTTTGGAAAAATTCCTTCGCGACAAGCCCGTAGCGGAGCGTGAGATGGGGATGCAGCTCATGGAAGAAATGACCGCTTATGCCGAGACGACTGCTTGCCGTCGGGAGTTTTTGTTGCATTATTTTGGAGAAGCTTATTCGTCTTCTAACTGCAATAAAATGTGTGATAATTGCCGCAATCCTAAGGAAAAAGTAGATGTTCAGGATTATATGGTCATTGCTCTCGAAGCTATTGAGACTTTGAGCGAGCAATACACGATTAAAATGGTGGTGGATTTCATCATGGGCAATGAAACCAAAGAAATAAAAGACTTTAAATTCAATAAGCACGAACAATTTGGGCAAGGCAAGGGTAAAGACGATGTGTTTTGGAATTCCGTCATTCGCCATGCGCTGTTGAATAATTTTATTTATAAAGAAATTGAGCAATATGGTGTGATTCACTTGACGGATTTGGGTAAAGTTTTTATGGACAAACCGCATGAAGTCATGATTACCATCAATCGGGATTTCAATGATGTGGACAGCGACCCTGAGGAAATGCAAGCCCGCCCGGCTGCATTGGATTCAACGCTTTTGAAAATGCTCAAAGATGTGCGGAGAACGGAAGCGAAGAAGAAAAATGTACCGCCATATATTATTTTTCAAGACCCGAGCCTTGAAGATATGGCTACGCAATATCCGATTACGATGGATGAGATGGCGAAAGTCAGCGGTGTATCAGCGGGTAAAGCGCAGAAATATGGTAAAGCATTTTTAGAACTCATTGCGAAATATGTAGAGGAAAATGAGATTGAGCGGGCGCAAGATTTTGTCATCAAACAGGTAGCTAACCAGTCTAAAACGAAGGTAGCGATTATCAAAGGTATTGATAAAAAAGTGCCGTTGGCGGAATTAGCCAGGCAAAACCAAATGGGTTATCATGAACTGATGGACGAATTGAACATCATCGTCACGTCGGGTATGAAGCTGAATTTGGATTACAGCATAGACGATATTATAGACGACGGCGTGCAAGATGATATTTACGATTTTTTCATGAAATCTGAAAATGACAGTCCTGATGAAGCCTATAAAATATTGAAAGAAGACGATGAAGAATTAACTTATGAAGAGGTGCAATTGATTCGCTTGAAATTTCTTTCAGAAATGGCGAATTAAGTTAGTCTTTTCATAAATAAATGCTTAAAAAAGCCGTGACTACTGAGGGGGTCACGGCTTTTAAATTTTATTAAAAAGTATATAAATTGGAAATTATAATCCAATTGTTAATTTTTTTTTCACGAATAAAAATAAGTTATGTAAATTTGAAGAAGCTAAGTGAAAATTTCTACTTTTGCTTTGTTTAAAATTCAATATATAAAACAAACAATCCATATGAACATCATCTCACAATTTGTAATTCTATCCCCTTTGAATAATTATCTAAAAACTCTTTCTGAAAAGAAATAATGTCTGACAAAAGCCTTGAATGGCTTTTTGTATGCATTTTACTGAGGGGTCCTTCCCTTTCTTCAGAGACAATCATCTTATCAAAATCATCCTAAAGCCGATTTCAACTAAATTTTAATTTTCGATTAATTTCGATACGCTTATAATCTTTATTTTAAATTTTACAAAAATAATCTCATGCAGAAGAGGAATCACCTTTTTAATCTTCTGAGAATTACTATTGTGTTGATATTGGCATTAATCATTGATGGGCACTTGAACGCTCAATCTTGTCCGATGCGATGTATTGATAATATTAATATCTCAATTTCAGAATCTACGCTTGCCACCCCTTCCTCGCCTTGCGAGACAATTATTGATGCGGGCACATTATTAGGTTTAAGTGCCTTCGCTGATTTGAGTGCCTGTGCGAATGCAGGTGGGAGTGCGGTACAAACCCAAATTAAGCGTTTTGGTGCGTGGACACCTGCTCTTGGCTCGATTAATAATGCAACGATTTCCAGTTCGGATGTTGGAAAAAAATTAGAAGTTCGTGTTATAGTTTACAACCCGACTACTCAAGCTATTCTTAACAGTTGTTGGGGAACTATTAAAGTGGAGGATAAACAAGCTCCACGTATCACCTGCCCTGAGGATGTTCTTTTATTTTGCAATCAATTGTCACCCTCTGCAACGCCTAATATTACTTTAACAGGTGATTTGGGTTTAGATGGTATAGTGCCTACTGCCGCAGGGGCTGTTGATGGTTCTGCTTTCGATTGTACGATGTTGATGGCTGCGGATCAAATGTTTTTTGATTACACTTTTGAAACTTCATGTACAACGCCTTACACCCGGTTTACGTCTCCGACTGCTTCTGAAATAGAAGCAAAAGGAATCGACATAGTAAATGCTACTGAACTATCTGAACGTATTTTGATAAGTGCAACAATTAGTGATGAAGCAAGAGTCATTGGCAATCAGCATCGGAATCAAGTGATTAAAATAATTATCCGTTGCTGGCGGGCAACAGACCACTATGGGAATGCTTCAATTCCATGTTATCAAGTTATCTACGTTCGTAGAGCCACTTTGAGAAGTATTATTTGCCCTACTCCAGAGTTGACCTTTAGCTGCAATGGTGCTGATGCAGATTGCGGTATTCCTGTAGCACCTGCTGATTTGTCTCCTGCTGGATTGACGGCTGCTGGTTTCCAGGGCTGGCCTTTAGTTGACATCAATGGCGACGGAATTGGCGATTTGATACTTGACCCTACTAAGCCCAATTCATGTAATATCACTATCAAATATGAAGATGAAGTGACAGTACCATGTAAGGGTAGCAAGAAGATTTATCGTAAATTCACTATCCGTAACTGGTGTACAGGTGAAGAAGCGATTTGCAATCAATTGATTAAAGTATTGGATTTCACTCCGCCCGTTGTGAAGGCTGATTTTATTTCTTTTGATTTTCAAGAAAGTTCATTGTGCTATATTGACCAATGGGGTGTAAGAAAAGATACTCGTGTTTACAACAACGATGGTGCAAGAGAAGGTTCTGTTTATTTTGACGGTTATTTTAAACAATGCGGAGCTGGTGTTGATGTAGCAGGTAGTGTTACAACACTTGTTGCATTAGCGGACGCTAATAGATGTGGGTTGTTCTTTACAAAATTCACTATCACTGCATGTGATCCAAATTGTACAAATGATTTGGTAGATGTTCAGGTGAATACAAGCAAATTGACAAGAAGACTTGTTCGGACATTTGTTGATGCTAAAGGTGTTATCAACTATGTGTATGAGTTTTCAGGGTTCATTTCAGATGATGATGGTAATGGTTATGAAGATATTACTTATGTAGCTGCTGACCTTTGTGGTTATGCTAAAGCAAAGAAAACTTTCCGTATTCGGACTTATGACAATGCTAAGCCACAGGTGGTTTGTATCACAAGCCATACTGCCAGCATCGGAACAGATGGTTCAGTCCGTGTTTATGCATCTTCATTGAATAATGGCTCTACTGATAATTGCGGTATCCTGATGACGATGGTTAGAAGAATGGATGGTAAGAAGTGCCAGACGAACAACAATGGTTGCGGTACTTTGGTAAATGATACAAATTGCTACAGAGATTATGTTGAATTTGGTTGCTGTGATGTCGGCACAACAATACAAGTAGAATTGTTGATACTTGACCAATTTGAGAATTATAGCTCATGTATGGTGACAGTGACTATCCAAAACAAAGACGTGCCAGTTTGTATTGCACCTGAGGCTACTACAACTACCTGTTTGGATATTGAGAAAAAATTAGGTGACCCCGTTGATTATGGCTTCGGTACAGCATCAGCCTATTCCAACTGCGGATATATATTGGCTGAAATCGCTCCTATCACAAATTTTGAACCTTGTTACCCAGAAGGTAAAGATTTCTTTACAAGAACATGGGTTGTTAAGGATTGCAACGGTGTAGTTATTAATACTAAGCCATGTACACAAAGAATTACAGTTGAATTTATATCCGATTTTACAGTCAACTTCCCAGGTGATATAGTGGTTGGTTGTTTTGGTGATATTCCAAGTAAAGAAGATTTGAAAACTCAGATGCTCACGGATGCCATTTTTAATAGAGGTTGTGGTATTATCGCTGTACAAATTGAAGATGATACTTTGATGGCAACAAATAATTTGGAGTGTATGAAGATTTACCGCAAAATAAAAGTCGTTGACTGGTGTGAATTCAATCCTAATAATGATGGCATTCTTTATCATACGCAAATCATCAAAGTCATTGATGACGTTGCTCCAGATGGTAATGAGATTCCTGACAGAATCGTTTGTAACACTAAAACATTGTGTGTTGGCAATTATACTGAAACATTGGCTGCAACTGACAAGTGTAATGCCAATAATGCCGCTGTTTCATCAGCAGGTTTGAGATATTTCTGGACAATGTATGGCGGTGATGTGACTAAAGATCCGACGGCTAATAATATTATCGCACAAGGTACAACACCTTCAATTTCTGTTAATAATTTGGCTTTAGGTGTTTACACAATTAAATGGTCAGTCAGAGACCTTTGTGGTAACTCATCTCCACTTTACTCTTATACAGTAACAGTTAAAGATTGTGATGCTCCTACTATTTTGACACATAACAAAAATGCTGAATTGTCTTATGTAGCGGGTAATCCAAATCGGGGTATGGTTCAAGTTTGTATCGCTCAAGTATTGAACGGCGTGAGCGACAACTGTACAGGTGAAGCTAAATTATTAGCCAACTTGAGATTCCAAAGAGCATCTGACCCCTCAGTATATCCTGCTGCTAATCCTGCAGGTGAGTGTTTGATGTTCACATGTGCTGATTTGGCTAATACTCCAGTTCCAGTTCGCGCTTGGACAAAAGACGACGCAGGTCTTGACAACTTCGTTATCACTTACATCACTGTTCAAGATAACAAAGCGGCATGTTCTGCTGATCCTCTTTCTAATATCTCGGGTACATTGAAAACTGAAAATAATATTGCTGTTAGTAATGTCAGTATTTCAGCTTCAATAAATGGTAATGCCGTTGGTAGTGCCACTACAACTCTAACAGGTGATTATAATATGAGTGCACCACTTGACCAAAACGTACAAATAAAAGCAGTGAAGATTGCAACAGAAGACAAATATGCAGGTGTAACTACATTTGACATTGCTCGCATCAGCAAGCATTTGTTAGATATTGAGAAATTATCTTCTGCTTATTCAATCATCGCTGCTGACGTAAATAGAGATGGCGAAGTTGACGCGACAGATATGTTACTTGTCCGTAACTTTATCCTACGCAAATCTTCAAGCCTTCCTGGTGGTGTGTGGAGATTCATTGACAAAGCTTATGCTTTTAAAAATCCTGCAAATCCGTTAGGTGAAGATTTTCCTGAAGTGATTAATTTTTCAAGAATACCATTATCTTCTACTGCTAATTTCGTAGCTGTTAAATTGGGTGATGTGAATACAACTTACACGGCAAGTTTGACAGGTGTACAAGTTCGTGGAAACAATGCTTTGACTCTTCAAACTGAAGATATGACATTGGTTGCTGGTAACGAATACACAGTAAACATTACTTCTGACAACTTCAATGCTTCTGCATTCCAAGCAACATTGAGCCTCAACGGTGCAACTGTTAAATCAGTGAAAGCAGGTGACTTGGCAAACTACAGCGACGGTAA
>JAYTUY010000084.1:0-6917 GCA_043744275.1 Saprospiraceae bacterium
TTAAATCTTTTATTGACTATTTAGCCAATATTGTTTGTAACTATATTATTGATTATCAATGCCTTACAATTTAATTTTTTTTACTGTACAGTAGTTTGCATACCCAGTATTTTAATATTAATTAACCTATCAAATTAAATTTTATGATATTCAAAAACCAATTAGAAAATAATAGTTTGTTAACACTAAAAAGTCATGTTTCTCGCATCAATGATGGAGCTTATATTTGGGTAGTAACGAAAAATCTAAATAAACCTTAAACGATTCTTTCCTAACCACGGTAATACAGACATTTGTCTTTCTGTATTTAAAATTCAAATTTTAAAAATTTTGTTATTTACAATTTTAAAGCATTGCTAAAAATTGTATTGTAATTGTTTTGATTCGAGTTTCATAATTTGTCTTATATTCAAAGTAGTTGTTTTCAAACAAATAAACAACAATCATTTGGTCTTACAAGGCAGTTTTCGAACTGCCTTGGATTTTATCTAAACAAATAAACACAATTTCTAAAAATTGCAAGGTAATTTTTAATTGCCTTGCAGTTTATTCAAACAAATAAACATCAATTTTTAAGTGTTAAAAGCCTACTTCAGGCTAAAAAAAACTATTTTATAACCAAAGTAATCACACAAAGTAAATTTAAAAATAAAAAACCCATGCAGCATTTCAACATTATCCTATTCATTTTAGGAGGCTTTTTTGTCTTTATTTCATGTCTAAAGCCTCAATCACCTTCAAACAAGATTAACAATATCGAAGTTTAGATTCTTAAAAAAAATTATAATTTCCAAACAAATAAACATCGTTTATGTAACTCTACAAAGCAGCTTTCGGGCTGCTTTGTTATTTTAACGACCTATCCTATCAATATCTACCCGTATTGATTTTACTTTTAATTTTGACATGCTATAGAGTCTTTAAAAAAGAAACTTGAGCTGTTTGTCTATTTTATTGTATTAAAAATGAAGGAATGAAAAAGAAATCTCTATTTTTAAAACTCAATTTAATACAGCATTTAGTTGTGTATAATCTTGCTTTTTACTCTTAAAAACGAGGGTTGTACTGAGGGGGTAACTATTTCATTTCAAAAAAAAATAAAAACAATATGTCAATTACACGCCGCAAATTTATTCAACAAAGCTCATTAGCGATGGGCAGCTTTTTCATTGTGCCACGCCATGTATTGGGCAGAGGCTTCACTGCTCCAAGCGATAAACTCAATATCGCTGCCGTAGGTGCAGGAGGGAAAGGCACTTCAGATATTCTCAACGCTTGGAACAATGATGTCAACAATGTCGTCGCGCTCTGCGATGTGGATTGGGGACGGGCTAAAAGCTCGATTGATAAATTCCCGAATGCCACTAAATATCGAGATTATCGAGAGATGTTCGATAAGCAAAAAGATATTGATGCTGTCACGGTTTCTACACCCGACCACAACCATGCGATTGTGGCGATGATGGCGATGCAAATGGGCAAGCACGTGTATGTGCAAAAGCCTTTGACGCATGATATTTATGAAGCCCGTATGCTCACAGAAGCCGCTCGTAAATATAAAGTAGTGACTCAAATGGGCAATCAAGGTGCTTCGAGTGCAGGCACTAAGCAGATGAACGCTTGGTTTGATAAGGGTTTGATTGGGAAAGTGCATACTGTGCATGTTTGGACAAATCGACCTGTCTGGCCTCAAGGCATTCCAAAACCCACTGGAAAACCCGAAATGATTAAGGATTTGGCATGGGACAATTGGATTGGAACAGCTCCAATGGTGGATTATCATCCGAGTTATCATCCCTTTAAATGGCGTGGATGGTGGAATTTTGGAACAGGTGCGTTGGGCGATATGGGTTGCCATTTGATGGATCATCCTTATCGAGTGCTTGGTTTGGGCTACCCGACTGAGGTAGAATGCAGCGTGGGTTCAGTCTTTTTGAAGGATTGGACGCCTGAATATTTGCCCGATGGATGCCCGCCGTCTTCGAGTGTTCAGTTGAAATATAAAGCCACTAAAAAAAATAAATCAGATATTACTTTAAATTGGAGTGACGGCGGTATTCGTCCGTTTCATCCTGAATTGATACCTGCGGGTGATGCTTTAGGTGATGCCGATAGCAGCAATGGCGTTCTGATGATTGGCTCTAAAGGCATCATGATGTGTGGCACTTATGGAGCGAATCCAAGGATTTATAAAAACAATGGTGAGAAGATAGAAATGGCAAAACCAGACCCTAAAGCCATCATTTTACCTGAAAATGGTCATCAAATCTCTTGGACTGAAGCTTGCAAAGCGGGTTTTGATAGCAATCAACACAAGGGTTTGTCTTCATCTTTCGATTCATCAGGTCCTTTGACAGAGTCTATTTTGATGGGTAATTTAGCGATACGCAGTTATGGTCTGCGTACTGAAAAGAAAACTGGCACGGGATTCGATTTCCCTGGTCGTAAAAAATTGCTATGGGATGGACCCAATATGAAAATCACCAATTTTGATGAAGCCAACCAATTTGTGAAGAGAGAATATCGCGAAGGATGGAAGTTGGTTTAAATTAGTGAAAAGTGAAAAGTGAAAAGTGAAAAGCACCAAAGGTGCATAATGTCGGTAGTAAAAAGCAGTTTTTTACATTAAAATAAAAAAAACAAACCATGAAAATAACACGCCGCAAGTTTCTTCAACAAAGCTCAGTAGTAGCTGGCAGCTTTTTTATAGTGCCTCGCCATGTCTTGGGTAAAGGATTCACAGCACCAAGCGACCAACTCAATATAGCTTCCATTGGCGGTGGCGGCAAAGGCGAAGTGGATATAACATGCAGTTGGAACAATGGTAAAAATAACATTGCTGCTATCTGCGATGTTGATTTTAATAGAGCCAAACGCATGATGGAAAAATTTCCAAATGCCGTTCGCTATCGCGATTATCGAGAACTACTGGATAAAGAGAAAAGTATAGATGGCATTACTATCACCACGCCTGACCATACTCACGCTGTGATTGCGACGGCGGCTATGCAACTCGGCAAGCATGTATATGTGCAAAAGCCCTTGACACATGATATTTATGAAGCCCGAATGCTCACTGAAATGGCGCGGCGGAATAAAATCGTCACTCAAATGGGCAATCAAGGCGCATCGAGCGAAGCGGTGAAATATCTCTCAACCGCTTGGTTTGATAAAGGCGTGATTGGCAAAGTACATACGGTGCATGTTTGGACAAACCGCCCCGTCTGGCCTCAAGGCATTCAATCGCCAAAGGACAAACCAACGCCGCCTAAAGATATGAACTGGGATGCTTGGATTGGACCTGCTCCGATGGTGGATTTTCATCCAGCATATCATCCGTTCAAATGGCGCGGTTGGTGGAGTTTTGGCACTGGGGCATTGGGCGATATGGGTTGCCATTTGATTGACCCGCCGTTTCGAGTCTTGGGTTTGGGCTATCCGTCGGAAGTTGAAGCGAGCGTTGGCACTATTTATACAAAGGATTGGGTGCCTGAATATTTACCCGATAGCTGCCCACCTTCATCGATGGTGACGATGAAATTTCCGAAATCTGCTAAAAATAAATCTGAAGTGGTGATGACTTGGAGCGACGGCGGCATTCGCCCTGCACGTCATCCGATTATTCCTGCCGATGACCAAATTGGTCGTGAAGATGGTGGTGTTATAATGGTTGGTACTAAAGGCGTCATGACGTGTGGCATCTTCGGTTGGTTTGCAAAGGTGTATAAATTTAATGGTGAAAAAATAGAAATGCCTGCTATTTTGAGCAATGGCGACCTCACTAAAGACGATTTCGGACATCAAGCCAAATGGGCTGAAGCGTGCAAAGCAGGCTTCAATAGCCCTCAACACAAGGCGTTGACTTCTTCATTTGACTATTCAGGACCTTTGACTGAGACGGTGATTATGGGTAATTTGGCTATTCGCAGCTTGAATATTCGCAAGGAAAAAGTGGGCGGTGGCTTTGAATATCCAGGTCAAAAAAAGCTCCTTTGGGATGGTGCAAATATGAAAATCACTAATTTTGAAGATGCCAATCAATTTGTTAAGAGAGAATATAGAAGTGGTTGGAAGTTGGCGTAAAATCGTTATGTGTTATTAGTTAATCGTTATTAGTTATCCGTTAATCGTCAGCCAATTATTAACAGCTGACGATTAACGAATAACAAATAACGATTAACGAGTTTTAAAAAACCTTTCAAATTCACCATATTCAGTTTGAAAAATATAAATGCCATTATTTAAACGCGAAATATCTACTTTTTCAGAAGTATAGATATTGCCTTTTAAAATAATACTGCCTACCATATTCATGATAATATAGTTGAAAGCCGTTTCACTATTACCTTCAATATTTAAAAAATCATGCACCACATTTGAAACTAAGAACCACTTCTTTTTATTGAAAGAGATGTGTTTGACAGGGCTATAAGCATATTTTCCATCAAAATCCACTTGTTTTAAGCGATAATAGTTGTTTTTTACTGAGGGGGTCGTGTGCTCGAAGGAGTATGACGCACCTAAGAGAGTAGTGCCGTTGCCTTTTATTTGATGGATGGTTTTAAAATCAAAACCCGTTGTTGAGTGTTCAACATTGAAATAATCATTGTCTTTTTCAGAGGCTGTTTTCCAAGATAACACAATTGACTGAGGGGTCGCTTTGGTTTCAAAATGAGTCAACTCGACAGGCAGAATGCCATTTCCTGTGACGAGAACATTTAACAATTGGAAAGTGCCTGTACCTGCACCAGCATTAAAACCATACAATCTAAAAGTGACTGTTTCACTTGTACTGATGCCTAATCCACCCCAACTCGTGGCAGTTGTTGAACCGCAGCCTGCATTATTCGGAGAATCATCCAAGCCTTTGTCAATAAATGCACCCAATCCAATTTTATAGGCATACCTAACATTGGCAGGTCCAGAGCCAGAACGGCGCATACCCGCAGATATGGCATCGATTGAAACTCGATAACCGGCATCGGGTGTGATTGTAAATTCAACAGCATCTAAAGTTGTAGCGAAAGTTGTTGCCGTACTAAAATTGCGAACTGAAAAACCAGTAGGGCAAATGGCTGCGCCTGAAGCTAAAGCAGCAGTGTTGACCACTGAGAGACCAGTAGCAGACATATTGCCAGCAATAGTATTGTAAGCACCATTAGTTGCGGTTGTGTAAGAATAAATAGTGACAGCACTGATAGACGTTGTGAAGATTCCAACGCTCAGTAAGAGTGTGAACAGGGTTTTCATGAATACTTGTCAGTTTTGGTTAACGAATTTAGGTTAATTGAATAATATTGTTATAACAACAAAATTAAGCTATAACATGATAACCAACAACAATTTATGAAAATAAATTATACCTAAAACGTTGTATTTTTAAGAGTTAAATAGTTTGAATAATTTAAATATGCATAAAGTAGGCTTAAAATGACAACGCGCATCTTTCCGATAAGTGGAAAAATGCGCGTTCTAACTGCCAAATCGATTTCGGAATTATGATTTCGGATTTCGGTGCTTGCTCAGCCAATTGCCAAATCGATTTCGGAATTGTGATTTCGGATTTGGGATTAGTGGAGAAAGCACCGAAATCCGATATCACAATTCCGAAATCGACTATGGTGCTGTTATCGTCATAGAGCTAAGGCTTGTTATTGAGAAAATGCCATAGCCATTTTTCATGTTAGAATGCAAAATAACAGGCTCTGAAAAAAAGTTGTCTGCTTGCCGATAGAGGTCGAGTGAGCGACGGAATAGAAACTGGTCAGCCGTGAGCGAACGCAAATAAAACGTGATTTTATCGCCTGAATAGATGCCATTATTGTTGCCATTGGGTCCGCCACCTCGACCAAAGCTGCCACCCCCAAGCCGCCATTTAAACGCCCGATTTTGGAATGTTTTATCTTTCAACATATTTGATTCGGCAATATCATCAAGGCTGCTCAACTCTAAACGCCTGACTTGTCCATTGACTACTGATTGAATAGTGGCATATGCTGAGTAATAATTTTCAATATTGACAGCGTCATCAAACTCAATCACATATTCATCTACGGTTTTATTGCGCGGTTTGCCTTCAAAAATATCCAAAGGATCTGCCCGAACAGCTCCTTGTTTATTGAATGCCACACTTTTAATTTTCACTATTGAAGGTATCGCTTGAGTTGCTTCTACGGTTGTGAAAGTGGGTGCGCTCGCTCGTATCGTGTATGTAGCGTTGGGCAACGAATCGAGCCGATAGCCGCCTCGCAAATATTGGTAGCCATCACGATAATAGGGTATGGTTGCCACTATTTTATTATCGCGCAGCAATTCTACTTTTAAATTACCAACAGTATCAAATTTGCCCAAATTGAAATAGGAGGTATCCAATGCTCCTCTACTTTTACTCACCATCACAGCTAAAGAATCGCTGCCTGTTATCCATTCAGCTTGAACTACAAGTTTGGAAATATGTTCAGGAATAGGAATATCCACAACAGGCGTAAAGTAGTTTTGCAACTGCGTTTCGGTGCAAGATGCCACGATAGTTAAGAGGCTGGCGAAGAGTATATATTTTATTTTATTCATTTTTAAATTTTAAATTTTAATTTGAATCAGGATTAGTAGGATTAATAAGGATGTTTAAGGATTTTATAATTGTTAAATAATAAAATGGGTAAAATACTGAGGGGGTGCGTTTTATATATTTTTAGAATTTAAATTTTATGTAAAATATTGATTTTCAATGCGTTACAACTTGGGGTTGTGTAAAAAGGGGTTAGGCTATTTTAATGCCCAAATATTATTCGGCTTTGAACGCAGATTTACGAAATCTTAAAGATTTGTGGTGCGACATAAAGTTATGTACTACTATACGGACATAAAGTTGAAACCGCCTTAACTTAGTTCATTGAAATAACTGTAAAATTTAGAAC
>JAYTUY010000085.1:0-6887 GCA_043744275.1 Saprospiraceae bacterium
ATTTTACTTACAGTCTGTCAATGAACTTTTATTGGCTAAATCTTTTTGTCGGTAAAATTGGTCAAAACTTAATGTCGGACAACAAAATTGAAAATTTGAAATCAAGAATTTTCGTCAATTTTCAATTCTTAATTTTCAATTTTCAATTATAATGCGGTTGCAAATGTATAAACGGTTTTTAAGAAAAAAAGGAATAGTGTGAATAAGAAAAGAGAATTATCTAAATTTGCCGAAAGAAATAATCGCTACTTAGATTATTGCACCAAGTTGATAACTATTGGTAGAAAATATAATCGTAATATTCAAATCGTAAACATACTCGCCAGTGACGAAATTAACACCTTATAATATCAATAAAGTAAAATTGTACTCTACGATTGGCATTTTCATCGTCGTGGCTATCGGTATAGCAGCTATTTTAACTAAAAAAAAGGGCGGAATCAAGGAAATAAAAGTAGAAATTAAACACTTGACCGACGGTGAAAACGATTTAATCAAAGAAAAAGACATAAAAGAACTCATCAATCGAGGTTTTGATGATAAAGTTGAAGACTTGCGCGCAGGTCAAGTAGATGTGCAACGGGTGGAGCGAGTGCTTGAACAAGACCCTTTCATTGAAAATGCTGAAGCATTTGTTGATGCTGATAATAATTTGACGGTCAAAATATCGCAACGAGAGCCGATTTGCCGCATCAGAGACAATAATGGTTTGAATTATTATTTGGATAAAAATGGTGTAAAGATGCCGCTATCCAAATATTTTTCGGCGAGAGTTATAGTAGTTACAGGAGCTATTCCTCCGCATGTGCCTGATTTTTTGCAGCGTAAAAAATACGGTTTGAAAGACGTTTATAACCTGATTCAACGCATACAAATAGATGAATTTTATAAAACATTCATACAACAAATCTATGTTGACGCTGGAAATGAATTTACTTTAATCCCTGTTTTAGGTGATCAAAAAATAAAAATTGGGACGATTGATGATTTGGATGATAAACTTCAACGAGTGCGCATTTTTTATGAAGAAGCAATGCCCTACGAAGGTTGGCGAAAGTACGCCAGTATTTCGGTTCAATACAAGGGACAGATAGTTTGTAAAAAAAGATGAGGTATTTAAAAACTTTTTATTTATTTTTTTTGAGCAATATTTCTCAATTTATATGCATCAAAAACGGTGAATTTGAATTTTATTTTAAGTTTTTTCAATATTTATTTTTAAATTTCATTAACATTTTATTTCAAATGTAAGTCATTGGTTATCAAGGCTTTGAGAAGAAAATCAAAGGAATAAAAATAAAATAATTGGTGTAAAAAAAGGAAAATTTAATTTACTTAAATTTGTCTTTTTTTGATATTTATTTTGAAAAATATTATAATTAATCATAATAACCAAACAATTGTTAAAAAAATAAATGTTTTGGCAAATATTGTATTGTTCAATAAAAAGTATATAAATTTGAATGTTTGATTCATTGATTGTCAAATTAATGTGAATTAAATTTTTTTTAATGTAAAAAATACCGCTAATTTGCAGCGGATTTAATGCTCAAAAAGCATTACTTTTGTAGAACAGAATCTTACAATGAAAAGAAAGTCAATGTTGATATCGCTAATGCATTGATTTTCAGAGAGTTACTTGGCGTTATCCGTCATACATGATGAGAACACTGTAGAAATGTAAGAACACCGTAAACAAACAACTGTAACGTTAGACACTATCGCATCGCATTAAACAAAACAGAAAAGGATATTGAACGCTATAATTTAACACTCGCACCAACTTTGTTGACTCAGTTGGTGTGACCAAAACTCTTCTTTTGATATGAATGATCAAAAACCTCTCGCTACTGAACTTGTAGTAGCATTGGACATTGGCACTACAAAGGTGTGTGCCATTGCCGGTCGTAAAAACGAACATGGCAAACTTGAAATTCTCGGAGTAGGTAAAGTTGACAGTATCGGGGTGATGCGCGGTGTTGTCACGAACATTGAAAAAACAGTCAATGCTATTTCCGAAGCCATCCAAGCCGCTGAACGCGCTGCCAAAGCTAAATTCTCCCGTGTACACGTGGGCATTGCTGGACAGCATATCAAGAGTTTGCAACATCGCGGCATTTTAACGCGCGATAACGACCACACCGAAATCAGCCAAAAAGACATCACGCGCCTTGTCAATGATATGTATAAACTCGTATTGCCTCCAGGCGATAAGATTTTGCACGTTATCCCGCAGGAATACACTGTGGACAATGAACAAGGTATCACTGACCCTATCGGTATGAGTGGTGTGCGTCTTGAAGCCAATTTCCACATTATTACAGGTCAAATTTCAGCTTCTAACAACATTCATCGTTGTGTAGAACGGGGCAATTTGAAGGTCGAGAGCATGACGCTCGAGCCTATTGCTTCTGCTGTGGCTGTCCTCAACGACGAAGAAAAAGAAGCGGGTATCGCTCTTGTTGACATCGGTGGCGGCACGACTGACATCACTATTTTCCACGAAGGCATTATTCGCCACACGGCAGTGATTCCTTTTGGTGGTAATGTCATCACTTCCGATATAAAGGAAGGTTGTACGGTCATGCAGCATCAAGCGGAGCAAATGAAAGTCAAATTCGGCTCTGCTTTAGCGGAAGAAGTTTTTGACAACCGCATTATCACAATCCCAGGCATTAAAGGTCGGGATTATAAAGAAATCGGTGAAAAAAACCTTGCCCGTATTATTCAAGCCCGTATGGAAGAGATTTTCGACTATGTGGTTTGGGAAATCCGTCGCTCAGGTTATGAGCGCAAACTCATTGGCGGCATTGTCCTCACAGGCGGTGGCTCTTTGATGCGCGATATTGAAAAACTTTGCGAATTTCATACAGGCATGGCAACTCGTATCGGTGTGCCCATTGAGCATTTGGCTCATGGCTACCACGAGCAAGTTTGTAGCCCTATCTTTTCAACTGCCATCGGTTTGCTTTTGAATGGTATTCAGATTGAAGAAGAAGCGGCTCGTTTGCGCCCTGTTTTAGAGGTGAAACCTGTTTTAGAAACAGTGGTTGAAACGCCAGCCAACACCCCTCAGTCTGAAATGGCTTTTTCTGAAAATTCTAATCAGTCTAATCAACAAGGTGGAAAATGGCTTGAAAGCATATTCAAACGCACTAAAGAATGGTTTGAAGCTGAGCCAGATACAGACTTGAAATAGCATATAAATGTTTTGAGATTTTAATTTATTTAAAACTTAAAACAACAACACTGTGAAACTAAAACTATAATTTCTCATTCCTAAAAAGAACAATCATGGTTTTCAATTTTAAGCAAGAGGAACCATCAATCATAAAAGTAATTGGTGTCGGTGGTGGTGGCTCAAATGCCGTAACCCACATGTATAAACAAGGTATTGTGGGTGTTGATTTTGCTATTTGCAATACAGACTCGCAAGCCATGGATTTAAGTCCTGTTCCGACTAAAATCGCTTTGGGTCCACTCGTTTCAGCGGGTTTGGGCGCCGGTTCACAACCTCAACGCGGCAAGCAAGCGTGCCTCGAAAGCATCGAAGATGTTAAAAATTATCTCGGAACAAGCACTAAAATGCTTTTCATCACAGCCGGTATGGGCGGTGGTACAGGCACAGGTGCAGCTCCAATTATTGCCAAAACGGCTCAGGAAATGGGCATTTTGACAGTCGCAATCGTCACTTTACCATTCACTTTTGAAGGGCGCAAACGCACCATGCAAGGGTTTGAAGGGCTGGATGAATTGAAGAAAAATGTTGATACCATTATCATTATTTCAAATGATAAATTGCGTCAAATATTCGGCAATCTATCCGTTTCAGGGGCTTTTGCTCAAGCAGATAATATTTTAACAACAGCAGCAAAAGGTATTGCCGAAATCATCACTGTGCCGGGTTATGTCAACGTGGACTTTGAAGACGTTAATACGGTTATGCGCGGTTCAGGCGTCGCAATTATGGGCATCGGTATTGCCGATGGAGATAATCGGGCTAAGAAATCAGTGGATTCAGCCTTATCTTCTCCTCTTTTGGAAGAAACAAATATCACAGGCGCAAAGCATATTTTGGTAAACATAACAAGTGGAACGAAGGAAGTAACGATGGATGAAATTTTCGCCATCACTGAATTTGTACAGGAAGAAGCAGGTGACGGTGCAAACCTTATCTGGGGTAATTGCTATGACGAAACTTTAGGCGACAAACTCTCTGTAACGGTTATCGCTACGGGATTTGAAAGCCGTACTCAAAACAATCATAAAGAAGCGGATACTAAAGTCGTACTCACACTTGATGATGAGCCGATTCGTAAAGACGCTAAAAGACATGATTTTTTCGGGTTTGGCTTTGACGATACTGAGGGGGGTAACTCTTTAGAATTGGATTCTTCAAGATTTTCAAAGCCGCGTCCAACTTATAATCAACCACATGAGCCGTTTGTGAAAAATGACAATCCCGTAAGCGATGACGAACGCCGCCGCCGTTTGGCTGTTGAAACTCAACGCCGTGAAAAATTGCGGACGAACGTCAACTCAATGAAACTCAATAATCCTCAAACGATTATTGAGATGGAAAATGAGCCTGCTTATATGCGTAGAGGTGTTCGGTTAGATAGCGTTCAACATTCTTCTGAGAAGCCTGTTTCGCAATGGTCTATTGATGAAAACAATGAGCTGAACACGTCAGGCAATTCTTTTTTGCATGACAATGTAGATTAATTATAGTGTTTTTTGTAAATCATTCATATCGTGCCTCAATCTGCATCAAGATTGAGGCTTTTTTTATGGCGTTAATTTTTGGAATATTTAATGGTTAAAAAAAATGATGTGCTACCTTGCATTTTTTAATTATTTTTGAACGCTTTTATTAGTTCAAAATCAACAATTTAAATATGAAATTATTTTTAACTTCAATTTTTCTAATCTTTTTCTCTAACATCATCATCGCTCAAAGCCCAGGCGAGATGCCGCGACAAAAGTTTTTTACAACCGCTGTCGGATTGACATGGCAGACTCGTTATGATGATCTCTTTAGTCCTTTGGCTTATACGGGTTATGGGGCTGAATTGCATATCGGTTCAGAACGCATCAGCGAAAAATGGTTTAAGCAATTTGAGCTTTGGGGCAATGCCAACCAAATTCAATCGAGAGTCAATAAGGGTTATAATTATTCCGCTTATGGATTTCGATATGGCGTTTCGCAAATATGGGCACGGCGAATGATGCCTCAGCAATCTGGGTTCAAATGGTATGTAGGCGGCTCGGTTTTTCACTCATCGAGCATGGGGTATTATCCAGGCAACACCAATAATATTTTCAGTTTTAATGTACCGACAGGTCTTGCGGCTTCTACGTTTTTAATGAAAAATGTGCGTTTTTTTAAGAAAAATTGGATTTTAAGCACTCAATTAAGCATTCCTGTGGTAGCTTATGACGCCCGACCATCTTATATCGGTTTTGCGAATAAAGAAAATTTTACACAGGAATATGGCGTTGTTACTTTAAACAAATTGTTGAATATAGACTGGCGTTGGCAAATAGACCTACCCCTCAGTAATGGCAACCATTTGAGAGCCATTTATCGTTGGGATTATATGGATGATAAGCACAACGGGCGGCTTCAAGTCGGTACTCAAAGTTTGTTGATTCAATCACTTTTCAATATTCCATTTAAAATTAAAAAATTGAAATGAAAATTATAAAGCCATTTACATGTATCAAACCTATGAGGTTTTCAAAACCTCATAGTTTTAATTCGTTGATAATCAATAAGTTATACCCCTCAGTATTTTTAATATTTTTTGCATTTTCAAGCTGCGAAAAAGCATTAGTTAGTGCTGATCCAAAGAATACGCCGACTGAAAATGTGAAATTCGTTTGGAAAACAATTAATGAAAAGTATCCATTTTTTGAATTCAAAGGGGTGAATTGGGATTCAGTTGGTAATGTCTGGATACCTCGTGTGCGCGATACGATGAACGATGCCACCGTTTTTAGGGTCATTGATTCAATGCTTTATACCTTGAAAGATGGGCATACTAATTTGTTCGGCTCATTCAATTTTTCAAGAAATTGGGAATGGTATCTCAATTATCCCGATAATTACAACGCTACTTTGGTTGAGCGCAATTATTTGAAAAATGATTACCGTTTCACAGGTTCGTTGCTTAATCGTTTTATGGACAATAATAATGTGGGCTATGTGCGATATAGCAGTTTTAGCAGCAATATTTCGGACTTTGATATTGATGTTGTCGTTGGTCGTTTTCAAAATACGAAAGGTATTATTTTAGATGTGAGAAGCAATGGCGGCGGTTCAATTTCCAATGTCAATCAACTCGTTTCTCGATTTATTGATAAAAAATTACTCGCCTATAAAGATGCAGAGAAAAGTGGACCGGGTAGAAAAGATTTTAGTGCTTTGAAAGACAATTATATTGAACCAAAAGGTGGCAAAAAGTACCTCAAACCCGTCATAATATTGACCAATCGGCGATGTTATAGTGCCACTACCCTCTTCGTTGCGTCGATGCTCAATTTGCCAAATGTGAAAGTGATTGGCGATTGGACAGGCGGCGGCGGCGGCACTCCCACTTCAACGCAATTGCCCAATGGTTGGATAATGCGTTATTCAGGTACGAACACGTTCACGCCTGCTGGTTTTAATATTGAAAATGGAACACCACCGACGATAAAGCAGGATTTATCAAAAAGCGATGAAGCGGCGGGTATTGATAGCATTATTGAGAGGGCTTTGAGAGAATTGAAATAAGGGTGTGATGTAGCGTGCAGATTTACGAAATCTGTGGTGCGACATAAAGTTATGTACTACTATACGGACATAAAGTTGAAACCGCCTTAACTTAGTTCATTGAAATAAC
>JAYTUY010000086.1:0-6880 GCA_043744275.1 Saprospiraceae bacterium
TTGAGCATATATTTTAATTAGGAATCAGGAATTAGGAATTTTTGAAAAACAAAATTAGCATAAACTTTGGAAAAAAATTAGACATAAAAAAAGGTGTTACCTTTTTGTGGTAACACCTTCTATCAATATAATATCACATGACTATTTTAAATTTTACTTGGAATCTAATATGTAGATAAATAAAAAATTATCTCTTTAATTTCATGCAAATAATTGATAATCAAGTATTTACGTAATTCCTAATTCCTAATTCCTAATTCAATTAATTATTTCCAAAATTGCGATACCGCTCATTGAACTCCATTTTACTTTTATCTGCCAAATTGAAAGTGAGAGTTATACCGCTGAAAAAGTACATATCAAATTTATAACTATCGCCTCTTTTCAAACCCGAAGGATTTTCAAGAGAACTTTTGAAAAGCTCAGGTGTACGGAAAGAAAACTTTGCTGCAATCGGGTCTTTTTCAGACAATTTGCTCAAATCAGGATAATTACCGCTCACATCGTCCAAATAATCTGTAAAAGTCTGGCGGAAACCGAGTTCAAAACCTAAGTTGAGTTTTTTGCCTAACGCCATTTTAATACCTACGCCAAAAGGAATAGCCACTTGAAATTGACTATAAGGTTTTTTACCACCATCAAGCGTCTGCCCCTCAGTACCCAATGAGCGGAGATTGACCCATTCATAATTGCTATAATCTGTGCGTGCTCTCGGATTGAAGTAAAATCCAGCTACACCTGCGAACAGATAAGGCGAGGTGGTTTTACTATCCAACACATTATATTGTGCAATATTCCACTCAGCAGTGGCGGCAAGTTCGTAGTATTGGGTTTCCGCTTCGAGATTGCGAAAACGCCTTGAGCCTTTGGCATAACGGTCGGTTGCGTAAAATTTTCCTGAAATGGCACTGACTTTGAAAGACAGTTGCGGTCGATAGTGCAAACGCAATAAAGCCCCGTATGTCAAACCATAAGAACCAGTTGCAGGTGAATTGGGCTGAAGGTCGCCAATATAACTGGTTGCCCCTCCGATAGCCCCTACTTCAAAATATTGAGCATGAGCATTATTGAGCAAAGCAACGAAGCATAAAAGTGTAATTATTCTTTTCATAGGATTATGATTTAATTGAACTAATATTGTATTTGCAAAAAAGATTCCAAAAAATATAAAAAATAATAATTCGATATTAATTTTCTATTCGTATTGTCTTCAATTTCAATCTTTTGCGTCAAAATTAAAATTTTCAAATAACCTTTAAAGAATTTTCATGTTTTAATTTAATCAATAAAATTTTACTTTTGTGCGTTTAAAATCCATAATTATAATTTTTAAATTTTAAAAAAAACGGAGATATGAATATTCGATTAAAGTTGTTAGCCGGTTTGATTCTGGCATCTTCAATGGTGATGGCTCAGACTAAGGCACCCGATAACTGGTTCAATCTGGACGCTCAAGATAATGGAGTGAATGGTGTCAGTACTGAAAAAGTGTATAATGATATTTTGAAGGGTAAAAAAGGGAAAACTGTTGTAGTAGCTGTCATTGATGGCGGTGTTGACTCTGAGCATGAAGATTTGAAAGACATTATGTGGACTAACCCTCGCGAAATTCCTAATAACGGCATTGATGATGATAAAAACGGGTATGTAGATGATATTCATGGTTGGAATTTTTTAGGTGGAAAAGATGGACGCAGTGTGCATCATGAGACCCTCGAAATGACGCGCGTTTTTGCCAAATTGAAACCTAAATATGACAATGCAGATCCAGCGAAATTATCTAAAAAAGATAAAGCTGAATACGACAAGTTTTTGATAATGAAAAAAGACATTGAAACCAATCTTCAAGAAGCTCAAGAAGGTTTGGCTGAAATGGAAGGCACTAAAACGATGATAGCCAACGCATTAGATGCGATGGAAACGGCTTTAGGCGGCAAATCGCCGACTAAAGAAAATATTGAAAAAGTGAATGCTGGCACCAACCAAAGCTTAGTGATTGCTAAAAATATTTTAACACGTCGTTTGGCTACGGGTACAAATGTATCGAGCCTCAAAGAAGTGAAGGAAGATTTGATGGAACAAATTCAAGAAGGTCTTGAATATTATGAAGCAAAAGTAAAATATCAATACAATACGGACTTTAATCCACGAGCTGATATTGTAAAAGACAATCCAAATGACTCTTACGAACGCAACTATGGCAATAATGATGTCAAAGGACCTGATGCTTTTCACGGCACTCACGTAGCGGGCATTATAGGTGCTATCCGTACCAACGACAAAGGCATCAAAGGCGTAGCGGATAATGTACGCATTATGGGTGTGCGTTGTGTACCTGATGGTGATGAGCGTGATAAGGATGTAGCCAATGCTATTATTTATGCTGTTGATAATGGTGCTCAAGTGATTAATATGAGCTTTGGAAAAGGCTATTCATGGGATAAAGTAGCGGTAGATAAAGCTGTTAAATATGCCATGTCAAAAGATGTTTTGTTGATACATGCAGCTGGCAACGATGCGAAAGATAATGATAGTGGGAGCAATAATTTCCCTACAGCTATTTTTAGTAAAGGAGGCTGGTTTAGCCCTAAAAAAGCTAAAAATTGGATTGAAGTAGGTGCATTATCTTGGAAAAAGGGCGAAGATGCTGTAGCTACTTTCTCTAATTTTGGAGCTAAAAATGTAGATGTCTTTGCTCCAGGTGTAGATATTTATTCAACGGCTCCTGATGGTAAATATAAAAATGCTTCAGGTACATCTATGGCGTCTCCTGTTACAGCGGGTGTAGCGGCTTTGATTCGCTCATATTTCCCAGAATTGACGGCTGAACAAGTGAAAGAATGCATTGAAAAATCAGTCGTACCTCAAGATTATAAAGTAAAAAAGCCAGGCTCAGAAGAGATGGTCAAATTGAGCAACCTAAGCCGTACTGGCGGAACGGTGAATGCGTTCAAAGCAGTTCAATTGGCTTCTCAAATGAAAGGTAAAAAGAAAGTAGCTGCGGCTGCAAGAGCTTAATCATGGGTAATAAGTAATGGGTAATTGGTAATGGGTAATTTTTTGAGATTATCACTTACACTTACAAAAAAGACCCCCTCAGTATTGTTTTACTGAGGGGGCTTTTTTTTAGTGAAAAGTGAAAAGTGAAAAGTTGAAAGTTGAAAGTTGAAAGTGAAAAGTGAAAAGTGAAAACGTAAAATGCCAATAAATCAAGCTGATTTATTGGCATTTACGTTTTTTTAGAATTAAAATTTTTCTAAGAACTAATAAATCGTATTACTAAGGGGCGGTACTTTTCACTTTCAACTTTCAACTTTCAACTAATTAAGTCTTCTATTGGTAAAATAGCCGAAAACCCATTGGTCTTTTTCGCTGATTTTGTAGAAATAGTCTTCAAAAGTGATGTTTTTACCATCTTTTATATAAGTTCTGCGCATTTTTTGAGGACTTTGAGCGCGGATTTTATATTTCTCATTGCCGTTAATCCAAGCTAAAACGCGAGCATTTTGATTGTAACTTTCCATAACCCGCACCATACCATTAGCCTCCAAAGGATTTTCAATCACAACATACCCTTCTTCAAGAGGTATAGCTGAATTACTTTTGACTGGTGAAGCAGCAGGATTTGCTGTTGGAGTTGTGCCGACTAAATTAGAGATAGAGGCTTGAACAAGAGCGGATGCTTTAGCCGCTTCATTTTCAGCCCACCATTTACCTATAAAAACGGCACCGATAGCGATGATAGGAATGATAATATATGACCAATTAAAAAGTTGATAGGCTTTTTTCTTAGGGAATGGATCAACAGCACGTGTTACTGCAAAGGTTCTTTCGTCGGAAGGGAGAGTCAATTGGATTTCAAGCTCCCGCACTTTTTGAATAAGCGTTGCATTTTCCTGCTGAAAGAATAAATTTTCTGATTTAGCGGATTCTGCTGTTTTGTTGAGTCTGATTTCATTCGTTTTTTGTGAACGAATTTCGCTTTGAAGTTGAGAAATCAACTTTTTCTGTTTATTAATTTCGTCAAGTAAAGCATCGAACGTTTGTTCGGAATCCTTCAATAAGTCGAGTTCTAATTTCATGTCAGAGTTTTTCTAATGTTTGTTTTTGTAATGAAGAAAATGTACAATCTGTTCGAAAAGTTTGACCTTTCCAATTTGAGGGTACAAATGTACGATTTTATTTCAACAAAAACAAAATGTGTACGCTACACAAAAAAGAAAAGGCATTTAGAAAGGAGTTTTTAATGTATAAATGTTTAAACATCAACCAATTAGAAATATAAATAAAGTTTAATTGTTAAAATAAAAATTTAAAATATTATTTTTCTATTCTAAAAAATACCCAAAAAACGATATTTGTGACTATCAATTTATGACAACTTCTTTAATAAATTCTTCTCCAATTTCTTCATTCAGCATCGTCCGAATCTTCTCCCGACCGAAGTGCAATTCTGAGCGAAGGGGTGCGGATTCAATGGTTACATATAAAATATTGTTGTGTATTCGCAGTTCGCGTGTGTAGCCTGCAATAGTTTTGCCCATCATTTCTGTCCACAGGTTTTCGATTTTTGTTTTATACAAATTGGGTTTCAGTTTAAAAACATGAACCATTTGCTGCAAAACTTCTGACAATGAGTGATCGTTACTTTTTTTCATATCTTTTCTACCGATATTTTGCCCCTCTGGGGCAATTAGCTAAATTGTTACATTTATGTTTTAAGCACAAAAAACTCTCAACTCTCAACTCATAACTCTCAACTCTCAACTACATCTCCTTTTTCAATTATAAAAATCTTAAAATTGGGATGCAGTTTTTTGATAATATCATTGATACGACCTGCATGAGTATCTGTAATAAAAATTTGTCCAAATGATTGATTCACAATGAGTTGTAAAAAATTGCTAACTCTTTCATCGTCTAATTTATCAAAAATATCATCCAATAAAAGAATCGGTGTTTCTTGTTTTGCCCCCCTCAGTATTTCGTACTGCGCGAGCTTCAAACTAATCACAAACGATTTCAATTGCCCCTGCGAACCAAAACGTTTGAGCGGTTTGTCATCTATTTCAAACATCAAATCGTCTTTATGAATGCCGACCGTCGTCCTCTGCAAAATACGGTCTTTTTCACGACTCTTTTTGATAAGATTTGTTAACGAATCCCCAACGAGAAATGATTTGTAGATTATTTTAACTGCTTCGCGTTCGCCCGATATTTTTCTATAAATGGTATTAAAAACGGGTGTAAAAATGTCAATAAATGCCCGTCGTTTTTCAAAAATGTATTGGGCAGGGTCATTCATTTGTTGATCATAAACATCGAGTACCCCCTCAGTATCAGAGCCGTTTTCATCTATTTTTTTTAATAAAGCATTGCGTTGCTCCAATATTTTATTATAAAAAATAAGATTTGTAAGGTATTGATTATCAATTTGCGATAAAGCGGTATCCATGAATCGCCTACGTTCTTCACTGCCATCTTTTACTAAAAGTGTATCATCGGGGGCGAACATGACAACGGGTAAAAATCCAATATGATTGCTTAAAGCAGAATATACATTATCATTCCTTTCAATCATTTTTTTCTTTCGACTTTGCACTTTCGCTACTATCTTTTCAGAAGCACCATTTTTTTTAAAATGTCCTTCCAAACGCATAAAATTTTGACCCCTCAGTATCACATCATTATCGGACGGTAAAAAATAACTTTTACACATACAGAGGTAATAAATCGCATCTAAAACATTGGTTTTACCCATGCCATTTAGCCCCACGAAGCAGTTAATATGCTCAGAAAAGGTTAATTTCTGCGATTCATAATTCTTGAAATGAGTCAATATGAGTTTCTCTAAATGCAAATGAGTAAGCGTTAAAAGTTTGAAAAGCGTAAGATTTACATTGTTGTACAGATTAGATACATAATTGTAACTGTTTAGCTCCAAACTACTGTACACTTAATTTATATAATATTTATATAATTGGCAATCAATTTATTATATTTGAAAGAGCCATAGGCTTGACCGATTTTGTAGCCGTGGATTTTAATCCACGGAAAAAAATAGCTATTTTTATAGAGTTCCGTAGGAACGTTGCATATAAGTGCATATAAATTCACCCTAAAAAGACATTTATATGCGCCGAGCCTACGGCTCTCAAAAATTTTGTTGACGTTTTTCCGTGGATTAAAATCCGCGGCTACAAAGTCGGTCGAGCCTATGGCGCTTTCAAATATAATAAATTGATTGCCAATTATATAAATATTATATAAATTAAGTGTACAGTAGTTTGGTAACTACCTATATAGCTACTGATTACCCATATTACCCATTACCCATATTACCCATAAGAAATACTGAGGGGTATTTGTAGTTAGCTCTGAACCTTTGTACTTTCACCGTTGTTAAAGAACGAAAACAATTTAGAACCGAAATTTAAATAAAATATGTTAAATATTAAAACTTTAGGCGCATTAAAAGCCAGTGGTTATCAAGCCAAAAGCATTAAGGACGAATTAAGAGACAATCTTATCCTAAAACTTAAAAAAGGGGAAACCATTTTTAAAGGCATTTTAGGGTTTGAAAATACGGTCATTCCAGATATTGAGCGAGCGATTTTGTCTCGTCATTCTATCCTCCTTCTCGGTTTGAGGGGGCAAGCGAAAACTCGTATTGCTCGCCAATTAGTCGATTTATTAGATGAATATATCCCTGTGGTGGAGGGCAGCGAATTGAACGATGACCCAATGAATCCGTTGAGCCGTTTTTCAAAAGATTTGATTGCAGGTAAAGGCGATAACACACCCATTTCATGGCTGCATAGGAGCGAACGCTATGTTGAAAAATTGGCTACACCCGATGTTTCAGTAGCCGATTTGATAG
>JAYTUY010000087.1:0-6817 GCA_043744275.1 Saprospiraceae bacterium
AAACGAAAATAAATTAATAACTTAATAACTAATAACTTTTGAGACAGCCTCTTCTTTTTCTAAACATGATTATTTGTTTCAAAATAAGAAATAATTATTAAATTCAAGCCTTAAAAAAGCAAAATAGCATAGTACGCTAAATTTTTGCAAAGTGATTAACCAATTTTAAATAACTAAATCAACAAGCGAATCAGACTTTTCGCACAACAAATCATGAATACATTTTTAGCAGAAATGGTAGGCACAGCCCTCCTAATTTTATTGGGCAACGGTGTCGTTGCTGGCGTTGTTTTAAAAAATTCAAAAGCACAAGGCAGTGGCTGGATAGTCATCACTTTTGGCTGGGCGTTGGCGGTTACTTTCGGCGTTTACGCAGTGGGCAGCGTTAGCGGAGCGCATCTCAATCCTGCTGTCACTTTAGGGCTGGCAGCAACGGGCAGTTTTCCGTGGGCGCAAGTGCCTGCATACATTACTGCACAAATGCTCGGCGCATTTATAGGCTCATGCCTCGTATATGTGCACTATCTACCGCATTGGGCAATAACGGAAGATGCTGCTACAAAACGCGCCGCATTTTGTACAGAACCTGCCGAACGCAATGTGTTTAGCAATGTTCTTGGAGAATTTATCGGCACATTCGTCTTGCTTTTTGGACTTTCGGCTTTGGGGGTCAATAAATTTTCAGAAGGTTTGAACCCTATGGCGGTAGGTGCATTGGTCTTATCTATCGGTCTTTCGTTGGGCGGCACGACGGGATATGCCATTAATCCAGCACGTGATTTAGGTCCTCGCATTGCTCACGCTTTGTTACCGATTTCAGGCAAAGGCGGTTCAGATTGGGCTTACGCTTGGATTCCTGTTGTGGGTCCAATTTTAGGGGGTATTTGTGGTGCGGCGTGTTATAAAATGCTGTTTTAATAATAATTGACTGCTTTTATGCCCTTGACGGAATCCCTGTTTCTCCCATCTCTCAGTAGCTTGTTTTTTATTGTTTTTGAATTTATTTGTTTTAAAATTATGTCAAAAATGCTCTTTTTAATTAAATAATAAAACATATTTTTGCAAATGAATAAATTTGTTAAACTTTTTTAAAAGAATTAAAATGGAAAATTCAAGCCTTATTTCATTTGAGGGAAAAGAAATTCGTAAAGTATGGCATAACGAGCAATGGTATTTTTCTGTTGTAGATGTTATTGCAGTCTTAACAGATAGTCAAGATGCCCGCAACTATTGGAAAGTACTCAAAAATAGAGAATCTCAACTGGTTACATTTTGTAACCAGTTGAAATTAACCGCTTCTGATGGGCGACAACGTTTAACCGATTGCGCCAATACCCAAGGCATTTTGCGGATTGTCATGTCCGTACCTTCGCCTAAAGCGGAGCCATTAAAATTGTGGTTGGCGCAAGTGGGTACTGAGCGGATAGAAGAAACTGAAAATCCTGAAATCGGTTTTGAACGCTTGCGCAATATTTATCGCGCCAAAGGCTACCCCGATGAATGGATTGATACCCGTATTCAAAGCATTGATATTCGGAAACAACTCACCGAAGAATGGAAAAATAGAGGCGTCAAAGAAGGTCAAGAGTATTCCATTTTAACGGCTGAAATAGCCAAAGCCACCTTCGGCATGACGCCCAATCTGAAAGGTTTGGAGAAGCACAACCTACGAGACCACATGACCAATTTGGAACTCATTTTTACCATGTTGGGTGAAGAAGCGACCCGTCAGTTTTCTGTTCAAGATGATGCCAAAGGATTTTATGAAAATCATGAAACGGCTCAAAAAGGTGGGAAAATAGCAGGAGAAGCCCGTAAAAACGCCGAAGCAAAAGGCTTGAAAGTCATCAGTAAAGAGAATTTTTTGAACCGTACACAACAAGCGGAATTGCCTGAAAATACTGAGGGGTAGTATCTAACATTTTAAACATCATCCTATGCGTTTAATCATTTTTACCAACCGTGATTTAGCCAGCAATATTAACCTCAACCTCTTGTTGCCGCATATTTCAGAACACGTTGTCCATATTTTTGTTTCTGATAAAGTAGGGGGTAAGAACACCAATCCGCCCAACGAATTGAAGGAGTTGAAATTTTTTGAACAGACGCTTCTGAATGATATTCTTTTCCCTCAATTCGACAATCAAAACAGAGAATTTAAGGGTCAATATTTGACTTTTAATGAACTTTCTAAAAAATATAATGTCCCTATCCAATCTTTAAATGAAGTAAAATCTTCTGAAACGCTTGATTTAATACGGTCGTTAGAGCCTGATTTGATACTTTCCGTTCGGTATGGTAAAATATTCGGCAACGAATTTTTGAAAATACCGAAGCAAGGCGTTATCAATTTGCACTCGGGCAGACTCCCTCAGTATCGAGGCGTTTTAGCCACGTTCAGAGCCTTGATGAATGGCGATTCAGAAATTGGTTGCACCCTGCATTATATAGATGATGCGACGATTGATACAGGCGGCGTTATTAGTTTCTCAAAATTAGAAATTGATAAAAGCAAGTCTTTGTTTTGGCATATCATGAATCTTTACCCTGCCAGTTTGGATATAATAATCTCTACTTTTGAGAAAATACTGAGGGGGGATAAAATTGAAACGCATGTTCAAACTTCTAATAATGCTCAATATTTTACCTTCCCCACACATGAAGAAGTGGCTGAATTTAAGCAAAAAGGTTGGTCATTTATGGCAGTAGGGGAATATGAAACCATTTTGAAAAAGTATATCGAATGATTCGTTTTTTTATTGTTTTTGAATTTATTTGTTTTAAAATTATGTTTAAATTGCCATTTTTAATTAAAAAATAAAACATATTTTTGCAAATAAATAAATTTGTTAAACTTTTTTAAAAAAATTAAAATGGAAAACTCAAACCTTATTCCTTTTGAGGGTAAAGAAATTCGTAAAGTGTGGCATGATGAGCAATGGTATTTTGCTGTCACTGACGTTATCGAAGTCTTGGCAGATACCGATAATCCGAGACAATACTGGACAAAAATTAAAAATAAAGTATACGAAGAAAATCAACTGCAACCGATTTGGTTACAGTTGAAAATGAAAGCCCCTGATGGTAAAAACCGCTTAACGGATGCAGCCAATACAGAAGGCATTTTGCGAATTGTCATGTCCGTGCCTTCTCCTAAAGCAGAGCCGTTAAAATTATGGCTGGCTCAAGTTGGAACGGAGCGGATACAGGAAACTGAAAGCCCTGAGTTAGGATTTGAGCGCATGACAGAAATTTATAGAGCCAAAGGATACACTGATGAATGGATAAAGGAGCGTTTGCAATCTATCGAAACTCGAAAGCGTTTAACAGAGGAATGGAAAAATAGAGGAGTTAAGCAAGGCATAGAGTATTCAATTTTAACCGCCACAATTGCAAAAGGAACATTTGGATTAAACCCAAACGAGCATAAAAAACTGAAAGGCTTAGAAAAACCCAACCAAGAGTTGCGCGATCATATGACACCTTTAGAGTTGATTTTTACAGCCTTCCCTATTTTATAACAGTTATCTGATAGTGATATAAAAGCAATTATAGATTATGAAAACTTTAATAAAAAACGGCAGAATCATTACCGCTACCGACGATTTTATAGGCGATATTCTCATTGAAAATGAAAAAATTATTGCTATTGGAAAAAATCTAAAAGATGTCGCTGCGAGCGGAGTGTGGCAGGACGGGGTGTCCAAAACGATAGACGCTACTGGAAAGCTCATTTTCCCTGGCGGTATTGACCCTCATGTTCACCTCGAAATGCCATTTATGGGCACGTTTTCAAGCGATAGCTATGAGACGGGTACACGCGCGGCTTTATATGGCGGCACGACAACGGTGATAGATTTTATTCTTCAAAAGCAAGGACATTCATTATACTCAGCTTATGAAGAATGGTCGGGTAGAGCCAATAATAATGCTGTTGGGGATTATAGCTTTCACATGGCAGTCACTGATTTTAATGATGAAACGAAAAAAGAAATTTCACAACTCATTGATAATGAAGGTATTACGTCTTTCAAAATGTTCATGGCATATCGTGGAGCGTTGATGATAGATGATAGGCAAATGAACGGCTTGATGCAAGAAGTGAAGCGTTGCGGCGGTATGGTTACGGCTCATGCGACCAATGGTGATATGATAGATTACCTCGTTGCCAAGCATCGAAGCGAGGGGAAGTTTACGCCTGTTTATCACTATCTTTCACAACCTGAAATTACTGAGGGGGAAGCTTCACATCGTTTTACAGATTTTGGTTATTATAATAATTGCCCCATTTATATCGTCCACATGACGTGCGAAGGGGCGGTGAATGCTATTCGCCAAGCCAGTTTTAGGAATCAAAAAGTATTTGGTGAAACCTGTATTCAATACCTTATTTTAGATGCATCTTTATACGAAAAACCCAATTTTGAAGGAGCGAAATGGGTGATGTCACCCCCTTTGCGAGAGAAAAAAGACCAGACGCATTTATGGGCAGCTATCAATCAAGGCATTGTAAAAGTGGTCGGAACAGACCACTGCCCCTTCACTTGGCAGCAGAAACTGATGGGCAAAGATGATTTTTCAAAAATACCCAACGGACATCCCGCCATCGAACATCGCATAGAATTGCTCTATTCAGAAGGTGTTAGAAAAGATAAAATTACCTTGAATAAAATGGTAGAAGTCGCTTGTACTAACCCTGCAAAAATCTTCGGCATGTTCCCTCGAAAAGGCACTATTGCAGTCGGTTCTGATGCAGATATTGTGATTTTTAACCCTAAAACCAAGCACGAACTCTCTGCCAAAACGCACCATATGAATACGGATTACTCCGCCTACGAAGGTTGGAAAGTGCAAGGCAAAGTAGAGACCGTTTTACTGAGGGGATCGGTTGCGGTGGATAATAATGAGTGTTTGGTTGGGAAAGGGTATGGGCAGTTTATTAAACGGGGGAAGGTTGAGGATAAGATTTAATGCGTTATTATTGAAAAATCTTCATAGTAACTGCAGAATATTGTTAAATTAATACCAAAACAAGTTGATTGAAATTTGTTTTTAAAACAAAACTATGACATTTGAGTTCTCTTCACAGGTCACATAAAAATGGATTAAAATTATGAGAAAAGAAACCAAAATAATGCTTATTGAAGATAAAAGTCTTCGGTTTCTAGAACTTAACGATGACTTATACTTTTCAGCACTCGATGTAATCAAAATTCTCAATACCAATCCGTCGCCAAGACAATATTGGGGTTCTTTAAAAAAAAGAGAACCCTATTTATTTGGTTGGCGCGAGGAAAAAATGATAGCCAAAGATGGTCGCCAAAGATTGACAGTTGTCGTTAATCTTAAAGGAGTATTACAAATGATTTGGTGTATTAAGTCTCCTATTTCAGAGTCATTTAAACATTCATTTGCACAAGCAGTGACTAAATTTTGGGAAGCAACGAATAATCTCGACTATTTATATACTAAGTATCTAATCACGATTTATGAAACTTATAGAGCAGAAGGATATTCAGATGAATGGATTCAAAATAAAATTGAAAAGGTTCATTCAAAGAAAGAATTTATAGATTTATGGAAAACTAAAATGCCTTGAATTTATAAAGGAATCATTTTTTTTACTTTTTTATTGATGGTTTTAAATTGAAAATAACCCAACACCATAAGCATTTATTGACTTTTGATAATTCGCATTTTAATTCAAAAGGTGGAGGCATTATTAAGAATTTGCTTTTAGAGCATTTGAAAAAATAGAGAATATTTTAAACAGCATATTTTGTTTTATCATTAAATCATCTTTAATTTCAATTTAAAAAATGGAAAAAGAAAACAAAATCGTGCTTTTTGAAGGCAAAAAAATTCGCCGAATAGAAAATAATGGCGAATGGTTTTTCAGTGTCATTGATGTCATTGAGGTTTTAACAGATAGTGCAACACCTCGAAAGTATTGGAGTACGCTGAAAACGCGAGAACCGCAACTGTCCTCAGTTTGTGGACAGTTGAAAATGGTAGCGACTGACGGTCGTGAAAGGCTTACAGATGCGGCTGATACTGAGGGGGTGTTCCGCATCATTATGTCCGTCCCTTCACCTAAAGCTGAACCCTTTAAACTTTGGTTGGCACAAACAGGAAAACAACATTTAGATGAAATTGAAAACCCAGAATTAGGTTTTGAGCGTTTGAAAGAAATATATAAAGCCAAAGGATACCCTGATGAATGGATTGAACGGCGCCTACAAAGTATCGAAACGCGTAAGCAATTAACAGAAGAATGGAAAGCTCGAAGTGTTAAAGAAGGCATGGAATATTCAATATTAACAGCAGAAATCGCCAAAGCGACTTTTGGTCTCACGCCATCTCAGCATAAAGAATTAAAAGGCTTAGAGAAACCAACTGAAAATCTTCGTGACCACATGACACCGTTAGAACTTATTTTTACTGCGCTTAGCGAAGAAGCCACGCGTCAGGTGGCTATCAGAGATGATGCACAGGGTTTTGAGGAAAATCATGAAGCAGCTAAAAAAGGTGGCAATATGGCAGGTAAAGCAAGGAAAATGTTTGAAAAAGACAATGTAAAAGTTGTTTCAAATGAAAGTTATTTGAAAAAAATAAAGCAATCTGATAAACCTGCCGAAATAAAAGAACAAAATGACACCCCCTCAGTATAAAGAGTATATTTTATCATTTAAAACCAAAAGTGTATGCCAAGAATAATCAAATCCGGTCTCATCCAAATGTCGCTTCCAAAAACGGAGGGCGAAGGCACTATTGAAGAAATCATGCAAGCCATGCTTGATAAGCACATTCCATATAT
>JAYTUY010000088.1:0-26287 GCA_043744275.1 Saprospiraceae bacterium
GGGTATCGCGGCTCTTTTAGAAAAATTAATTTTTAAAGAAAAACAAAATTTATCTACAAAATATTGAAAATCAATCAGTTATAAAATTCCAAATTCTCAACTCCTAATTCCTAATTCCTAATTCCTTTACGATTTTTTGATAATGGGCATCAAAATCCTTCATCCTCACAATAGCGGCGAAGAAAATATAAACGACCAAACTTGTCGGCAACTGCACAATCGCCTCTTGCGGATAATTGGCAACAGCGAGCATAAATATGGCTGTCATGATGCTCAAATACAAGACTTTTATGGTCGGGTCGCCTACGCGCAAGTAGAAATACAAGGCTCGACGGAGGGCAACGAATAAAAATGCCATATACAGCATTAAACCAATCCAACCTTCCTCAACTGCCAATCGCACATAATAACTATCATGTGCAAAACTGGCTAAAAACGAATTGGGTGTAAAACGTCTTGCCCACAAGCCCGTGCTGCCCGGTCCAAAACCAATCGGATGGCTATAAATATGCGGTCGAATCCGTTGCTGATTATAAAAACGAATCTGAACTGAGGCATCTTCACTCGGTTTGAAAGAAGATTGAATGCGATATAAAACAGCATTGGAAGTCGATTTGAGCATCACGCCCGTACCCAAAACGATGAAAGCGCAACTGACCAATAACACCTCTTTTGTCAGTGTCATCATAGCAAAAAAGACAAATCCAAGCGGAATGAGGGCAAAACACGTGCGTGTACCCGAATAGGCAGCCGACCAAAACATCAACATAGCAGCGAAAACCAGAAAAGATTTACCCTTCCAAGACATTGGTGCAGTGGCATAAACAAGGCAAAATACGCCCATGTATGACATCATAATACCGAAAGTCATGGCATCGTTGAAAAGGGAAAATATGCGCATTCGTCCCCATTGAAAAAATAATTGGAAGCGTTCGGGATCAGCATAAATCCATGCTTTTTCTGAATTACTGAATCCTAAAAACTCTTGTTTTAAACCATAAACAGCCGTGACGAATGCTAAACCGACTATAAAATTGATCATCCATTTGATTTTTTCAATCGAATTGAAGGCATAACAGGCAATAAAATAGAGTAAATTCAAAACAGCCAAACTTCGGACTGTGTACATCCAAGCCATTTTGGATTCTTGAGAAGGGTTAAGGATTTGAAAAAGATTGAAATATATCCATAAAAGGAGCCATGTACTGAGGGGGTCTTTCGCAAATGACCAATCCTTTTTCATGACTTGACCCACCAATATGCCAGCTATCATAATGAGTAATAAACCATCGAGAGAAGTACCCACAGGGGCTTCTGTTGATTTGCCAATATACTGAACGAGAAAGGCGACGACGAGCGTGAAGGCTATGCCAAATTGATGGTAAAACATACAAAATACAATCAAAGGCAGCATAACGACGCCCACAACAATGCCGGCACTGATGCCTATTCCAAGCAAAGGCACAAGGCTGCCAAAGACTAAACCGAGGGTTGTCAATACCAAAAAACCGAATGGATTATTCAGCTTTTGACCAATGACCTGATTTTTAAGCCATTGCTTAATTGAATCTTTTATGGATAGAATGTTGTCTATTATCATGTTTATAAAATGGGTGTTTAATTAAAACACCTTCATTTTGTTTTTTATAAAAACAAAACCTTGAGAAATGAACCGATGAAAACCATTAAAAATAGAACGACGCCAATAATTTCAATGACTTGTTCTTTTGTTGTTAGTTTAAATGGATTTTTATGAGAAAACATGAGTCTTGAATTTTAACATTTAACGAAAAATCTTTTTTGTAACACGCGGAATGATGGGCGGCGTAAATGCCAAAATCACATCTTTGACGGTCAATAAGGCATTATAAACAGACATTTTATTGTCTTTTTTATTCCCATTGCGGGGTTTGTAAACGATTGAATGGTCATCAAAGCCTTCATTTATTTCATGCGTTGGGCGTCCATTTGAATAATAAAACAATGATAACGATTTATTTGAAAATTCTGGTGGACATTGCAAAGGATTTGGTGAGCCATGATACGAGTCATCTGTTGTTGAAAAAATGACTAAAGTGTTGAACTCAGGCATGACTTTTTTTAAACATACACTTACCTCTTTATTCCACAATTCATGATGACCACCATATTCTTCTTTCCAATTTTGATTCAAATAAATCACGGCATTTAGCCGCCTATCGAGCTTTGAAAAACGGTGTTTATTCAATTCAGCATGAATTTTGACATAACCGCCATATTTTATTTTGAAAAAACCGCCACCTTCCAAATAAGGGTCGGGCAGGAGAGTCTCTTCAATTTGAGAAATGCTTTGTAAAAATTGCAGAAAAGGTTCTGAATTGAGGAAGTGGACAAAGGCTCTTGTTTTAGGACCAAAATTATTTTCCCCTTTGGAAGCTAATTTTATTTGATTTGGCGATTTAAATTTTAAAGGTGCATTATTCTCAAGGTCTTCATATTCTTCTAAAACGCCATTCAAAATGTCTTCATTAAAAAAATTTCTAAAATGAATGCTTGGAAAGGGGTCTGCATTCATATAATTATTCCGATATGCCGAAGCCAATTCCTCCAAATCTCCGTAGGCTGAGTTAATAAAATTCATGTCATGAGTATTTAAATAAGTTAAAATTTGCTGATAAAGGTTTTGAAAAACACCCCCTTGATCGCATTTTGCGCCATCACGCTTTGCGTGACAGTATGTGAAACAATTTAACCCTTTTTTTACGTTAAAATCGGTGTAGTTGTTGACATTTTAACCCATTTATTCACTGTAAAATCAAACTTTTTAACCATGCGTGCAGGATTGCCTACCACCACTGAGTAAGCTTCAACATTTTTAGTCACCACAGACCCTGCACCGACGACTGCATTCTGTCCAATCGTAACGCCTGCTGTGATAATAGCCCCTGCTCCAATCCAAACGCCATCCTCAATTGTAATGTCATTTTTAGAAAACCCTTGAAGGACTATCGGTTTGCTAACATCATCAAAATCGTGATTTAATCCGCTAATCAACACATTTTGAGCAACTAATATATTATTGCCAAATTTTATAGGACCTATAATTTTACTTCCTGCGCCAATTAAAACCTTCTCTCCAATAATGACATCACCGACGCCATTAGAAATGAGAGTATGAGATTCGATGATAGAATAGGCACCTACTTCAAAGCGATTGTAAGGAAAAACGTCCAATCGAGCCGACCACCGAATGATAGAATGGCGGCTTTTTTTATGCACAAACGGGTTCACCAACGCACGTACCCACAGGCGCGGGCGGTAGTCATGCGGTGGAATCATCGACCATTGCACTAATTTTTTTAAAGTCGGATTAGACTTTATATGGTCTTTAAAAGAAGCCATAATTTTCAAAAATTTTCAAATTTTAATCAATACAAAATGCATTCTAAGTAAGTGGACTTAAATAATCGACACTAAACCTTCGAGGTTTTAGAAACCTCGAAGGTTTATTTTGCTGATTATCAACATTTTATAAAATAATTGAAAGTGACGATTACTTAAGGCAACCTACTTATTGACCTACGAAAGCTGTTTTTTTATTCTTTTTTTCAGAATGTTCATCTATGATTTCCCAAAATTGCCTCACTCGGTCGCCCCATGTATTTTGATTAGCGAAAGCTACGCGCTGCTCAATTTTTTCCTCGCTATAATCATTTATCGCAACGTCAATGAGTTTAATAAAATGCTCATGATCGTCTGCAATATGGATATAATCTTTAAAGGTGCGAATATCTTCACTGAAATTGGTAGAAACCACGGCTTTTCCACCTGCCAAATATTCATTTATTTTTAAAGGATAAACCGATTTCGACATTTGATTGATTAAAGAAGGTAGAATTGTTACATCCATAAACTTCAAATACTGAGGGATGTCATAAATCCGCTTCGAACCGACCAAAAGGACATTGGGCATTTTATCCAAACCTTGCTCATATACCTCAGGCGAATTAATGGGTCCCACGAGCAATAAAGTCTTGTCGGGATGCGCCTCAGCAATGCGACGAAGCAGCACATAATCCGTCCGAACTGGGTCGAGATTTCCTACAAAACCGATGATTTTCCCTTGAATATTGGCTAATTCCGCAGGTTTTTCAAAGTTTTTATAAGGCAAATCTTTAAAAATTGAAATATCAACGGCATTATTCAGAATATACGTTTCAGGCTGTATTTCTACAAATTTTCGCCATAAATTTTTAGACGTGACGAGAGTAATATCAGACTCAGCAGCGGCTTCATTTTCAAGTCGAATGCCATGTTTTGCAATATAAGGCTCAGTGGCGATGTCATCTATACACTGATAAATACTCAAATATGCGCCCAATTCTTTAGGTAAAACGGGTACAAAAAACGGATCGAAGCAAGTCAAATAGATAAAATCTTTCAAATTATAATCCTTAACCACTTGCTTAATGGTTTTTAAAACCAATCTTTTATTATACCGATAGATTGAATCATATAGAAAACCAGCTGGTAAAAAATTAATAGGGAATGTAGGCGGCGGCGTGACAGCTATGAAATTTTCAGGAATTTCAGGCAATTTTTCATAGTGCATCTTACCACGAACGATGTCAGGAAAACGCTGGCGGAGAACATCATTTTTTCTATTTTCAAAAATATCTTTTACAGAATAGGGGTGGTTAATGTAGAAAATACGATGTGTTTTCGCCATCTCCTTTGCAAAACTCAACGATACGGAAGAGTAGGAGTGATCTGTCCTAAAAAGTGAATTGACTATTATATCGTACCTTTTGTTCATGTATTATGTGTGTATTTTTTAAGTTATTTTTTTATAACTTATTGATTATAAATGAGTTGTGATTATGTAAATTTTTTTTTCAATAAATTAAAATTCCCTCTCTATTTTACCCCCTCAGTAATCCGTTTTATATTTTTTTAGAATATAAATTTCATGTAAAACATTGATTTTCAATGCGTTACAACTTTACGAGGGTTTTAAAACCCTCGTAAAGTTTTTTAAGAACTTATAAAACGTACCCCCTCAGTATCAAGCCATTTTTGATGTTTTTTTATTTATAAAAACTGACAATTTTGCCCATATCTCTTTGTAAAATGCCATCATATAAGTGAGTGTATTCCAAGCTTTTATACCGAGTAATTGATTAAGTATGATTTGCATAATTAAAAACATAGTCGTCATCGCTATCAACGAACCGTATGCTGCACCATATAAACCCAACCATTTGATAAATATAAAATTAAAAGATAGATTAACTATAGCCCCTAACAAAGTGATATAAAAATTTAATTTCGGCTTGCCAATCGAATCTAAAATCGTCCCGAACTGCATAGCAAATGCCATGAAAACACCATAAAAAATAGTCACTCTCAAAATTGGAGCAGACTCCATATATTTTTCACTGCCGATGATTTGAATAATAATATCAGCAAAAATGAGTACAAATAAAACAGCGGGTAAAAGTATGGCTAAAAGTACGCCTACCGATTTTTCATATAAATATTTGGCTTTGTTTACCCCCTCAGTATTTTTTGACTCAGAAGCACTTTGAGCAGACTTTGGAAACAGAATCGCTGCCAATGTCATGGTCGGTACTTCGGTCAAAGTATTAATTTTTATGGCTAAATCATAGGTCGAAACTTTATCCAATAAAAACATACTCAAAATGAGCCTATCCACATTTTTATATGTCATGGTTGCCATATTTGTTCCGAAAGTATATTTGCCATAATGGAACAGTTTTTTGACCCAATGCCAATCAATTTTTTTATCCAATACAAAATATTGGCGAGCAAATAGGTAGGCTGCAAAAGTTGCTGGAATCGCCGCTACCCATTGACAAATCGCTAAATGATTGAGATTGAAGGCATTATTTGTTAGTTTTAAATATAATACATAAAAAAACAACATACCATTTTTAATAAAGCTCGACCAAAACAAACCCTTGAAATCCAAGTTAGCTTGTTGAATAAAGTTGAATTGATACAAGCCAGATAGTACCAAAGTAGTGCCTGCATAGATGCTCAAAAGAGAGGCGATTTGAGCGATTGTTTCAGGATTTTTATTGAAAAAATGCCCTATCCAAGAGCCGCTTGTCAATAAAAATATAGAAAATAAAATTGATAAAACAAGGCTTAAAAAAAGCGAAGCCGTATTGATTTTAGCATGTTCAGACTGAGGGGTCTGACCGATATAGGTCATCAAACCGTTTTGCAAAAGCCCCGTTCTGCCAACTTCAATAAACGATGTTATGAGCAAAAAAATGACCCAAATGGAACAAGTCGGTTTGTCTAAAACGCGCCACAATATGAAAACCGTTCCCAAATTAAAGAACAGCATCGTCACCTGATTCAGCAATGAATAGAAGCCGGAAGTAAGCCAATAGTTGTTTTTCACAGTATGTACGTCATTTTATACTAAAGTTTTGAGTTCAGCTTTATTTAAAACGCTACCCAAAACTTTATCTCCCAATGATTTTAAAAAGGCTATTCCATTTTCATCTGTTTGAGAAATAGAAGTCGTGGCATCAAAAACGGGTATCACTTTTTCTACAAAATCAACCAATTCAAGGGCGTCCGAATATTTATTCAAACAAGCCGCTTCAAGGAAAATATAGTCATATTCCTTGCTAAATTCTTTCAACTTTTTCTTAAAATCTATACCCGATAAAAGCTCGGAAGGAGAGTTGTGCCCGCCGTTGTTTCCTATCACAGTGACTGACGGAAGATTGACGTCGATAGACAATCGAGTGGCTTGTGGCATCAATTCAGCATTGTCTTTTTCGCCTGTTACTGAGGGGGTCACGGGCGTCATCGAAAGCCCCGTCAGTGTATTATTTTTAAAATTCGTATCAATAATTAACACCTTTTTATTCTTCAAACTAAAAGTATAAGCCAATGCTCCCGCGAGGAAAGATTTGCCATCTTGCTCTTTCAAAGACACAAACAAGAAGGACTTATAGCCCGATATTTCTATATCATGTCGTATTTTTCTCAGAGATTCTTTGAAATATTCATTGGCTTTGACAGGCTGTTTATCTTCAAAAAGATAGTCTAAAGTAATGATTTTACGGGCATTCAAATTGCTTAACACGCCCAACAAAGGCAAACCAATCAATTTTGAAAATTGGAAAGTTGTGCTCAAGGAGCGATCCATATAAGTCAAAAGAAATAAGAAAATAGTTGCCAATGTACCCGTTCCCACTCCTGCGAAAGCGGATAAAAGCGGTGCTTTAGTATTTTCAGGTTTAGTAGGGGGCAAAGGCTGCTCAATAATATGCATGGCATCTTCTTCAGTTGAAGACTGCTTGATGGCATTCGCTTGACTTTGTTTTTCGACGGCAGATTTGTATTCATCCTCTGCTACTTCGGCTTGAGTGGTCAATTTTATAAGCGTCGCATTATTATTCACCAATTTTGCTTTTTCACCTCTCAACTTTTGAATGCTGGACTCCAAGACCATTATTTTTTGTTCAGCCGCTTCTTTATTACTCTTAGCGTCAATATATCTTAAATATAAATCTTGATTTTTTTGAATCACAGGGTCTTGATCATCCCGTTTTCCTAAAGCAATTCTGTTGCTCACATTAATGCGCTTGCCTTTCAGCTCTTCAATTTTCTTTTTTAGAGCTTCATCTTTTTCGGCTTTTTCACCATATTTACCATATAAATTGTTGATTTCATTGGTCAAGTTTTTAACTTCTTCATTGTTAAAAACGTTTTTCTTGTAATCATCTTGAATAAAATCCGCGTAATGTTGTTGACTTTTTTCAAATAACAAAGCCGTTTTATTATAACCAGCGAATTTTTTCCTTTCCTCAGTAAGCTCCATTTCAGCCTCCTTTATTTGAGCGACGATGGATTGACTCTGCTCCAACAAAGCGACTACGCCATTAGCTTTTGAATAATCGTAGATTCTATTATTGAGTTTTTCCAACGAATCCTTTTTAGCTTTTAAAAAGTCATTGTAAAAGACAACTGATTTTTTTTCAGTGGTATCTTTTCTCGAATAATAGTACCTTAATATAGCGTCAGCATAATTTTTGACAACAAAATAGGTCAATTTCGGATCCTCTGAGATATATTCAATCTGCATAAAATCAGATTTTCCTTCTCGTTTAATGTCTATCTTTTTCGTTATGGTTTCATAATCGTAACCATATGTTTTTTCTAAAGCACGAGCATTAGACAGATTTTGCAAATCCATATCTGACAAACCGATTGTGTCGGTATTTTTAGTAATCATTGCCAAATAATTATCGATTTGCTCTTTCGACACAGGCGTTTTCTCAAAATCGAGCTTGCGAAACGGTTTCTCCACGGAATCCATCGTCAAATCATGAATCATCAATTGCTGAGTCAACGCGTTGACTGCCGGGCGCGATTTCATATATTCTATGAGGTTGGCGAATTTGTTTTCAATCTCAAACTCTTGTACAAACGGATTGAGTTCACCCACGCGAACGCTCTTAAAATCGGTGATACCTGTACGGATAGTAGCAGAAGATTTATACTTTTTAGGAAGCATATTGACCACAAACCAAGTTGTGGCAGCCGCAAATAACATTGCGGAAAGGAGTAACCATTTGCGTTTTGATAAAACGGAGAAAAAGTACCTTAATTCCATAGGATTTGATTGTGTTTTCTCAATATAAAATTTTAGAACGTTTTTTATGTAGCAAATTTAGGTCTTATTTTAATCAGCTACAATTAATTGATTATCAATGGTTTATATGTAATTTTATAGAATTTGTGTTTTTAAATATAATTAAAATAACTGTGTATTTAGTTTTAAAGTGAAAGTAATTGATAATCAGTTAATTAAACTTTTAGAAAAGAAATATTTGAAAAAACATACCCCCTCAGTATAGACCACTTATGATATACTTCTTAAATAAAAAAATGTCAACATTACCCTTTTTATAGAATGAAATAATTTTTTAAAAACTCATATAATCCTTCATTTATGAATTAAAAAATGAGATAGACATTTTAAATAACTAAGTCACCATACAAATCATAGTCCGTTGCCTCAGTAATTTTGACCTGTGCGAAGTCTCCAATTCTCACATAATTGTTCTTCGCTTTCACCATCACTTCATTGTCCACCTCAGGCGAATCATGCTCAGACCTACCTATAAAATATGCCCCTTCTTTTCTATCAAAAAGCACTTTCAATGTCTGACCTACTTTAGCTTGATTTTTACGGAGCGAAATATCCTGCTGAATCTCCATCAATCGGTTAGCCCGTTCTTCTTTCAAATAAGGCGGCACGTCATCAGCCATTTCAAAAGCTGAGGTATCTTCTTCATGCGAATATTGAAAAACACCCACCCGCTCAAATTCCATTTCTTCTACAAAACGACATAAATCTTCAAATTCAGCCTCCGTTTCACCTGGCGAACCGACGAGCATAGTGGTGCGAATGGCAATATTTGGCACTTTTTCACGCGCCATTTTGATGAGTTCTACCGTTTCTTCTTTCGTAATTTGGCGGCGCATCCGTTGCAACACGGCATTATTGGCGTGCTGGAGTGGCATATCTAAATAGTTGCAAACCTTCGGAAGCCTTGCCATCGCATCAAAAATCTCAGTTGGAAATTTACTTGGGTAAGCATAATGAAGCCGTATCCATTCAATGCCCTCTACTTCATTCAGAGCTTCTAAAAGTTGAGGCAACTCTCGTTTTTTATATAAATCTAAACCATAATAAGTCAACTCCTGTGCTATGAGCATCAGCTCTTTGACGCCCATCCGTGCGAGGTTTTTGGCTTCGCGAACAAGCTCTTCAATCGGGCGTGAAATGTGTTTTCCTCGCATCAACGGGATAGCACAAAATGAGCACGTGCGATTGCAACCTTCTGATATTTTTAAGTAAGCGTAGTGAGAGGGCGTTGTTATGAGCCTTTCGCCCACCAATTCCTCTTTATAATTGGCATTTAATTTTGCTAAAAGCTGAGGCATTTCCATTGTGCCGAAAAAGGCATCCACCTCAGGGATTTCTGCTTCAAGATTGTCTTTATACCGTTGCGATAAACAGCCTGTGACGTACAATTTATCTATGCCGCCTTGATTTTTCAAATCGGCATAATCCAAAATCGTGTTCACGCTTTCCTCTTTCGCCAAATCAATAAATCCGCAAGTATTAACGATAATAATATTGGCTTTTCGATCGCTATCATGCGCTACGTCGAAATCATTTCCCTTGAGTTGGGTGATTAAATTCTCAGAATCTACCGTATTTTTTGAACAGCCCAATGTGATGACATTGACTTTATTACTCTTTATGGTCTTGGTTTTCAATGCTTTATATATTTTTTAATTTTTAATTATACCCCCTCAGTATAAAGATGATTATTGTCGAAATTTTAAAAAAATACACCCTTATACTCAGGGGGTGCAAAGATACAACAATTGCTTTTAAATTAAACTTGCAGAAACTTGTCCAATTAGGTTTTTCTAATAAAGGTAACTTCGGTAACTTCAGAGAAGTAAAAAAAACGTACATTTAGCGAAAAAAGAAATGTTAGTAGAATATTTAAGCCTGATATTATGGTACTTTAGGGATTCTCGGGTAAAAAAACATGTTGAGGTCGTTTTCCGCTTCTTGAAAACCAATTATCGCTATCAATGGGTCTATCCTGAGTAAATGACTTCTCAGAAGTTACCAAAAAATAATATATATTTAGCTAAATTCAACTGCCAATATGATTCAACTCTTTCAAAAATATAAAGACATCATCATTTACGCTTTATCATTGGGCATTCTTCTATTCGTCATGACAAGTCTTCGCATCAAGTTTTTAATTCTTGACAATCAGACAGAAGTATATATCGGGATTATTGCCACTTTATTTACTTTGCTCGGTATATGGTTGGCTTTAAAACTATCTAAACCGACCATAAAAGAGGTGATTATCGAAAGAGAAATACTCACATCAGACTATGAAATCAATACAGAAAAAATTGAAGCCTTAGGATTGAGTGCCAGAGAAATGGAAATATTGAGCATGATGTCGAAGGGTTTGAGCAATCAAGAAATTGCGGAAACCTTGTATATTTCTTTGAGCACTGTCAAAAGCCATATTACCAATATTTTCTCAAAATTAGACGTCAAAAGAAGAACTCAAGCCGTTGAAACAGCTCGACTTTTGCGGATTATTTGATGAGAGATGAGAGATGAGTGATGAGATGTGCTCTTATCACTCATCTCTCATCTCTCATCACTCATCACCCCTACTAAAGTATGATTCTGCGATAAATTTCTAAAATTAGCCGAAAGTATGACCTTAAAATATAGAGCGGAGGATATATTTGCCCTATTCCTTAATCTTAAAATTTATATAAAATGAAAAAAACAATTTTGACATTTGGTGTTATCGCAGGGCTAATTTGTTCTGTTTGGATGGTGAGTTTCATACTGATGGGCAAATTCGATGACTTCGACTATGGGATGATTTATGGTTATGCTTCCATGCTTCTTGCCTTCTCGATGATATTTGTGGGCATCAAAAATTATAGAGATAAACACCTCAATGGCAGCATTAATTTTAAAACTGCTTTCACAATTGGCTTATTTATTACCCTCATTGCTTCTACTTTTTATGTAGTGACTTGGCTGATTTGTTACTACACTTTTCTGCCTGATATTGGCGATAAATACATCGCCTACAAACTCAATGAAATGAAGCAAAACAACATATCGGCTTTTGAAATAGACAAGTATACTGAAGAAACGAAGCAATTTTGGGAGTCATACAAAAACCCTTTTTTTAATGCTTTGTTGACTTATACTGAGATTCTACCGGTCGGTCTGATTGTGTCGGTTATCAGTAGTTTGATTTTAAAATCGAAAAAATTGGCATTTTAAGGTGCGTATTTATGGGAACGCGGTTGACGCGGATTGGGCGGATATTCGCAGATTTCTTTTGTATTATCTGTAAAAATCTGTTTAATCCGCGTCATCCGCGTTCCTATTAAAATATTGATTATAAGGCTTTTTTTTTCAACCCTATATTTTAAAGAGTTAAATTTGCTTTATTTTATAAAATTTAAAATAACAAAAAAAATGGAACATAAAGCAAAATCCATCCGACCATTTATTGGCTCTAAAAATTTTGAAATATCAAGACGTTTTTACCGCGATTTAGGTTTTCAAGAAAATGTTATATCCTCTGATATGTCCTATTTCAAAACAGAGGAAATAGGCTTTTATTTGCAAGATGCTTACGTGAAAGATTGGATAGACAACACCATGCTTTTTATGGAAGTCGATGATGTCAAACGATTTTGGAATGACCTATTGGCATTGAATCTTCCGTCTAAATATGAAAACGTTCGACTCACACCTATCCGTGAGCTTGATTGGGGACGCGAATGTTTCTTGCATGATCCTTGTGGTATTCTATGGCATTTTGGAGAATTTAATGCTTTATGAGTTTAAATTGAGCATGTAAAAGTGGTAAAATACTGAGGGGTGCAAAACGTATAAACGCTTGATTATCAATGAGATAGTCAAGCGTTTTTACATGAAAAAATGGTCAAATACTGAGGGGGTATCTCTAAACCTCAACCAACTTCATAATCCTCACAGGCACATATTTATGATAAGGCGTTTTCGTAAAAGGTTCACAATTATTGCTCGCAGTGAGCATATTGAGTTGAGGTCCGATTGGGTCGCTGTTTTTAAAACGCAAGCCATAGCCATTGGGCAAAGTCACCATTTTACGGCGTATGTTTTTATCTATTTCAATAAAGGCATTGATACTGCCCACGCTTGATTGACACATCACTTCTGCACCATTCGTGACGCCCAATTCTTCCGCATCTTCGGGGTGCATCCGCATAGTGCCTTTGGGGTCTGTTTTTCGCCAAGCCACATCTCTATAAATTTGGTTGGCATTGTAACTCCGCCTTTCTCCTGCCATCAAAACGAAAGGGAAATCAGGATTGGTTAAATCTTCTAAGGCTAATTCCTGCAATTCAGTGAGCATTTCTGGAATCTCTAAATGCACTTTTTTATCAGGTGTTTTGAGAAGCAACCACATATCTTCAAATTCATGCTTGCTGATGATGACGCCTGATTTGCCTTCTAAAATGGCATTAAATAAGGTGTTGCCCAAAGTGCGTTGACTGCCTTTATAGCCTACATTTTTCACAGCATCAAAATATTTATGAGTATATAAAAGTGTTAAACCGATGAGTGGAGCAGCAGCTTCCATATTTTTAGGCAGTGACTTTCCGAGCGTGCGATACATGATTGAGCTGGCATATTTCTGCAAATTTGCCTTACTCGAAAAGAGTATTTTCAACGCTGCCATATAGCCCAAACGATTCGTCGATTGAGGTTCTAATGTAGCAATTGTCGATAAAACAGGGAATTTCTTAGGTAAAAGACCCATTTTCTCTAAGAGACGCGTATAAATTTCAGGTTCGGGCAAAGCATCTTTGAAAGGTGGAAACAGTGGCTGCCGCATATGAAAAAAGTTTTCAGGAAATTCCAAATTGAAAGCTGTTGCTTCCATTTTTTCAAATTGTGAAGCAGCAGGGAGAATATAATGCGCCAATCGAGCCGTTTCAGTCATCGCCACATCCACCACGACCAATAATTCTAACTCTTGAAAAGCAGTCGTGTAGGCTGTTGAATTGGCATACGTCAAAACGGGATTCGTGCTATCTACCCAAACAGCTCTGATTTTATCCTCGCCCGAATGCATAATTTCATCGGGTAAAATATTTGGTGGATAAAGCCCGCCAATCGGGAACATTTTATGCTTGGCAGTCCTGACGCCCATCTTTCGTTCATCCGTATTGCTGACCAATGGAATCAAAGACGTATGTAAATTATTGCCGCCTTTTTTTCCAAAATTGCCTGTTATGAGATACAATAATTTTTCTAAATAGGCATTCAATGTTGTATTTCGACTGTGTTGAGTGCCTAAATCCACGCGTACACAAGCATTTTTAGCCGTTGCAAAACCTCGCGCCACTTTTTGAATAAGGTCAAAAGGAACATCTGCCCGTTTGACAAAATCTTCAACATCAATCGCTAATAATTCCTTTTCTAAGACTTCAAAACCAGTGCAATGTTCTGTTAAAAAGGCTTTGTCATGCAGCCCTTCCCGAACAATGATAGCGAGCATGGCAGCCATCACATAAGCATCTGTACTGGGTTTGAGTTGCACATGAATATCCGCCATTTTAGCCGTTTCGGACACACGAGGGTCAAAGACAACCATCGTCCGATTGGGGTCTTTTTGCAAAGCTTTCAAAGTATCTCTTGCATTGACAATGCCATGTGCTTGAAAGGGGTTTGTACCGATAAAGAGCACATAATCAGCATGTTCCACATCTTCGGTCGTATGGCATTGTTGACTGCCAAACAACCGACCATTGACCCAAAAGTCGCCCGTTTTCTCTTGTGCTAAAGCCGTATAAATAAATCGGCTACCCATTGCTGCCAAGAGTTGTTTGCTATAAACGCCGCCCCAATGATTGCCTTGACCGCCGCCACCGACGAAAGCAAAGGCATTCCCGCTGTGTTTTTGCTTAATTTGCTTCAATTTTTCAGCAATTTCTTCAAGAGCCACCTCCCAACTGAGGGGGGTAAACGAGCCATCCGCTTGTCGCTTGAGCGGTTGCCCCAAACGGTCATCATGGTTTTGATAATGCTCCAAACGCGCCGCTTTTTGACAAATATATCCTTTACTGATAGGGTGTTCGTCATCCCCATGAATTTTCACAAACTTCCCATTCTCTATCTCAACCGTTAACCCACAGTTGCGAGAACATAAAATACACGCCGTTTTAGCTGATACCATATCTTTATTGCTTTTATTGATGTGACAAAGCTATTATCTTTACTTTGATTTATGGAGTGGTGAAAAAGATAAATGAGAAAACAAATACCAATTTAAAGAATTGTCTTTAACCTTCTTATCTTTGTTGGTATGAATACCATAAATACTTCACATGAAATAATTATCGGTGCTGCACAAACAATGCATCAAATCAAAAACAACTCAATTGAGCTTGTCGTGACTTCTCCACCTTATCCGATGATTGAAATGTGGGATGAAATCATGTCAAAACAAAATTCAGAGATTAAAAAAGCTTTAGACCAAAGCAATGGTTCTTTAGCTTTTGAGTTGATGCATTTGGAACTTGATAAAATATGGGCAGAAGTTGAAAGGGTTTTAATATCTGGAGGATTTGCTTGTATCAATATCGGTGATGCCACACGCACTATTAATGGTGAGTTTGCCCTATATCCTAATCATTCAAGAATAATATCCTCGTTTCTAAAATTAGGTTTATCCAACTTACCCAATATAATTTGGCGTAAACAGACCAATGCTCCTAATAAATTTATGGGTTCAGGCATGTTGCCTTCGGGTGCTTATGTTACTTTAGAACATGAATGGATTTTGATATTTAGAAAAGGCGGCAAAAGGCAATTTAAAAATGATGATGAAAAATTTAGAAGAAAGGAAAGCTCTTTTTTTTGGGAAGAAAGAAACGTTTGGTTTTCTGATTTATGGGATTTGAAAGGAATTAAACAAAAAATTGACAATTCTGAAACAAGGAAAAGAAGTGCTGCTTATCCTTTTGAACTGCCTTTCAGATTAATAAATATGTATTCATTGAAAGGAGATACTATATTAGACCCTTTCTTAGGTACAGGAACTACTACAATCGCAGCTATTGCTACCCAACGCAATAGTATAGGATATGAAGTTGATAATATGTTTTTAGATATTATTCATGAGAATATCGAAACAACTCCTATTGATTTCTATAATAGCTCAATTAAAAATAGGATTGAAAATCATAAAAAGTTTATTTTTGATAGAAATGCAGACCCTTCTAAAGATGAGATTAAGTATTTTAATAAGAATCATGAAATCCCAATAATGACAAATCAAGAAACCGATATAAAATTATCTTACGTCATGAATGTTCAACGGGATGGAGACAAAATTAAAGCCTATTATGAAGACATTAAACCCGAAGAAAGCTCTATACCTTTTAATAAAAAATCAAAATTAGATTTAACATTGTTTGATAGGTAGAATTTCGATTTTTACATTTCAAAACAATAAGTCTTATATCTTAAACAATTTTACTGAACTGTTAAATTATTAATGTATAATTGATTTAAAATAAACCATTTATAGAGGAATTTAGCGATTGTATCAAAACAATACTCTAAGAATAAATCAAAAGATTTCAATTGCGTTATCCGAGAAATACCTTTTCTGAAGACGGATTTTCTGGGATGCTTTTTACCATTTTTATATTCAATGACTTTATCTGGTTGTTCTTGCTCGTCAGGGTCTTTTTTGACAGTAATAGCATAGACGAGGGTTAATATAGCCATCAAAATATTAGTTTTATGTTGCCCTTGCATATTGAAATCTTCTAAATTGAATCCTAATGACTTTAAATGCTTGAAGCAGACTTCAATTTTCCAGCGTTTGCGATAATCCTCAGAGGCTAATTGCCAGTCATCCATGTTAGTAATAAAATAGATAAAAGGCTCTTTTTTTGAATAATTATTGGCATTTTCAACAATAAATACATGCGCAATAGCCTCTCCCCCTAAAACGACTTCTACATACTTTTGCTGATGTTCCTGCATATATTGCTGTAAACTTGGTAGTCCCATCCATATATCCATTTTATATTCGCCTTCTAAGTAGGCTTCAAAGGTCAAATTACAGCGTAAGCGAATAACATAGTGAATTTGACGGTGCGCTAAAGCTACCAACCACTTTTCTCCTATAAACTCTCTGTCTCCAATGATCTCAAATTGAGGAACAGGAATATTCATCCCTCGCCACCATAACAATAACTGGTCTATGAGCCTTATTCGAGTCTCACTATCGCTGTTGCCTTTGTAGCCTAAGTCTTCCCATATCAAGGGTATCAAAATCTCATCCTTTGTCAGTAAGCCAATGACTAAAATATTGATTTTCTGACCCCCTAAATCCCAATTTGTCCTATCTATTAATAATTTTACCCCAGATTCTCCTCCATAAAAGTGAATCACTAAAAACTGGAAACAACTTCTGATGAAACCATCATAATTCCCTGTTTGAAACGCTTTGAGCAAATAATTGTATTGGCTCCCCAAATTTTTGCTCCCACTTTCTTCCAAGAGGATTTCATCGTTCACCCGACTTATATTGACCGTCTTGCTCTGGCTTATCCCAAAACTTATTAGTAACAATCGTTTAAGTTGTTCTTCACTTATATTAATGCATATTCCTGAAAATAATTCGATAAAGTGTACCTTTGTCATGGCGATTTATTGGTTTTTGATTGTCTGAACAACCTTCTCTTTCCAATTCTTCGCCACTTTTTTTCTCAGATCATCATATTAGAGTTTTATTTGGTCAGTAGTATTTTTTGAAAGTAAATATTTATTTTAATCAAGTATATTGTTTTTCAAAAGAATAATTTGGAAACATCATATTTGATTTAATAAAGATTAATAAAACAGTGTTCCTAAAACAAGTAGAGCCTTGTAAATGTTTGATTTACAAAGCTCTATACATATAAAAACGTTAAAATATTACCTTAAAGCGTGAAAATACTGAGGGGGTATTATATTAAAAATGTTTAAAATTTATCAATATCCCAATAATTTTAGCATGGATTCAGCATCTTGCTCTGCCGATTCGAGCCAATCCACTTGATTGCCATTTTCATCTATGTCCACCAAAACACGCTTAGGGGAGGGGAGGAGGCAATGCTTCACTCCGCCATAACCACTCAGTGCATCTTGATACGCCCCTGTATTAAAAAAGCCAACATAGAGCATTTCTTCATTTTTTGAAAACTTCGGCATATACACCATATTGAGATGCGCCTCAGAATTATAATAATCGGCATTGTCGCAACTCAAACCACCCACGTTCACTCGCGTATATTCCTTATTCCAATGATTAACAGGCAATAAAATATAGCGTTCGTTAATCGCCCAAGCATCAGGAATAGTTGTAATCAAAGAATTATCGACCATATACCACAACTCACTATCATTTTGTTGCTTCTGACCAATCACGCCGAGCACTGTTGCACCGCTTTCACCGACGGTATATTTTCCAAACTCCGTATAAATATCAGGTTGAGCCACGCCTTCATCATCGCAATACGTTTTGATGGTTCGGACGATTTCGCTAATCATATAAGCGTAATCATATTCAAAATTCAAGGAGTTCGCAATCGGCAAACCACCGCCAATATTGATAGAATCCAAATCAGGACAATAGTGCTTGAGTTGGCAATATAATTTAATGGCTTTGCGCAATTCTGACCAATAATAAGTGGTGTCTTTAATGCCTGTATCCACAAAAAAGTGGAGCATTTTGAACTTAAACTTTGGGTTGGTCAAAATTTTATCTTTTACAAAATTGACAACTCGCGTATGCCTTATGCCCAAACGAGAGGTATAAAACTGAAAATTTGGTTCTTCCTCAGTCGCCACGCGCACACCTATATTGCAAGTCTTTACGATATGAGCATCATACAAATCAATCTCATCGCGGTTGTCGCAGATAGGAATCACATTCGTAAAACCTAAGCTATTCACCAAATGCGCAATCTTATGAACATACGACGCATCTTTATAGCCATTGCAAACGATGGTCTTGTCTTTATTGATTTTACCATCTTGAAAAAGCTTCTTAATGAGGTCAATATCAAATGAAGAGGAGGTTTCGATTTGAACATTGTTTTTCAAAACTTCATCCAAAACGAAGCGAAAATGAGAACTTTTAGTGCAGTAACAATAAAAATACTCGCCATTATAGTTCATATCGTCAATGGCATTATTGAACCATTTTTTAGCATTTTGAATCTGCTGACTAATGCGGGGGAGGAAGGTCACCTTCATAGGCGTACCATACTTTTTTATTAAATCATACAAGTTTATGCCATGAAATTGAAGGCAATTATCTTGCAAAGTGAACTCGTCTTGAGGAAAATCGAAGGTTTGGTCCACCAAGTCAAAATAAGAGTTTTTCATTGATTATCAATCAGTTATAATATGTGAAACCATAATTTTTAATGCTTTTTAAAAAGCGATTGCAAAGGTAACTTTTCCAAAAAAATATTTATGTAAAAATAAAATTCTTCACATAAATTTCATTCTATCTTTGCAATGATTCCAGTTATTCCAAATTCCAATTGACCCCTCAGTATTTTGGAATTTGAAATCATTGAAATTTGGAATAACTGGAATCATTGAGATACAATTGGAATTTTTTAAAAAATAATTCATCTTTAGATAATTTCATAAATTAAAATGTATAAAGCGTTAGTAATCAATTGATTACTAACGCTTTTTTTTATTATTAAAATTTTAAATATATCATGGAAAATAGCGACATAATTAATAAATTTTTAGAGGTAGAAAAGACTAAACGCTCTTATAGAGCAGAAAAAAATAAAGCAGAAAAGGCTATAAAGTTAGCTGCTTACATGAGAGCATCAAGAGCCGTATTACGCATTGAAAGAGATATTTTAATTAAAACTCAGTTAGCACTATTTCATTACTTATGACACTTTGCCCCCTCAGTATCGCAACTATTTTATATAGGCTACCAAGTCGAATTTTTTACAAAGGCTTTGTTTTTACTCTTGCTTTTGTAAATGATAAAAAGCAAGGGCATACGGTAGGTTATTTTCTAACAGGGATAGAGACAAAAAACAAAAAAAAACGAGAAGCCTTTAAAAACGGCTTTTGGGTTGATAACACAGAATTTCAATTGACATACACTAACTTTTTAGTCATTCGGCATCTATGGGAACTTACAGACGAACATTTACAATCAGAACTTAATTATATCGAAAATTACCTTAATACAAAAGGTTTGATTGACACTTATAAAACCGTAGAATATGCAAGTTAGAAGTTTTCAAGAGAAAAGACCACCGTACACAGCGTTAGACAATGACGTTGTGAATAATGAATCTATCAGTTACAAAACGTTGGGGGTTTTCCTACGATTAAAACATTTGTACGACCTCAAAACAAGGTGTGGCAAGCCTTTCAAAATTTCAGATTTATATAACGATGCAGTTAAAGGCAACGGTAAAAGTGCCGTAGATGAAGCCATTAAAGAACTTAAAGCAAAAGGGCATATTAAAACCATTAAACAGGGTAACGAATGGTTTATAGAAGTCTATGAGCAGCCATTAAGTGAGCCTGTTTTAAGTTATGAAAAGCGTGAAACACCCAAAACGCAATTAGAATCTATTTTGTTAGAAACAGGCGTTTCTGATGCTCAAATACAAGAAATTTTAAAACGCTTAGAGCCAAACACTTTAAGCCAAGAGCCACAACAATCCAAGCAAGATTTAATTAAAATCTATTATAACGAGTTTCTAAAAGACTTCTCTTTCATAGATAGCCTTATGAAAGAGTACAAATGTACGAGCGATGATATTAAAGAAAATTTTGAATTGTTTGTTAATAGACCTAAGCAGTTAGGAACAATTAATACCGATTCCTACGACGATTTTTGCAGCCATTTCTATCATTATTTAGGCAAACGAATTGAAAGGTTTAAACGAGAGAAACGAGGGAATAATCCAAAAATTTATAAGAGCAGTACCCCCTCAGTATCAGAAACACCTGAGAGCATAAAAACAGAGATAACGAGGTATAAAGACATGATGAATAATGCTAATGATTTAACTAAGTACGCAGACTTTAAAGACAATGTTAAGAGCCTTTTATTTTATACAGCAAAGGTTGAAAATCAATTGAACGACGACCAATTGAACAGATATAGAGCCTTGAAAAAGGCTTATGAGACAAGCGGAGAGTTAAAGAAAGTTTTTGATTCCATTAAAGCAGAGAACTTAAAAAACCCTACACAACAACCTAACTATAACACAATATTTAAAAAAGTGTAGGATTCATATTATACGATTTTTATAGTGTTCGTAGTCGCTACCCCCTTTTTACTGAGGGGGTGGTTTTTTAAACAAAAAAAAGGTACAATCTGGCGGATTGTACCTAACGATAAAACTTTTCAGATTAGAGTATAAACAATAATCTTTCACAAAATTAAAACTTTTCAGATATGATTTACAATTATTTTTTCATTTGGGGTATTCTTATTGGTTTTATTTCCCTAATTATTTCAACTACAAGACACAAAAACTTAAACGATGCGGATAAGAAAAAGGATAAAGACCCTTTAATTATCCTTTTAACTTTTGTCGCTTTTATCATTTATTGTATTATTTAATTCATTTTTTTAACATTTTAAAACTTTTCAGATGATTAACTCAATTAAAAACAACAAAATTGATGACCCAAAATATTTGGAGTTATCCGACACTTTAAACGACAAGTACGCAGAAAAAGAAGCGTTTGAAGAAAGTGACATTACCAAGTGGACGAGACTATTGTATTTAGTACCTCACGTACTTATCGCAGGGGGTACAATCGGTTTAATCCAATTTATTAACGTGTCAAAGGTTGAAAAAATCTTTTTAACCGTCTTTATCGCTGCTTTGGCTTTGGCGTTAGAATGGTTTAAAGGTGTTTACATGGAACGCTATTTTATAGCAAATTTAAAAACGCAAGACGTAGAGCAGCCAAGAGAGACAAGGCAATTTAACCAAAAAAAGAAAGGTGTTAATTTTAAGATTTTGGCATTTTTTTGGGCTATTTCAGCACTGATTTTCTGTTTTACTGGTTCTCAATTGGCTAAAAAAGTTTATGGCACGGCTGAAAAGATTAGTTATGATGCAAGCATTGAAAATTCTTTAGTTGTTGCTACAAATGCCTTAAATAAAGCTACAAAGGAATCAGCAGGAAGCGGCACGTTACGCAATTTGAGCGAAAAATTAGAAAACGCCCGTAATGCGTGGTCAACACATAAAAAGGAAATAGCCCAAAAAAATGCTACAATTGTCACTTATCACGACGACGACATTTTTAATTATTCAGTTATGGCTTTTTCCTTGTGCTTAATTCTTGAAATTGGGCTTTTTGCTGCAAGAGGTTTCCATGAAACAAAGCAATATGAGATTCACAAATCTTTAAACGGCATCGGAAATCCTATTAATTTACAAATTCAGCAAAATAATTCACAATCAATTGATTATGCAAGGGAAATTGAGAAACTTAAAACTAAAATTGGTGAACTCAAAGATGCTTTAAAAGTCAAAGATGAAACTATACAGTTTTATAAAGATAAGAACAACATTCTTTTATCTGAAAGCAAATTAAACGGTCAACATTCAAAGCCGTAGCCGTTGTTAACGACGGTCAAAACTCAACGGCGAGTAACAATAAGACCAATTTACAAACTGGTTTAAACATGTTTAAACCAATTGTAAACGATGATTTAGAAAGCGGTAATGAAGCAGATGATTTTAATTTGTTAGGGCTTGATAAGCAAGTTAACGGTTATATCTATGTAAGCCACTTAAAAAAGTGGTATGAGCCAAATATGTTCATAAATTGGGTAGGTATGACATTTAATAGGCTTGAAAAGGCAAAGAAAAAGAGTAGTAAAGAACATTATAACCACACTTTGCAATGCCTTAGAGCCGATTATTTACGAGAATTACAAAACGGTAACATTACGCCCAAGTTGACGAGGTATATTAAAGACTATCCAAACAGGGTAGGGGCAGAAGTCAGCGAATGGTATAAAGAAGCATCCGTACAAAGTATGTAAAGTTTTTGGAGAATAAATTTTTCTTTGTTAAAGTTAGCACGGGATAGTAAAATATCCCGTGCTTTTTTAAAATCATTAAAAACAAACAATATGGCATCCTTATCAGATTTGGAAATGAAAATTTTAATCAGCGCACTTAAAGACAAAATATCATTTTTAACCTTTTTTCATCAAGTGAGTAGAGACATTGAAATAAAGCAATGGATTGAAAAAGAGAAAGATTATTTAATTGTTATTGTTACAAAGTTAGAATTTCCTTAAAATGAAGTTTTAGATTCGGTTATAAATATTATCCTGAGCCTTGTCCAACTGGACAGGGCTTTTTTTATGTGATTGTTCAGGTATGAGTTATCAAAGCTCATTCACACTTAGTTATGTCATTTATTTCGATTCTAAGCACTTTAAAAACATATACTCATATAAATCAACGGTTTACACATTAAAATTAATCTAAAGCGATAAAAACAGGCAAACGGTCGGGTCGGGCGCAACTTTCAAAAAAAGAAAAAAATTTTTATAAAAAAAATCGCTTTAGCGTATTGTTGTTTTTTTGCTTTAGAAAGTGATTGCTTTATAAGATATAGTGATTTCCATACTATCGAAATCACTATATCCAAATTCGATAGGGTGAAAATCACCTTATCGAATCCGATATAGTGATTTTCACCCTATCGAATTTGGATAGGGTGAAAATCACTATATCGAAATCAGGTATAAATCACATATAAAATACTTCAAATTATTTTTAAAGTATTGATTTTCAACGCTTTGCAACGTTTTAAGATTTTTGTCGTAAAACCTCATAAACCATATATAAAATACTGAGGGGGTAATTTGATAAGTCAAAATTAGGCATGGGGTTTGTGCCTTATTATATAAAAAATTATAATCTGTATGAATACAATTTCTAAAAAAGAAATCGCTTTGAGGTTAGGGTTTTTCTTTCCAAATAATGACAGGATAGACTATATCAAATTAGAGAAAAGAGTAATTGAGACAGGATTGTTAGAGAAACTTAATATCTCTTTAGAGACGTTCAGAGCAAGGCGCAAACAGAGGTTTGATAGTATAGAGAGCGAGGTTATTAAAAAACATTTTGGCTTATGAAATCAATTCTTTCATAAGCCAAAATGATGTTGTCAAATTCAATTTCTAAGTGGGCGTATGAGCCTAAGCCGTTGCGGTGTTATCGCAACGGCTTTTTTTTAATACAGTTAGTTACAGTTATATACAGTATTTTACAGATATGTACATAGTTTTTTAAAATTGTGCATTGTATTTGTTTCCATTTATATATGTCAAAATCATTAACGATAATAGGAATTTTATACTTACTCTATAACGCTTTTGCAAAAGTGGGTGAGAACATAAACGGTAAACTCATTTTTGGAGATTTAGCCGTTAACGATGTAGATATACACATTTACGGGGCGGTTATAGAAATGACTTTACCGATAAAGAACAATAACGATTTAGGGTTGCCTTTTGACGGTTTGGACGGATGGTTAGAGTATAAAGGCAATCGTTTTGCAGATGTAAAAGTGTTAGATTCAGTCCTTATAAAAGGACATGAGATTAGTTTGATTCATATAAAATCAACAGTCTATTGGACAACAGTTTTAAGTTTAGCAAGCACTTTGGTTAATGAAATCAAATCATTAATCAATAAAAAGTCTTTCAATGGTGAGGTTTATTTGAAAGGTACGGCTTTTTCAGGTAGCCTTAAATTTGAACTCAATAACCGTATAATGTAATGAACAGGGTAGGGGGGGTAAATTGGAAAAACTACATTAAAAAACCTGATGGAATAACCGATACGGTTAAACTTGAATACAATACGCAGGACATACAAGACCTAATAATTTATGCAGATGAAATAAATTATAAAAAGCGTATTGTTAAAGATTTGGCTGTTTTACTGAGGGGGTGTAATGATACCGAGACACTTAAAAACATTTGGCAATTTGTAAGGGCTAATATAAAGTATGTAGCCGATTCAGTCAATAACGATTCTGTTCATAGTGCCAACGCTTTACTTTTTAAAGGGATTGGAGATTGTAAAAGTATGTCATTGATTAGTGCCGCATTTTGTAGAGAATTGAAAATACCGTACAAATTTAGATTTACGGGCTACGATGGAAGTAAGCGAATTAAACACGTTTATTTGATTGCTTACGCTGATAACAAAATTATACCCGTTGATTGCGTTTATTGGAAATTTGGGTATGAAGTGCCGTTTACTTATCGTGAAGATTATGAAATTACAAAATTCCCGACAGGCATAAACGGAACGGCAACAACGACAAATACAGAGCCGACAAACAGTAATTTTTTTGGTAATGCCACAAAATTTTTTGTTAGTTATCTCATTTTAAAAGCATTTTCAAAATAAAATTATATGCCTTTAACTTTTGTACACGGTTTAGAGCCTGTTAAAACTAATATCCAACAGGATTATTTTAACTTTTTGGGCATGACATCGGGCGAGATGTATCTACATCTTTTGGGAGCGCAATTAAGGACGTATCAACAAGCGTATGGCGGTCACGACTTACAAAAACTATGGCGCAAAGGTGAAAATGAATTTTTAAGTGCAATTTATAACGGTTTACACGGTAATAATGCTATGCCATCAGGCATACCTGATGAAAGGCTTTACCCTGTTTATGAAGCTATCCGAAACGCATCAAAGCAGTTTACAACCGCAAGTAAAAGCGGTATTGCTTTAGTAGGACGCAAACGTATGACGGATGGCTTAGACCCACTTTTACAGTTGCAACCGCTTGAAAATGGCATAAATGGCTTTACTGTTACTTCGGGTTGCTATACTAAATATTCAGCCAATGGAACAGGAAATGACTTTGTTATAGTTGGTGCTAATGCAGATTGTCTTAGACAAAAGGACATGCAAGATACACTTAACAAACACTTTGAAAAGTCAGCACATCATGTTTTATATGAGTTTGCAACCGACGAGCAAGCCATGAAAGTACGTGAAACTCAAAAATGGAAAATAGGGCAACACCAATTAGCGACGACCGAAATTGCAACTATAAGCAAGATTGACAGGGCTAATATTATGGAGTGGCTCAGATTGGGCATAATGCGGCAAAATGCAATATCAAGCGGTGAGGTAATAGACCCATTCACGAGTATCAAAATGCTATCTGAAACAGATTTGACAATAGCGAAAATTAAAGAGGGGGGTGTTAATTGCGGTCCCGCTTGTATTGCACTTATTACGGTCATTGTTAGTGCAATTGTAGCAGCTAAAGATTTGATTTTAGCAATTAAAGGCAAAACAGAGCCTACGGCAATGGATAAAATTAAGGGCATGGGTACAGAGATGTTTTCAGCCGATAGCACCGATTTTATTAAGCTAATTCAAGTTGCTAGTTAATAAATTGATCTACCAAATGAGCAAAGAGCATCATGACGACCTTCAAAATGAAACCTTTTTGAGATACCGCATGAATTTTTCTTGCTAATAATGCGGTTATTTCGCTAAAAGTGGATTCAATAGGCTTTCGTTCTACATTAATAATGTAATTCAACCAAGGTTCATG
>JAYTUY010000089.1:0-2096 GCA_043744275.1 Saprospiraceae bacterium
CATTTAATTTTTTGCCAATGGGCAAATAATCCATTAAATCAGAATATTCTTTTGGATTATTCAAAAGGTATTGAGCAATAGATAAAGTATTTTCTGCCCGAAAATGCCATATTTGGCTAACACCTTCATCTAAGGAAACCGTAAAAACAAAGAGTTTTGACATAGGAATAGATTTTAAAATAAAATTAGATGCTGATAACTGATATAAAGTCTATAACTATTTGATATTCAATGTCTATTCTCTTATTTTAGCTTAGTTTTGCGAAAAAAATAACAATGGTTGATTTCTATTTCCGCTCGCTTTTGACTACTTATAACGATAAACGGGTAAAAAAAACATTATTTCGCTTATTAATGCTGTTATTTTAAGTCGTCACTTACGTATTTACAGCATGGCTAAGGATAAAAATGAATATCATACTTTTCACAGTCTTTTGAACGGTGACCACATATTTACGCTTGATAGCGATACTTTATTGGCAGAAGTGCGCCAAAAGACGCAAGTTTCATTGTGTCAAAGTGCGCGTGTTTACGTCATCCACGACGCTTGTGACATTCGTAAGGAAAATTCCCAAGCCTTAGAGCATATTGGTAAAGTCCAATCGTTACAAAAAACGACTATTAATGGTTATAAAACGTTTAATAGCATTGCTATTGACCCATTAAAACCGACTGTTGATTTATTAGAACATACAACTTACAGTACTGGACATCCTGATTTTGTGACCGAAGCAAATGTGAATTTATTTAAAAATGCCCCTGAAACACCCCTTCTTAGTACGCTAACTAAGGAAAATATCGAAAACGGGACTTATCAAAACACACATAAACTGTTTTTAGATACTGTTTTGGCAACACATAATACCCTTAAAGAAACGAATGAAAATGTTATTTTGACGCATATTCAAGACCGAGAATTTGATGGCGAAACTTATTTTAATTATATTAATGACTTAGGTGATGAATTTATTACTCGCCTTAAATTGAATCGTTTATCCAACGAACGTGAAATACTTTATACACCTAAAACAAAAATAATATCAAAAACAATAAAGTATAAACCATTGATAGACAAGGTTTTTAAGCATAAATCAAGCTATGATATTGCTATATTAAAAATAAAAAATAAAAAATATTTCAACGCCAAATCTCATATTGAATGGGAAGCATTAAACATCGGAGGTCATATTTTTTATTGTATTAAAATTACTTTATTGAATAGTGCCAATAAACCCATTTTTGAAAAACCCATGTTATTAATCACAAATCGATTGATACTAACAGCCCAAGACGCTAAAAATGTGTATCAGGCTTATTTATTAAGAGCTAAAATTGAGGTCGTATTCAAATTCTTAAAACAAAATTTAGGATGGGAAACATTCCAAGTACGTGATTTTCAATCAATTAAGAATTTACTCGCCCTTGCTTTCTATTTAGCAGGCTACTTTGATGAATTGCAAAAAACAATTAAGAATCATGAAATAACCGTATTTCTAGCCAAATTAGGAAATGGAAAAGACATCGTATCACCATTCTTTATTTTAAAAGGATTAGAAGTCATGGTTCATTACCAACAAATGAAAGAATTAATTGATGAGGGAAAAATATCAAAAAACGAAATTGAAGAAACATTAAAACATTTTAATTATAGGTAAAAATAAAATGTAAAACATTGAATATCAATAAATTAAACTACTTTATATCAGTTATCAGCATTTAAGATTTTTGCAAAATAATCATCTAAAATAGTAGGGTCGCATTTGTAATCTTTAGGATTTATGGCTCTTTTTACTAAATCTTGATAATGTCTAAAATCAGGATTTTCAGCCAATCTGATTACTTGGTTAGTTCCAGCAGATCTCGTTTCAAGCCCTTTTGAAGCTTTGAGATGGGCAAGATCATCAAGGTCCATATTTAAAATATTGACCATTTTGTGGGCTTTCATCAACTCAGACAAGTCCTGTTGAGCTTTTTGTACTTCCGCTACTGAGGGGTCGGAGGGGTCGGATTCAAAGATTTCGTTACTGGATTCTTTCTGGCAAGCAGCGAAAAAGAGTGCTATAAGCAGCACAAACGGGATAAGTAGTTTGTTACGC
>JAYTUY010000090.1:0-2095 GCA_043744275.1 Saprospiraceae bacterium
CGTTTTGCCTCGTCCAAATTTTTAGTAGCTTGGTTGTATGTCCAATCTTTACAGGCTGTAAAATCGTAGGTTTTTCGGTCAGATACTTTGACATTGAAGCCATGCACGGCGGTTTCTTTACCAACGGTGGTACAAAAACTCAAAAACTCGCGCTCAAATGCGTCCCGCGTTTCGGGGTCATTTTTGAGCATATCAAATGTTTCGGCTAACTGATGAAAAAGGATATACACTTTTGAAGTGCTGATATTACCTGATAAAATCGCGGCTTTGGCTTCTGTAAAGATACTTGTTGCATTGGGGGCGAATGTTTCAACGGCTTCGGCTGTGAGATTGATTAACTGTTTCATTTTCTGTAAATTAGAATGTTAAAAAATAGGTTTAAAATAATTTTAGCTGTTTAAAATAGGAATAGTGTATTTTTGCAGCCTAAATAACTTTAAGTTATTTAACTGTAATTTGTGCCGTGCCGTCTTAAAAACGACACGGCTTTTTGTTTTGTCAAAGACTAATGACTAAATGAAATCGGATTCAAGAATGGGTGATATACAGCAATTCTCCCTATTAGCGAAAAGAGCCATACGACTATAAAATACTGAAAAATATCTACATTAGCGTCAAAAAAGCGAAACTAATGGTAGATAAACTTATCCAAGGCATAAAAACTGCGTTTTCAGAGATACACGAGCATCGTTATAAAAATGCCCAAGTTCCGTTGTGCGATTATTTACAAAGCGCGTTTGCAATGTTTCATTTAAAAGATCCGTCGTTGCATCATTATCGCGTAAATTATGATGAACGCTCTGCGAATTTAGAACGGATTTATCAAATTGCTAACTTACCATCGGACTCAGCTTTACGCGAAGGTATAGATGGCATTGACCCGAAATATCTTCAAGAATGTTTTAGACATCCTTTACAAGTTCTTGAAAGAGAGGGTGTTATGAATAAGTATAAAGTGTTAGGTCGCTATACCACGTTCTTATTTGATGGCACGGAACATTATTGTAACAATAGTTCAACAGAAGCACCCTGTCCTCATTGCTTGAGTAAAGAGCACAAGAATAAAAAAGGCGAAGTGACAAAAATCACTTATCATCATCAAGCTTTAGGTTGCGTTTTGGCACATCCTGACCATAAAGAAGTGTTTCCTGTATCAGCCGAAGCGATTGTGCGTCAAGATGGTGCGACCAAAAACGATTGCGAACAGAATGCCGCCAAACGCCTTGTCCCCATTATTCGGGATTTACTGCCCCAAAAACAGTATGACTTATTGGGTGTTTTTGATGGTTTATACCCCACCGGACCTTTTATTCGCTTACTTCAAGAACATCATATGCGATTTATTATAGGCATAAAAGAAGGTTACGTTCTTGTTCAAGTAGAAAAACTAAGGGCGCAAAATGCACTTCAAGAACATAGTTGGGTCAATGAAAAAGGTGAAAAATGTTGCGCTCGTTGGCATAATCAATTGATTCTCAATGGTCAAAATCAAGATATTTTCGTCAACTATTTTGAATACGAACAATTCGATGTCAAAGGTAAACGCATCTATCATAATGCTTGGATTACGGATTTACCCATAACTAAAAAAGATATTCAAGAACTCGTGAAAATTGGCAGAAGTCGGTGGAAAATTGAAAATGAAACCTTTAATACTTTAAAAAATCAAGGCTATCATTTGGAACATTCATACGGTCACGGCTCTAAATATTTGACCACTAATTTTATGTTGCTCACTTTTTTAGCTTTTTTGGTTGACCAAATCGCTCAAAAATTAGATACAGCTTTCGACAAAGCCGTAAAATATTGTAAAACCAAGAAAAATTTATGGGAAAAAATTCGCCATATTTTTGACTTAATTCCTTGTATGTCAATGAACGTCATCTATCGTATCATTGTCAAAGAAACCAAAATCGATTTCCCTTTGATGATTTAAGGGCTTTTTCTATTATTATTTAACGCAATATTCTTGTTTTATTTAATAGCGAGAATTGCTGATCGTTGGCAGGTCGTAAAAAGATTTTTGAAATTTATCCTTTGACATTCAATGAGTTATTGGCTTTTAAAGGCATCGAATTCTCCCGAATAGGAGCGT
>JAYTUY010000091.1:0-6716 GCA_043744275.1 Saprospiraceae bacterium
TTACACTTAGACCCCAATAGTTTTGTCCTGTTTCATTCTTTATTCAACAATTTTTAAACCATAGTAGCTTTTTTCCTAATTTAACAATGTCAAGGTAAAATAAATATTTATATAATTTTATAATATGTAAATTACTGGAAGAACAAATATTTGTAGGCAAGATTGAATATTGGGAGCAAAAAAATAGGTGAGAAAATTTCTACAAAAAAAAATCCCTGCTTCTCCAAAGGAGCAGCAGGAACTCAACAAAGTAACATACTATGAGAAAACTTGTCACAAGTTAGGTATTTAAAACGATACGTGTTTTCTGATTTACGAAACGGGAACTAATTTTGAGAATACGGTAGCAAATCATTAGAAAACGGTCATTTTAAGTTCAATTAAATTCATACAGAATTTGCTTAAAAAAAATACAGTAAAATGACATTTCAAGTAAATATTATATGAAGTAAGTGTCAACAATCGTCTTGTTGACTGATTATTCTATCAAAATTTGCAGCAAAAAAAAATCCTGCACCAATAAATTGGGCGCAGGAAGACCAGGTAAACATACTATGAGAAAACTTATAAGCCAAATTTAGGCATTCATCAGGTGTACTTGCAAGTCACGTTTCCGAAACGGTTATATTTCATTATTTTACGGTTGATTTGATTTAGAAAACGGTAACGAAAGTGCAGGGCATAAAAAATCCTGCACCTCAGGAGGGATCGTGGTGCAGGAAAAAACAAACATACTATGAGAAAACTAAGACGAAGATAAACATTGTTTTCAAATATTACACAAATATTACCTAAATTATTGTATTTTTTTTATTATTCAGTATTGTAATATGTCTTTTATGATTTTTCATTAAATACTTGATAATCAATGAATTATAGAGTATTTTTGTATAAATTATAAAATTACAATTGTGAATATATCTCATAATGAAATACTTACAAATTTCAATTTTCCTTATCTATTATTTTTCATTTCCTGCTTTTGCTCAAAATTGTGGCTATATTTTCAATCGTGATGAAAATATAGAGCGTTTTACTGAGGGGTATGTTCTGAATTTTGATAGGCAAATCCGTACTCGGACTGTTGTAAAAATTCCTGTTGTGGTACATATCGTGTGGAAAAATGCTGAGGAGAATATTTCAGATGCTCAAATTCAATCTCAAATAGATGTTTTGAATCAAGATTTTAGGAAAAAAAATATAGATGCGAAGGATGTCCCTGGCAGTTTCAAAACCGTAGCAGCAGATTGCGAAATCGAATTTTGTCTCGCTCAAAAAGATACTTCAGGACAACCTACCTCTGGCATCACTCGCCGACAAACTTCTACAACTTTTTCAAATGACTTTAAGCGAGTATATTATCAAAATTTAGGAGGCGTAAATAATTGGAAACCTGATAGTTATCTCAATATTTGGGTATGCAATTTAGGCTCAGTTTATGGCTATACCACCTCTCTGAAAGATGCTTTGTTGACACCAGCAGAAGACGGCATTATTGTGGATTATCGCGCTTTTGGCACTATTGGGGCGGCGTTATCCAATACTTCTCATAATAAAGGTCGAACAGCTACGCATGAAATCGGGCATTATTTCAATCTACTCCATATTTGGGGCACTGACGATACTTGCAACGATGATGATTTGGTGAGCGATACACCGCTTCAGGCGAGTGCCAATAATGGTTGCCCGCCGTTTCCGCAGTTATCGTGTGGAGTAGGGAGTATGTACATGAATTTTATGGATTATACCGACGATAATTGCATGGGGCTTTTTACTGTCGGTCAAAAAGCGCGTATGTTAGCGGCTTTGACTGAATTTAGGTCGGGTTTACTGAGGGGGTCACTTTGCACACCTACTGCTACGCAAGATGTTGTTTTTCAATGGTTTATATATCCCAATCCTGCAAAGGATTTTATTTATATTAATTTGAAAGGTGTTTCTTCTTTTAAAAATAAAAGCTTTTTGGTATTAGATCATTTAGGTAGGATTTTAAAAGAGCAAAAACTGCCTAATATTGAGGGGGTATTAGAAATACCGATTTCTAACTTTTCAAATGGCATTTATTTTATTTCATTAAAATTGGACAATCAGGTTTTAATGAAAAAAATGGTGGTGGTGAATTGATATTAGGATAAACCTTATAGGTTTTTAAAACCTATAAGGTTTGTATATTTGTCATTCCTTACTCACTCATCATATCCATAATAATCTCAACCACATCCTCCGTATTGGGTTTGCTGAAATAATCGCCATCAGAACCATAAGGAGGGCGGTGTTCTTTAGCCGTTATAGCTCGAGGGGCGCAATCGAGGTATCTGAATCCACCTTGTTTTTTAAGCACTTCATGCATCATGTAGCCCGTAGCTGCTCCAGGTACATCTTCGTCGAGGAAGACAATTCTATTGGTTTTTTTCAAAGATTCGACGATGATATGTTCTAAATCGAAAGGCATAAGTGTTTGAATATCAATGAGTTCTACTGAAACATTCGCTTTTTTCAACAAGTCAACGGCTTCTTCGGCTATGCGGACGCATGAGCCATATGTGACGAGCGTCACGTCCGACCCCTCAGTTAAAACCTCAGGTACGCCCAGCGGAACGGTATATTCACCTATATTCTCAGGCAGTCTTTCTTTCAAGCGATAACCATTCAAACTTTCTACTACAATAGCTGGATCATCGGATTGCAGAAGCGTATTATACATACCCGCAGCTTGTACGAAATTTCGTGGCACGCATAGGTAAATGCCTCGCATAGACGTAATAATAGTGCCCATTGGCGAGCCGGCGTGCCAAATGCCTTCCAACCGATGCCCGCGTGTGCGAATGATGCAAGGTGCTTGCTGCATACCATTCGAGCGATAGCGAAGAGACGCCAAATCGTCGCTCAAAGGCGCAAAGGCATATGCGAGATAATCAATGTATTGAATTTCAGCAATTGGCCGTAAGCCACGCATCGCCATACCGATAGCCTGACCGATGATTGTCCACTCACGAATGCCGACGTCAAAAACCCGCTCGACACCATATTTGGCTTGCAAACCCATAAAGCCTTGATTGACATCTCCTATTTGACCGACGTCTTCACCGAACGCAAAAGTGTTGGGATATTTCTCAAATATTTTATCAAAAAATGTATTGATTATTTCATAGCCATTTTTAACAAGTGATTGCTCAGAATAAATAGGAGGCACTACTGGTATTTTCAAAGCTGAAAAAGGCGTCTCACTATATAAATGTGTATGATAACGATCCTCCGCTTTTATTTTGATTTTTTTAATCCAATCATTGAGCAAAGTCAAAGGTTCACTTTGACACCCCCTCAGTAAAAATGCCAATTGTCGAGCATTTTTAGTCAAATCTGATAGAAAAGGTTCACGAATGGCTTTTACTTCTTTCAACTGAAGTGTAATGTCTTCTGTTTTATCAACATGAGATAGCAAAAGCTGTGTATAAATGGCTTCAATTTCAGATTTGGCAGCTACCACTGGTTTGAAATACGCATCCCATGCTTTCTTTTTAGAATCACGGACACTCACCCTTACTTTCTGTTCAATGGCTTCCAAGTCTGATTCGGTAGCAAATCCTGAACTCAAAATCCACTGACGCATCACCACATTACAATCGTGCTGATGTTCCCAATCTAAGCGTTCTTTCGATTTATACCGCTCGTGCGAACCCGAAGTAGAATGCCCCTGCGGCTGCGTAACTTCTTGAATATGAAAAATGGCAGGAATATGCGTTTTCCGAATTTGAGCAATGCCTTCTTCAAACGCTTCTACCATGCCAGGATAATCCCAAGCTTTACACCTATATATTTCAATACCTTCACCATCTTCATTCATTTCGAAGCCTTTTAACACTTCGGAAATATTGCCTTTCGTGGTTTGAAATTTTGCTGGCACGCTGATGCCATAGCCATCGTCCCAAATAAAAATTGCCAAAGGAATTCGCATCACCCCAGCAGCATTCACAGTTTCCCAAAATACCCCTTCGGAAGTGCTGGCATCGCCAATGGTGCAAAAACAAACTTCATTGCCATTGTTTGAAAATGTAGTAGAATTTCTCAACTCAGCAACTTCTCTATATTTTTTGGAAGCCAAAGCCAAACCAGCCGCGCGAGCCATCTGACCCGCTGTGCATGAAATATCAGAAGAGACATTAAACCCTTCTTTATGATTGGTCCAAACGCCCGTGTTTTTATCCACCATCGGAGTAGCGAAGTGGGCGTTCATTTGCCGCCCTCCACTGAAGGGGTCATTATCACTATCGGCATAAAGTTGAGCGAAAAACTCTTCGGGCGTAGAGATGCCCAAAGAAAACATGATGGTTTGGTCGCGATAATATCCTGCGCGCCAATCCCCTTTTTGAAATACTTTGGAAAAAGCAACCTGCGGCACTTCTTTACCATCGCCCAATATGCCAAATTTGGCTTTACCGGTTAGTACTTCTCGCCGTCCAATCAAACTGACTTCGCGGCTCAATACGCAGGTTTCATAATCATTCAGCACTTCTTTGATGTATTGATTCACATCGTTCTCATTGGTGAATGAAAGAGAATCCAGACTGACATTAAGTTCGAGATTTTCAGACATATTAATTCAGATTATTATTTGGTGGTACTTGGTAGGCTTCAATATTGCCGCAAAGTTAACATTATTTTTTGATTGTTTGTTTTCAATAACAAAAATACTGTTGAAAGATATTTTTTCACTCATAATCCGAATTTTATTCCGACAATCAAAGCAAGCTAAAATTTTATTTTTAAAATTTCAATTCTGTCAATACCGCTCAAAAGTGATGATAGAGTGAATATATTTTTACAAACAAATATTAAATTATTATTTTATTTTAAATTATTCAATAAAACAAGTTGAGGTTTAAATGTAGGTAGTAATTAAAATTATTTTTTTAGTATAATTTAAAAATTATTTTTAATAAAAATTAAACATAACTCATTGATTTTCAATTAATTAAAAATATATAAAAAACAATTTAAAAAAATTTAAATTTAAGTAACACTTGTTTACACTTCATTAACACGTAAATACTGAGGGGGCATATATCTTTGTATCATAATTAAATATTATAATAAAAAATAAAATTCAAACGATGAAAAAAGTTTTTTCTTTCCTTATTTTACTGGCTCTTGTAGCCGGTGCAGCGAAGGCTCAGAATGGACCCGTGATGACGTTTGAAAAGACGGAAATAGACTATGGCAATGTTGTTCAAGCCGGTGATGGTGTCCGAATTTTCAAATTCAAAAATACAGGTACCGAGCCTTTGATAATAAAAAATGCTCGTGGGAGCTGCGGCTGTACCGTGCCGAAATGGCCAAGTGAACCCATCAAGCCTGGTCAAACTGCCAGTATCGAAGTCAAATATGACTCAAATAGATTGGGCAGTTTTTCAAAAACAGTGACTGTAGAAACCAATGAAGAAGTTGGAAAACATGTGCTGACAATTAAAGGCAATATTTACGAAAAAAAATTCGATAATGCCTCGAATACTAATCCAGGTAACAAGCGTTGATTCAAAGCATAATTTTTCTTCTTTTTTACCGTTGTTAAGGGGTTTTGAAAAGGTTATTTAAAATAATTTATTTACAAGATATTGATTTTCAATTATTTATACAGTAAATTATAACCCATTTAAAATAATTAAATTTTAAATAACATTTTTTAACACGTCGTTAACAGCAAAATACTCAAGGGATATTTAGCTTTGTATAAAATTAAATTCTTATTAAAATAATTTTTATTTAAACAATAAAACATCTTTAGAAATGAAAAAAGTACTCTCAATTCTTACTATGTTGGCTTTAGTAGCAGTAGTGGCTAAGGCTCAGAAAGTAGGTGGTCCAGTGATGACATTTGAAAAAATGGAAATTGATTACGGTACAATCGCTCAAGGTAGCGACCCGCTCCGTAAATTCAAATTCAAAAACACAGGTACTGAGCCTCTCGTTATTAAAAATGCCCGTGGAAGCTGCGGTTGTACAGTGCCAACTTACAAAAAAGAACCTATTTCGGCTAAAGAATCAGGTGAAATTGAAGTGCGTTATGACACTCAGCGTGTAGGTCCTTTTACTAAGACTGTCACTATCGAAACGAACGAAGGCGAACAGCCACGTGTTTTGACTATCAAAGGCGTTGTAACTGAAAAGAAAGTTGAAGAAGGTGTACCAGCGAGTGCTCCAAGCCTTATCCCGGCTCCTAAGCAGTAAGTTTTTATCCCATCTACACTTCTTTAAAATACAAATCCTCACTCCGTTCGCGGAGTGAGGATTTTTTTATTATGGGCAATTTGTTATGGGTAATGGGTTGTTCTAAAAAAGAAAACCCTCGCTTGTAGGCAAGGGCTTCTAACCCAAACAAATAAACACAAAAACTACTTTTTATTATTTTAACGCTGCATTTCTAATTGTTTAGCAGCGGATTTTATTTTAGATTTAATGATGAATCATATATTCTGAAAGCGTATTCAATATTCATCAAGTTTTATAAAACATTGAATTAGAATGCTTTATATTTTAATGTTGCCACATTGAAAACAAAGGTAAGAATTAGTCTGATACTTCATAGAAAATAATGGCAATAATATAGACTATCTATTTTTTATAATACTACTGACCGAAAAAAACTCTAATATGATAGTTTGAAAAGAAAAGTGGCGAAGAATTGGAAAGAGAAGGTTGTTCAGACAATCAAAAACCAA
>JAYTUY010000092.1:0-2076 GCA_043744275.1 Saprospiraceae bacterium
TTTTGAAGCCTTTTCTAAATCTCAATAATTCATATAACTATTATGTCAAAGAACTTGTGCGTAGTCGACACGGTTTAAAACCCTCGTAAAGTTTTTCTATGCAGCACTATTCACTTTTCACTTTTCACTTTTCACTATTATCTTTTCACTAAATCAATATCCCTCATTTTGCTTCAAATAACCAGGCAAATTAGATGCTCCGTCAACAGCCGTTTGTGGAATTGGGAAAATACGTTTCTTTTTATCGGCATTGGTTTTTTCAGTCCAAGCGTCTTCATATTTTCCAAAACGAATCATATCTGAGCGTCTGACCATTTCCCAATACAATTCAAAACCGCGTTCGCGAAGCAAAATATCTAACGACATAGATGTGAGTGGAGCGGCTGGAGTGGTGGCAGTTCTGGCGGCTCTGACGGTATTCACGTCAATGAGTGCACCCGCGGCATCGTTGCTTTTACGCAATTTTGCTTCTGCTCGCATCAAATAAACATCTGCCAAACGCACAATCACCAAGTCAGCTTCTCCAAAATTTCGACCACTCGCCGATTTTTTACTGAACTCATATTTTTCAACTCGATAGCCTGTATTATAATTACTGCCAGCTACGGTAAAGTCAATTTGCTCAGTGAAATCAACTGCCAACGTCGGCTTATTGCGGGTATCATGGAAAAGTTTTCCGACGAGCATTTTGCCATCGCTGCATTTCAAAAACACACCGTTTTTTCTAATCAAACCATACTGTTGACCACGTAAAATGCCTCTATTGATATTAAAACTGGCAGCATCCACACATGAATCCTTTCCATTCGTATAAATAGAAAGGTTTTCTTTATAAAAACGAGGGTCAGCTTTTGCAGGGTCTATCGGTGCATTCGCAGTCACCCATGAACGATAAAAATCGGGCGTAATGCCTGGACCATCTGTTCCATTGGCATTCGGAAATGCAGGCAAAGGGAATTGGTCGCCTGATAAAGAAAAATATGACATCCGATTGTGACCATTCAAATCAGCCCTTTGGTCGATTGCAAAAATCAACTCTTTATTATCGTGATTATCTGAGCCAAAAATGGAGAAATAATCTTTTGATAAGGAATATTGATTGGACATGATGATTTTATCGCAATATTCTAAGACTTTGTCCATATCCTCTGATTTGAAAGTAGGTTTATCGGCATAAACATCCCTATAAACTGCTGCATTTAAATACAATCTCGCCAGCAATCCCCAAGCCGCTCCTTTGGACAAACGACCGGGTCCGACGGTGGCATCTAAGTTAGGTTCTACAGCTAAAAGTTCACTTTTAATATATTCGACGGCATCAGATCCCCTCAGTATTTTTGAGTTTTCAGCACTATTTTCTTTCACAAATACCAGCCCGAACAAGTCCAAAGTCAGCATAGAATAATATGCTCGCATACCTCTTGCTTCTGCTAAAAACACTTTAGCACTCGGATCTTTATTATCGGGCAAGGCTTGAATAGCGGTAACGCTGCGTGATAAACCCTGCAAAATAAAGTTCCAAGTGGCGCGAAGGTTCGGGTCTGTACTTGTATATGTATGTTGATGCATGGCGAGATAAATACCATTATCTCCCCAATCCGTACCACCACGATAAGGCAAAATGGCTTCATCCGTAGAAATCTCTTGGAGAGCGAAATAATTGGTGTGCAGAAAAATGCTTGGCAAAAGAGCATAAGCGGGCGCAATTGTACCTTCCGCCGCTTGCTTATCTGTTAGCCCCGTAGCGGATGTTTCATCCAATATTTGTTCTTTCAAATCTGTGCAACTGTTGGTTGTTGCTAAAATGCCGATAACTATCAGCAGGGTATATATTGTCTTTTTCATTGTTTTAATTTTAATAAAATTTTGTTGCAAAAATTATTGATTGACCCCTGAGTAGTACGTTTTATATATTTTTAGGATTTAAATTTTATGTAAAATATTGATTTTCAATGTGTTACAACTTTACGAGGGTTTTAAACCGTGTCGACTACGCACAAGTTCTTTGACATAATAGTTATATGAATTATTGAGATTTAGAAAAGGCTTCAAAAGCCTCAATAACAATGTTGGCTA
>JAYTUY010000093.1:0-2069 GCA_043744275.1 Saprospiraceae bacterium
AAAAATGGTTTGAAAGAGAAAAAACAAGGCTTTACACTCATCAATACTGAGGGGGTCAAAGCACCATTTTCATTTTTTAATTTAATTTTTATCAATTCAAAAATTGCACAAAATGCTGATTATCAATACATTATGCTACATGAGCGAGCGCACGTACAACAGAAACATTCTTTCGATATTGTCGGCATGGAAATACTAAGGGGTCTGTTTTGGTTGAGCCCGATGGTACATTTATATGCTCGCAGCCTGCGTCATGTGCATGAATATTTGGCAGATGCTGCCGTCTTACACAACACTGAAAAAAAGCAATACGGTCGCTTATTACTGAATCAAACGGCTGCCGGAAGCGGTTTGGTTCTCGCCAATCACCTCAATTTTTCACAACTTAAAAAACGGATTATCATGATGACTCGCAATCGGTCGCAACGGGTGGCGTTGGTGAAATATACTTTGGCTGCACCTGTATTTGTACTTTTAATTTTAGCTTTTACTACACGCAATAGCTCTTTTAAGAAAAATACTGAGGGGGTTGCTGAGAGTATCGAAAATACTATAAATTCGATTGAATTGAATAGTGAAAATAAGACACAACGTGTTGATTATCAAAACAATACAAATGATTGCTTACCTGAAAGTACAGTTAATTTAGAGTGTGAAACAGGAGGCTTTTGGATAGCAGAAAGGTTTAAAAAACAAGAATTTTTGAATGTAAAAAAAGGATATACGCTTCAAAGTTTTAAATTAGTAAAGTCTAACAATAAAGACGAGATTTTAGCGACAGCATTCAATCAAGGAGCTAAGTTTAATGAAGAAGTTTTAAAATTAATAAAAAAAGCAGTAGTGGGCGATAGATATTCTTTTTTAGAAATTAAAATAATTGAGCCTTATGATAAAGATGTATATATGTGGGGGAGTATAGATATTTATATCAATGAAAAGATATTTCCAAGCCATCTAATCCTTCAATATGGTCTTTTTAAAGAGAATAATGAGTCTATCATTAGTAATGGATTATACTTTAAAACCTTCAAAGACCTTAGAAGAGTTTTTGTTTTAGATGGATATGAAATAATAAAGCCGATAGGATTTACAAAATGGACATCAGATTGGATTATTGGTTCGGATAAAGGAATAATCAAGTATGAAGCAAAAACGAATAGCCCGTATTTTGATAAAGATGCTCTTGCAATTTTAGAGAATACCAAAGTTGGCGAAAGCTATTCCTTTGATTGGAGAATGAAAAAGAAAGGCGGAGATTCTACGATAATTGGTACATTCTATTTGAAAGCTGTAGATGTAACTATAAATAAAAATCCTTTTATAATACTACCAAATGGTAAAGGTAGCGGTGATATAACTTTAAAAGAACTCAATCAAGCTGAATATGCAATAGCTAAAGTAATTGAAAAAGGAGAAACAAGAACACTTAAAATATTAAAATTCAGTGTTTTATTAAGACCATCATTTTATTCTAAAAAAGAGGTCAAAGAGGTTATCAATGAAGGGGCAAATTTTAATGAAGATCTTAAAAATTTATTAAAATCAGCAGAAGAAGGCGATGAAATTATTTTTAACAACCTCCAAGTTTTTGATAAAGAAAAAAATAATAATGTCGGTGCAGAAGGTTTATTATTCAATGTAAAATCTAAACAATAACTTATAAAACATTAAAATCATGCTCACTTACTTCCTCCAAGTCAGCCTTTGTTGGCTCATATTTTATGGCTTGTATTACAGCCTTTTGAGCCGCGAGACGTTCTTTCGTCTCAATCGTATCTATTTGATTATCAGTCTGTTATGCGGATTGGCGATACCTTTTTTTACAGAAAGGTTGAGTCAAATGGAAGAGGTTTCGAGGCTGCCAATTATGGAAATAGCGCAGCCCATAGCGCAAAGCATTTCCATTTTTCAAGAGAATATTGAAACTCAAATGCCTGCAACTGAAACCTCATGGAATTTGTGGCTGATACTAGGGGTCTCTATATTTTAGGTGCATTGTGGTTTTTAACACAATTTGTTGTGGGTTTATTGAGGATATTTAAGCTGTATAAAAATGGTTTGAAAGAGAA
>JAYTUY010000094.1:0-2064 GCA_043744275.1 Saprospiraceae bacterium
ATTTAAAATGATCGATGAAATAGACCATAGCCAAAAGCTCTTTTTTGGTGGCATAGTAATTAACTTTAGACTTGTTTAAAGTCTTTGAACCGTAACGTATTACATGTTCTTTACCATTTTCATCTAGTTGACTTAATACAGCACCAATAGCATAATTAGATGCATCTACATCCAGTAAAAAAAGGTTTTGTAAAATCTGGAAAAGAGAGTATGGGAGCAGTAGTTAAACTTAGTTTAAGTTTATCAAAACTCTGCTGACACTCATCTGTCCACAAGAATTTTTCATCCTTGTTAGTTAAATAATAAAGTGGTTTAGCAATTTCACTAAAATTCCTGATAAAAGTGCGGAAATAGACACCTAGACCTAACAATTTTTGGACTAATTTAGCATTAGTTGGTTCAAGCCAATCCATGATAAGAGAGATGAGTGAGGGGAAAGGGGATAGACCTGATTTTGACAGAATATGTCCAAGGTACTTAACAGATTTTTGGAAGAAACTACACTTAGCTAATTTAAGTGTAAGGTTGGCTTTTTCAAGTGTGTCAAATATTTCATGTAATCTTTGAACATGTTCCTCAAAAGTACTGGACATCACCAAAACATCATCTACATAGGCTAGACATGATTTCCATAACTTATCCCGAAGTATATGATTTAAAACTCTATTAAAACCAGAAACGCCATTTTTAACACCAAACGGCAAAACATTAAATTCATAATGATTACCTGAGGTAGAAAAAGCAGTTTTTTCACAAGAGTCAGATGAAAGAGACATTTGATTGAACCCTGAAAAGAAGTCCAAGCATGAAAAATAATTCACATTATGCATTCGGTCAAATAATTCCTGTGAAGTTGGCAAAGGAAAGGTCTGAAACTTAGTAACTTTATTAAGTTCCCGATAATCCAAGCACAGTCGTACTTTTTCTCCTTTTCTAACAAGTAATATTGGTGCATTATATGGGCTAATAGATGGTTTAATAATATCTGCTTCTAACATTTCTTTTACCTGTTCGTCAATTATCTTTTGATCTTGTTCATTATATCTACGTGGTCTAACGTATACAGGCTTACTATCCCCAGTATCTATGACATGTTTTATAATATCAGTTCGACCAATTTCCTTCATACTCAAAGCAAAAGCTTTCCTGTGTTTTTTGAGCATGTCCAAAAATATTTTCTTTTCCTCAGGATTGAGATCCGAGTTTTCCAAACTCACTTTATTAAGCCAAGAACTCTCGTCCGAAGAATTCTCAACCTCCTGCAGTGAATTTATGGAAATCCCTTCATTTTCACCTTCAAGAGGAAAACATGTAACTAATTTTTGGTTGGCTGGTATTTCAACTTTACCATTTGTCATATTTATTAACTGTATCATTATTCGCTGATCTTTTATCTTATCAACAACTCTTGGGCATAGTATATCAAATTTATCAGCAAACCCGTCATAAACCTCGCATAAAACATAGGTATTATCTGCATAACCTGGTGGACAAAGCAACATGATATTAATTGCTTGAGAAGGTAAGATATAAAAACTAGTCGGGGATGAAATAGGTCTTCCTGCTTCAATATCTGTAACAGCAAAAGTCATATGTTCATTTGTTATATTTTCATGAGTGACTATATGATCTTGTTTTTTAAAGCATTTAGCATTTTTTACAATAGACTTTAACAAAGGTTGTGCTTTTTCTTGTTTACTCAGGCTAAGCATTTCCTTTCTAGAATCACAATTCACACTAGAACGAGTTGTAAAACACGTATATCCCTCGTTCCATGAAATACGTTTCTTGCCAAAATCTAAACTCATATTATGAAAGCTTAAAAAATCTGTGCCTAGAATTACTGGTACGCTTAAACTATTTGCCACTAATAAATTAACTTTAAACCACTGCAATCCAATTTTCACCCGTGTTGAGACCTTATGTGTAATTTCCAGAAAGGAACTGTTAGCAGCTGTAAGATGACGTATAAATTTATTTTTTCTACATAATAAATGTTTAGGTACTAAACTCATTCCTACTAATGAGCAGCTTGATCCTGAATCAATTAATATTTTAATATCT
>JAYTUY010000095.1:0-25597 GCA_043744275.1 Saprospiraceae bacterium
TAAATGTTTTAAGTTCCAAAAGACAAATCTCTCAACTTTTTACTTCAAATCTTTCTCAACAATAGTTAAAGTTCTCTTAAACGTGATAGTTGCGTGATAAAAACTCAAAACCTTTGCGTCTTATTTATACGTATAGCATATAGTTTCACCGTATTAATTTAATTAACCACAGTCAAAAATGAAAAATTTAATTCTTCTGTTCGTTCTTTTATTATCAAGTGCTTTCAGTTTTGCTCAACCGAGCCACGAAGCGTTTGACACACTCTTAAAAAAGCACGTTTCAGCCACTGGTAAAGTCAACTATAAAAATCTCAAAGTTGATAAAGCGGCTCTTGAAGCATATCTCAAACTGCTCTCTGACAATACACCAGTTGATAGCTGGAGCAAAAACGATAAATTCGCTTATTGGATCAATGCCTATAACGCTGCAACTTTGAAAACCATTGTTGACAACTACCCCCTCAGTAGTATCACCAAATTGGACGGTGGAAAGACTTGGGATGTTAAGCGCATTAAATTGGGCGACAAGACCTACTCTTTAAACGATATTGAAAATAATATACTCCGACCAATGGGCGATGCTCGGATTCACTTCGCCATTAATTGCGCAGCGAAGTCATGCCCGCCGCTTTTAAATCAAGCATTCACTGCCAAAAATCTCAATGCGCTTTTGGAAAGTCGGACGAAGAAATTTATCAACGACCCTAAAGCCAATGCATTGTCAAAGGGCGGTGAAATAAAGGTGTCAAAAATATTTGATTGGTACGGAAAGGATTTTTATAATATTACTGAGTTCATCAATCGCTATGCTGTGAGTAAAGTGGATGCTAAAGCTAAAATTGGATATGTTGAATATGATTGGGCTTTGAATGAATAATATAAATAAACTCAAAATACTGACGGGGTCTTCTAAGCTTTGAGATGAAGCACTAAAGTTGCCCAATAAAACTATTTCTTAGATATTTTTCCTTATTTTTGCTCTAAGCTCAAGTTCAAAAAAGGGGCAATTATTATGAAAAAATCTACATTTATCCTCAGTTATTGTATTGTTGTTTTGTGTGCTTGTAATCGAGTGAAAAAAGCACCTACTTCCACACCTTCACCTCAAGTAGCCATCAATCAAGTTTTAGACAGCTTAATCCTCAAAAAATGGTATCCACGTGTTGTTGATACAGCTTTTGGAGGTTATTTGAGCAATTTTGATTATCAATGGAAGAAAAAAGAACAGCAAGAGAAAATGATTGTCACTCAGTCAAGGCACATTTGGACGGCTTCAAAAGCCGCAGAGTTTTATCCACAAAATACCGTTTATCAAGCAGTTGCAGCACATGGTGTTCGATTTTTAAAAGAAAAAATGTGGGATGCGGATGGCGGTGGCTTTTATAATTTAGTTTCACAAAACGGTCAACCCATTCTTCAAGACAATCGCATTATCAAACAAGCGTATGGCAATGCCTTTGCGATTTTCGCCTTAGCCGCTTACTACAAACTCAGTGGCGATACGAGTGCTTTAAATTTAGCAAAACAAGGTTTTTATTGGCTCGAAAATCATAGCCACGACCCTCAATACGGTGGTTATTTTCAGTTTTTAGAAAAAAATGGTACGCCTTTAAAAAATGGTATGGGTAATATTCCTCCAAAAGATCAAAACAGCTCTATCCATTTGATGGAGGCTTTTACGGAATTGTATAGGGTTTGGAAAGACGAATTGGTCAAAAGACGTTTGGAAGAGATGGTGGCTTTAATTCGGGATACAATGACCGATGATAGAGGTTTTCTAAACTTGTTTTTTCAAGCCGATTGGAAGCCCCTTTCCTATCGAGATTCTACTGATGACGTTAGGAAAAAGAATCAGAATTTAGACCATGTTTCTTTCGGTCATGATATAGAAACAGCTTGGTTGCTAATGGATGCAGCGACGGTTTTAGGGCATTCCAAAGATGAAAAAACGCTTAAAATTTCTAAAAAGATGGTCGATCATGGGCTGAAATATGGTTTTGACAACTCAGTTGGTGGTGTATATGATGGTGGGTATTATTTTAATCGTAGAGATTCCGTTGAGAAAAATCAGCCTCCACTCACCATTATTAGAGATGGAAAAAATTGGTGGACGCAAGTTGAAACGATGAATACTCTTTTATATATGGCAAAATTATATCCAAAAGATGAGATAGATTATTATGGAAAATTTTTAAAACAATGGCAATATATTCAAGATTATATAATTGACTATGAACATGGCGATGTGTACGCTGGCGGACTTGATAAAGAACCACAACAAAAAATAGGCGATAAAAGCCATATTTGGAAAGGAGCATACCATACGAGTCGGTCTTTTATGAATTGTATCCAAATGTTGAAAAATTAAAAATGCGTCTTCTTTAAGCAATATTATTAGCAAATTGAGAAAGTTAACCTCTCTCAAAACGAAATTATCATCTTAATATAAGTACTAAATTGCTATAACTGGGGTGTTTAACAGTTATAAATTGTTAATGATATTCAAATTCTATATAAAATAATCATATTTTAAAAAAAAATCCCTTAATTTTGAATATTCATCAAATTTTATAAACAACACTATATTAAGACCTTTCCTTTAACCGATTTTTAGCATTGATTTTTTTTATTATATTTTAAGCATATTAATTTATAAATATGAACCATGAACAAATTACTCTACCCACTACTAATCTTTTTTTTATTTCCCGATTTATCGCTGAAGGCACAGGGTATCGTTAGTGCAGACACTTGTAGAGTCCCCTCAGTCATCACCCCAAATGATGACGGACTGAACGACGAATTTAGAATCCCATGTTTGTCTGACGATAACCCTGACAGCGAAATGATGATTTTTAATGAATGGGGTGACCGCGTTTTTTTCTCAAAACCGTATAAAAATGATTGGCGCGGCACATATAAAAATCTCCCATTGCCAGACGGCACGTATTTCTACTTATTTAAAAAGACTGCCGCTACTCCACCTCAGAAAGGTTATGTCACCATATTTAGATAACAAACCCATTATAAAGCTATGAACAACAAACACTTACATATCATCAAAATTCTTTACTCTTTCATTTTTTTATGCCTTTTTACTGAGGGGGTCATGGCTCAACAAGAAGGACAACAAACCCTGTTTATGTTCAACGCACTCGCCATTAACCCAGGCGTTGCCGGTTCACGCGATATTCCCACATTCACTCTCATGACCCGCAATCAATGGATTGGGTTCAAGGGCGCACCTGTGCAACAAAATTTGAGCTTTCATTCACCACTTTTCAGTAAGCGATTGGGATTCGGTATGACTTTGGGCAATCGTCAAGTTGGCATTTTTAATACTCAAACCACTTCTATGTCATTGTCTTATAGCCCAATTCGGACTAAAGACTTCGCACTTCGCATAGGGCTTCAAGGCTCAGCAAAACGCATGGCTTTCAATTTTGATGATGCTGACCAAGCCAATACCATTGCCAACGAACGCAAATCTAATAGCGGGTTGAAACCTCGTATGTTCGGCAATTTCGGTATGGGTGCATTCATGACATATAAGGAGTGTTACATGGGCTTTTCAGTACCATTTTATTACTCCAATATCATTGGTATCAATAGCGAAACACCCACAACTGCCCTCGAACAGCCCCATTATTATTTTATGATGGGCTTGGCTTTACCGCTCTTGGATAAAGTATATATCAAGCCTTCGGGCATTGTTAAAAAAACGGCGAATGCACCCTGGAGCATTGAAGTGAATGGCAGCCTTGTTTTTAATGATAAAATTACGGCAGGCATGTCCTATCGGGCTGGCAAAACGAATCTTGAAGACATTGGAGAAAGCGTTGATTTTTTGATGTTTTTTCAAGTGAGTAATAAATGGGGTGTCGGTTTTGCTTATGATGTCAATCTTTCACCGCTTAAAAAATACAATGACGGTAGCGTAGAAGCGGTAATCCGATACGATTTGAAGCAACCTGAGCTGCGGTTCAGCAATCCAAGAGTATTTTTTTAATTCGGCTTTATATTTGTTAATTTACATTTAAATAATAACATTTTTAGGTTATAATTTCATAAACAATTCTCATGAAGATTAAAAAACTAATTCTGTCCATACTAATACTGAGGGGGTGCCTCACAATGGCTCAAGAACCGATTATTATTACGAACGAAACTGAAATCAACAGTATCTTTCAAGAATACAGCCCCGCTTTCTACCAAAATGGGCTTGTTTTTATTGCGTCCAATCCTGCCGTAAATGCTGAAAAAAAAGAGGACGATAATACAGGCAAAGCAACTACGTCCCTCTTTTTTGCTGCTGGGAATGGTAAAGGTAGCCTTCAAAAACCGCTTACTTTTGCAGAAGAGTTGACCACTAAATTTTATGATGGACCTCTTTCATTCAGTAAAGACGGTAATACTATCTACTTTACACGCACCAATTTGCGTAGAGGCAAACCTATAAAAGCGAAAGATGGTTTGGTGAAGTTAAAAATATACGCCGCTACAAAAAAGGATAATAAATGGGGTAATATTTTTGAATTGCCTTTCAACAATGCAGAATTCGATTGCGCCCACCCCTCAGTATCTAACGATGGAAGGCGTCTTTATTTCTCATCCAATCGCCCTGGCGGTTTTGGTGGTATGGATTTGTACGTTTCAACACTCATCAATGGGAAATGGAGTGACCCAGTTAATTTAGGACCTAAAGTCAATACTGATAAAAATGAAATTTTCCCTTTCATACATGCCGATGGCAAAGTATATTTTGCTTCTAATGGACATAAGGGTATCGGCAATTTGGATATATTTTCTACAATGAAAACCGATACTGGCTGGCTTAAACCCCTCAATCTACCTGAACCCATCAACAGCCGTTCAGATGATTTTGGATTAATCGTGAGTGCCGATAAAAAAAGCGGTTATTTTTCTTCTAATCGAGCCAGTGGAAAGGGTGACGACGATATTTTTAATTTCGTGGCACTCGAAGGTATTGATTTACAAAATAATGTAGCCAATATCGAAGAAAATGATAGTGACAACACTACAGCGAGCAATGTACCACAGGAAAGCGAAATTAATGTAAAAATTGAGCCTTTGCTTTCTAACATTTTGACCAATGCCGAAGCGCCTAAAACTGAAAATAACCCAGTAACAGCTGTTCAATTGGAAAAAATTGAAGCGACCAAAGTTCCTCATTTGGAAACAGTCAAACCTGAAATTAAAATGGTGGAAACTAAGCCTGTTCCTGCTCCAAAAACAGAAATAATAGCTTCTGCCACTGAACCCATGTTTGATGATGCGCCTTCAACTATTGAAAAAAATAAAATTGAAACGCCTTCAAACGAGCCTTTGAAAAAGTTTTCTGAACCAAAAGTTGAGACTATCAAATCAGAATTTGACGACACTGATTTAAAAGCTGTTGCTGCTAAAAAAGAAGAGAAAATAGAAGCGAAACCTGTGGTTGAAAAGGCAAATGATAAGAAACAACCTATTGCAGCTATTGAAAAAAATGATAAAAAAACAGAAGTGAAGCCTTCAAAAGAAAAGAAGGAAAAAGCTAAAGAAGTTGTTGCAGTCGTTGAAAAGAAGGAAGAAAAGCCCGTAGTGCAGCCTATCGTTGAAAAAATAGAGGAAAAGAAAGAGCCTATCGCAATGACTGTGGTTGAAAAGAAAGAGGAAAAGCCAACAGCACAACCTGTCATTGAAAAAATAGAGGAAAAGAAAGAGCCTATTGCAATGGCTGTGGTTGAAAAGAAGGAGGAAAAAGTTTTATCAACTGAAGTGAAACCTGAGCTTTTGGTAGCCAAGGTAGATTCAATGTCAACCGCTTCGGTGAATGTGGCAAATGGTAAAATTAGAAATAAATACCTCGTTGTAGTGGGCACTTATGCCATTCAAGAAAATGCGGTTATTCAAAAGAAAATTGCCGTCAAAAAAGGTTTTCAAGATGTGGAAATCATTCATTATACAGATAATCACCTGTATGGCGTGTGCGTGAGACAATGTTCTGATGAAAAAGAAGCTCAAGCTTTAGTTCACTCCATCAATAAGGAGCGCAATATGGAAGCTTTTGTAAAAATATTGAAGTGACGATGACCTTATACATAGCTATTTAATTGAAACGAGGCTGTATCTTCAAGATAGCCTCGTTTTTTTATTAAGCTAATTATCTTATCTAATCGCTTCATCTTTCTCCGTAAAAACAACACCATAATCCTTCAATTCTTCTAAAACAGGTTCATAAACTTCCTTGTTTACAGGAATATTTACCCCAATAGAATTGATTTTGCCAAGCATCACATGCTTAACAAATATGCCAATCGGCAAACCAACTAAGCGCGACATGGCTGTATTATTGCCGTCTGTTCCACGCATGACGAGCGTAGAGGTGAGGCGGCGATTTTGACGATTGATTTCGTATTCAAACTCATGTTGCATAATCACCATATCCTTTTCGTTGTCCTTGAGTTTCCATTTTTCGAGCAACAGATTTTCAAGAATCAAGGCAGGTGTTGCGCTTTTCATACGGATTTTCTTTTTGCTGAAAAGCCCGAGCCATTCAAGTTTTTTCATGACATCTGAATCGACTGTTTCGCCAATCATATAAGCTACTTTTTCCTTAACTGAACTACCGACAGCATTATTGGAAACGTAGGAATCCATTAATTCATGGTAAGTAATTTCTTCAGAATCGAAAATGGGAAATGAACCATCCGTTAGCCCTAATTTCACCAACGCATCCCATGCTTTTGAGAAACCTTTATAGCGAATAGTGCCTCGAATTAAATTATTAATGGGTCCTAAATCATATAAATCTCGATACAAAAGCGAATCCCGATTGACATACATCTCATATTGGCCTTCTACACCAGGAATAGTAACGGGTGTCGCTTGAGCAAATATTCGATTATAAGGCACATATTTAAGCTTACCATCTTCAAGATATTGCGCCGTGCCTTGTCCTGCGAGGACTACATTGCGCGGATTCCATGAAAATTTATAATGCCAAGGGTTGTCATCATTTTCTGGAGCAACCAAGCCGCCTGTGTAGGATTTGAAAGATTTCAATCTGCCGCCTTTGGCTTTTATTTCATCAATTTTCTGTTTGCCACTCATGTGGTCGATGCCCGGATCAAGCCCCATTTCACCCATAAAAATCAAAGCACGCTCACGAGCTTCATCGCCCAAAGCATAAAGTTGCTTTGAAATATAGGAAGCCGTGATGAGATGTTTCTTTAATTTTAAGCAATCATGCGCTAATTCAAGATGCAAATGGGCAGGCAGCAACGAAACGACAACATCTGCCCGAGCAATCAGCTCGCGGCGGTCATTTACTTTTGTAGCATCGAGCCATGTGCTCCGTCCGTTGGGATGATTGTTTACTTTTCGAGCGGCTAATTCATGGTCGGCATCAGCAACCGTGACAAACCAATTATAGGTTTTAGCTTGTTCAAGTACATAGTTAATAAGGGCATTGGCTGAGCGTCCGGCTCCAATAATTAAGACATTATTCATATTGGCGATATATTAATTGGCTTTTACATCTAAACTAAACTATTAACTGTCAAATTAGTTTAGGTAATTTTTTGGTTTGTGTTAAAATAATATGCAAATGTACGACAATAGATATTTTAAATCTTTTTAAAAGCCATACTTTTTTTCTTTCCTCCCATTAAATGCTTTTATACTTTTTTAAAAAAATAAATCTAATCATTCAAATAATATTGAAATACTTTATTTTGAGCAAGCCGTTGTACATTTGCACCCATGAATCATTCAAATACTACACCCCCTCAGTATAATCATGCTGCAAACAGATATTTATGTATCGGTCATTGCTGCCATGATTTGTTGAATGGGAAAAACATATTAGGCGGCTGCTCGTCATATTCAAGTTTGGTTGCCCGTCAATTGGGTATGAATACGGCTGTTTTAACAAGTGTCGGCGACGATTTTGAATTTTTTGATACGTTCAAATCAAAAGGCATTCAGTTTTTTAATAAAAAAGCTTTGAAGACCACCGTTTTTGAAAACATCTATCAAGGCACTCATCGCACTCAATATATACATGCCCGCGCTGAAACGCTTTTTGCAGAAGATGTGCCGACCGAGTGGCGGAATGCAGACATTGTCCAAATCGGTTTGATTGCAGATGAAGCAGACTTTGGTATTTTCAAAGCCTTTCCAAAAGATGTTTTAATTGGTGCTACTATTCAAGGTTGGTTGCGCCAATGGGATAAAAATGGTAAAATTTCCCCCAAAGCGATGGATTGGTCGCAACTCGCTAACGCTGATGTGGTGATTATGAGTGATGCGGATATACACGGTTTTGAAGAGGCTATCCCCTTAATTGCTTCATATGTCAAGGTTTTGGTCATGACGCAAGGGGCTGATGGGGCAGTTGTTTTTTATCAAAATGAACAACATCATTTCCCATCATATCCCGTCAAAGAAGTGGATTCAACAGGTGCTGGCGATGTTTTTACCGCTGCTTTCCTTGTAAAATATGCTCAAACTAAGGATATTGCTTTGGCTACTGGCTATGCTCATTCAGCAGCATCTTTTGTAGTTGAAGGCGTAGGTATCAATAATTTGGCGACTCTTGAACAAATTGAAGAACGATTTAGTAATTACGAATATTTAATTAGGAATTAGGAATTAGGAATTAGCAATTAAAAATTACGAATTAGGAATTAGGAATTAGGAATTACACCCCCTCAGTATTTTGAGGTGATTCTCATTTGTAATTTGTAATTTAAAATTCCTAATTCCTAATTCCTAATTCCTAATTCCTAATTCCTAATTTAAAACTCCTAATTAAATAAAATGCACGATTTCATAGATTTCTTCCTTCATCTCGACAAACACGTTGAGAATTTTTTTATCAACTATAAGACACTTTCTTACTTTATTATCTGCTTGATTTTGTTTTGCGAAACGGGCTTGGTATTCACTCCATTTTTACCGGGCGATTCCTTGCTTTTTGCTGTTGGTGCAACGATTGCTAAAATTGGTATTTTGCAAGTGGAAATAGCCATTCCATTGATGTTTTTATCCGTCATTATAGGCGATAATGTCAATTATTTTATGGGTAAAAAGATTGGTAAACGGCTATTTCATACTCAGAATCCGATTCTCCAAAAGATTCTGAAACCTGAATACCTCGTTAAAACAGAGGCATTTTATCAGAAATATGGTGGTCAGACGGTCATTATGGCGCGTTTCATGCCGTTTGTACGGACTTTTGCACCATTTGTAGCGGGCGTAGGTGCAATGGATTATAAAAAATATATCGGCTATTGCATCGGCGGTGGCATTTTATGGGTCACTTCTTTGACTCTATTGGGTTTCTATTTCGGTAAGTTGGAATTTGTCAGTAAGAATTTTGAAATAGTTATTTTGGGAATCATTTTTATTTCCATTTTACCGGGTATTGCTTCATTTTTGATTGAAAAATATAAGACGAATAAAATTAGGAATTAGGAGTTAGGAATTAGGAGTTTGGAATTAGGAGTTTGGAATTAAGAGTTTGGAATTTGGAATTTGGAGTTTGGAATTTGGAATTTGGAACATGGAATTAGAAATTTAGAAATGGAATTTAAAGAAAATATACCTCAAATACTTACTAATTTGGGCATTGATGCCTTGAATAAAATGCAAGAAGCTTCTTTTGAAACGATTCAAAAGGAGAAAGATGTGCTTTTATTGGCGCCCACAGGCTCGGGCAAAACATTGGGGTTTTTACTCCCAATTTTGATGCAATTAGATGCTGAAAAAATGGGCGTTCAATGCCTCATTCTAACGCCTTCACGTGAGTTAGCCCTTCAAATTGAACTGGTTTGGAAGAAAATGGGTACGCCATTTAAAGTGAATACTTGTTATGGAGGGCATGATATGTCGGTTGAAATCAATAATTTAAGCTCGCCGCCAGCTTTGTTGATTGGTACGCCAGGGAGAATTTTAGACCATATAACGCGCCATTCGTTTAGGTTGAATCATATCAAAACTTTGATTTTAGATGAGTTTGATAAGTCATTGTCATTGGGTTTTCATGAGCAAATGGCTTATATCGTTCGGCAGTTGCCGCCTTTGGATAAACGGGTTTTGGTATCAGCAACGTCTAAAATTGTCATTCCAGATTTTACAGGTATTTTGAAGCCAAAAGTCTTAGATTTTACTTCAAAAGAGGAAAATACTGAGGGGGGGCTATCCATCAAAACCATTATTTCAGAATCGAAAGATAAGGTGGATAGGCTGTTTGAATTGCTTTGCTATTTAGGTTCTGAATCAACACTTATTTTCTGTAATCATCGAGAAGCCGCTGAAAGAACTTGCGAAATGCTGAATGAGAAAGGCATCGAAGCAGCCTATTTTCATGGCGGAATGGAGCAAACTGATAGAGAAAAAACATTGCTTCAATTTCGAAATGGCAGCATTGTTTTCTTAGTGGCTTCGGATTTGGCAGCAAGGGGTTTGGATATTCCTGAAGTTAAAAACGTTATTCACTATCATTTGCCCTTGAAAAATGAAGATTTCGTCCATCGCAACGGGCGGACTGCGCGGATGAATGCGGAAGGGACTGCCTATATTATTCTTCATCGTGATGAGCCACTACCCTCTTTCATCACCAAAGCCCCGCCGATTATGGGCATTCCGAAAAATAGTTCGCTGCCAGTATCTTCTGAATGGGTGACGCTTTATATCAGCGGTGGTAAAAAAGATAAATTGAGCAAAATGGACATCGTTGGTTTTCTCTCAAAAAAAGGCAATTTGGAAAAAGATGATTTGGGCTTGATAACTGTTATGGATTTCATGTCGTTTGCAGCTGTTAAAAAGGCAAAAGCCGCTGCCCTTTTCAAATTGATTCAAGATGAAAAAATGAAAGGGAAAAAGTATAAAATTAGTTATGCAGCGATTAAATAAACATTTAAGTATGTAACTCAAGACAAATAAAGGGTATTTTTTTTAACACATAGGAACATAGAACACATAGTTTTCTTTGTTTACACATAAAAACTATGTGTTCTATGTGCCTATGTGTTTCAAAAAAAATATCGTTTCACTGTGCTTTTATAGAATAAAAACTATTTTTTTATGCGTGATAAATTAAAAAAATTCTCCGAGTTACTCACTTTCCATAATGTATTTGAGAATCCAGATTCTTCAAAACCACAATTATTGGGCATCAATGGAGAGCCTGTAGAGATGAAAGGTCTATGGAATAGCCATCATTTCAAAAATAACAATCCGATTACTTTAGAATTAGCATGTGGGCGGGGCGAATATGCCGTTGCGCTCGGTCGGATGTTTCCTCAACGCAATTTTATAGGCGTAGACATCAAAGGTGCTCGCATACATCAAGGCGCAAAGGCGGCAATTAATGAGGGGTTGCACAACGTGGCTTTCCTTCGCACGCGCATTGAGCAGATAGAAATGTTCTTCGATAAAAATGAAATTGCTGAGATTTGGATAACCTTCCCCGACCCTTTCCTAAGAGAAGCTAAAGCCAATCGTCGCCTTACTTCTCCTGAGTTTTTACAACGCTATCGCTCTTTTTTACAGAAAGAAGGGATTGTACATTTGAAAACAGATTCGCCTGATTTATATGATTTTACCTTGAAAACTATTGCAAATACTGAGGGGTGTGAATCGCTTTTTAACGACCGTGATATCCATGCTAAACCTTTGATAATGAATGAGTTATCAGTCACGACTCACTATGAAAAGATGAATATTGCGAAGAGCACGATTAAGTATATTCGGTTTAGTGTGTAGTGTGTAGTTTTTAGTGTGTAGTTGTCAATTCTAAAAACCAAACACTATACACTATATACTAAAATCCAATACGCGATTGCCTCAAATGCGTTTGAGCATCAAAAAGCGGCGTTGGACAGACCTGTTTCGCCTTTCGATTGCTCTCTGGCACTTCAAATTCATAGACCAAAACAGTCACGGCATACCCCTCAGTATATGGCGCATTTTTGATGGCATTTGGCAATTTATTAAAGCCCTGATTGAGCCAAGCCGATGCTTCCGATTTTGACACTTTTTGTTTAGAACCGCCAAATGGTTCATTGGTGACGATAAATACAAACAGCCTGAAATAGCCTTTATTGGGCATAATAAAAGACGAAATATAACTCATAATGCCGCTAAAAGCCTCTTGTTTCGGATAGTCGAGCCAACGGGTGCCATCGTTCCGAATCGTTGCATCTTTTGAGTTGTATTGTTCAAGTTGAGTCACGAGCGCAAAGCCATTGGGCACATAAAAATAGCTGCGCTGATTGTAGCCTTTATTATCCAAATTGCTCCTCAATTTATTATCTACATCACCTAATAATTTTGCATTATTGAAAGAACTTGATGGTATTTCAAACCGAGAATAGCAAGATGGCGGCGGAAATGGAAAGTTCGGCATTGCCAGCCCACTTGTATTGGTTTTATTATCATTGTCCCATGGCAGGCTGTTGTCATTGCTATTAATTTCTATTGAAATATTGGCTTTATTGTAACCGATATACACGTTATTATCTCGATCTTTAGTAAGAATATTATAAGAAGAAGGCATTTTATTGAGAAAACCAAGGATTTGTAGTTGAGCAAATCCTTTTTTAGATAAAATAAAACCCATGAAAATATCCGCTTCTGCTTCTTCAATCTTCCGCCTATTTTCATCAAAAGTATGCCCGTTGGCATGATGTCCAATTTCATGAGCCAATGCTCCATATATTTCAATCGAGCTGGCTTTTTCAATAAAATCTAAGCTGTATAATAGGTAGCGTTTTCCTTTATCCATTACAGCCGATACATTTTCGACATTGGATTGTACGATTTCAAAATTGCTTTCCGCTTCACCCAATTGTCTGATTTCTTTCACAATTTGAGTCACTTTCTCACTCTCTTGAAAGCGATAAAGTTCAGCATCCATCATTTTGCCTGAATAGACACAGCGTTTTTGAGCATCAATATTTAAAAGCTCTTGGGCAAAAGACATTGATGTTGTGGAAAGGAGGACACATAATATTTTGAATATTTTCGATGACATGTGCAGTTGTTTAATCATGATTGTTTTTTTGAATAAGACAAATTTAGGTAAATTTATAACAAAAAATATGTGTAAAATAATTATAAAGTGAAAAATACCCTATCCATTTATAATTTGTTAAAGTTGCCTTTTAACAGCGAATTCGATTTTAAAATATTTTAAATTCAAATATTTCTTTGTAAATTGCGGTGTGTAAATGATTAACCAATGTTGAATTTAACGCAACTTCTAAGGCGTTACAAATGATTCCGATAAAAGATATGTTAGAGGTGCCCCCCTCAGTATAAAAGCATAATTAACTGATTTAACTTACTAATTTAATTCATCAAAGCCGCATATAACCAATGAATGCGGTATCAAATCTCCCTGATCATGAAAATTTTGACAAAAACTATGAGTCGCTTAGTGCGCGTTACTTTTTTCTTTTTTGCATGTCTTCTTTTTCAACCCCTTTTTGCTCAATCTATCTGGAATGCCGATGCCGTGAATGGCACATTGGATTGGAACACTGCCACTAACTGGATCAATGGCGTACCCGCAGCGGGCAAAACAGTGGTGATTAATAAATGCACCAATTGCCCTACTATTTCAACAAATGGCAACCAATCCGCTTATATTCAAATCAATGACGGCGGTCAGTTGACAATCAACAGTGGCGGTGGTTTAACTATCCAGACCCCAACAGGTTCAGGCTTAAAAACATATATTAATTCAGTCGTAACAATCAATGCAGGCGGTAGCATGACTGTGCAAGGCTTTACGAATGAAGGTCTGGCTATTGGTGGTACTTTCAAAAACACTGGTAATTTGAGTGTCAATGGCAGTCATACAGGCATTGCCGTAGCATCGGATGCATCTATCACAAATAATATTGGCGGCAATATTAACATCACGAGTACTACATTGGATTTTGGTTTGACCAATTCTGGAACTGTTTTGAACAATGGTAATATCTCAATCGATAATTCAAAAATTGATGGTGTTAGTCAACAAAACGGCACTTTTATTAATAGTAAAACAGGTACTTTGAATATCACTAAAACTGGAGTAAACGCTGTGTTTTCGCAGTCTAATTTCATCAATAATGGTGCTTTGAATATTGATAATAGTTCAAAAGGGATTTATGTCATCTTCGGTACTTTTAATAACAATGCTGGCAGTAAATTGAGCATAAAAGGCTCTACTTTGAAAGAAGGTATTTACGTAGGACAAGCAGTTTTCAATAATTCAGGTGACTTGACAGTGGATAGCTCACAATTTTTAAGCTTAGAAGTGAGTGACTCTGCTACTTTTAATAACAAAGGCAAATTATTACTTACAACTAAAGGTGACATCAGTATTTTGACAGTTGGTAGGTCGAGTTTTAATAATTTTCCTTGTGCATATATACAAAGCAATGCTCAAATTGTGAATTATGCGAGTTTTAAAAACAGCGGTTATATCAAAGAGGAATCAAGCGGAACGAGTATGATTTCTTTCAACGATGGCACAATCTACAATTTGAACGGCGGTAATTTTAATGTAACAAGTGGCACTCAGCCTTCAAAAACGTTGACGAATATATGGACAGGTTGCTCGGGTACTGCTTGGGAAAATCCTCAGAATTGGGCATCGAATATTGTTCCTATAGCTGTTGGAAATACATTGCCTGCCGTTGTTATTCCTGATGTGGCAAAAACATCTGGCAACACACCTGTTCTCAATAGTGAGGCTCGGGTGAGTCAAATTGATATTCAAGCCAATGCGGCTTTGACGATTGGTACTAAAGGTAATTTGACTATTACGGCATTTTTAACGACTCCTGAACCTTTGAATTTGAATAAGGCATCGAGCCTAAGCATTCAAGAAGGTGGTAAACTCAATGCTTTCAAAATTAATAATAATGAAGGGCTAATTTCAAATTTAGGCACCATTAAAATTACAGGCTCAGGCATACTGAGTGGTATTGAAAATAATAATGGTACATTAAACAACAGCGGCATTATTAACAATAGCCGATTGACCAATAATGGCGATGCTTTAAACTTAGGGCAAATTACGAACAGTGAGTTTATTGTCAATAATCGGTCGTTTTCCAATAGTGGGCTTTTAACGGCTGGTAGCGGCATTGCGCTTCAAAATTATGGCACTTTTATCAATTATACTGAGGGGGTCATCAATATCAGCAATGTTGAAAAAGGGATTCAATCCGATAATATTTTTAACAATTTAGGTCGTATTAATATTGATGGCACTTCGAATGTCGGCATTGTGCTTTTCGCAGGAACATTTACTAATGCCAAAGGAGCGATTGTCAATATATCGCGTACGCAAATGCAAAGTTTCCTTTCATTTGGCAATATCGTTAACAGCGGTGCGCTCAATATTTTTGATACTCAAAATAGTGGTTTAGTCGTTTCAGGTACTTTTAGCAATAAATCAACGGGCACTATTAATCATACAAATATTAGCAATGGTATGGTGGTATTTGGAAATTTTAGCAATGAAGGTAAGGTCAAAATAGATAAATCTAACACAAGAGGTCTTGAAACGGGCATTAGTGGCACGATTACCAACGAAACCACGGGCAGTATTGATATTAGTCAATCCCGTACTGAGGGGTTAGCTATTTTAGCAAATTTAATGAATAAAGGAGCTATCAAAATTTTGAGTGCAGGAACTATTGGATTCATTAATTCAGGTACAAGTGTGAATGATATTGGCGGCACAATTGATATCAATAATGCAGGCACTAATGGTTTGACTAATAATGCATCCCTTAAAAATAATGGTATTTTAACAGTCAATAATGCTGCTATTCAAGGCATTGTCAATCAAAGTGGTTCTTTGGATAACAGTGGTTCAGGTAAAATCATTTCTTCTGGTGCAGGTTTAAATGGTTTGATTAATCGCTCTATTGTTAATAATTTAGGTTCAATAACAGTAGAAAGTAGTGGTTTAAATGCCCTTTTCAATGATTCAACAAGTGTGTTTAACAACCAATCATGTGGCGAAGTGACTTTGAAAGCTCGTTTTAGAAATACAGGCATTTTTAACAATGAAGCTCTATTGCGCTTGGCTTCAGATGATACGCCGAGCAATCCAGGTACATTTATCAATACAGGCATCATCGAAGACCCTAACAACTCTTTCGAGATTGTCCGCTACACCAATAATGCTTTGAGAGTGCGCCCTATTGCTGGAAATGTCGGCGCAGCCATTGCCAATGCACTTGAAGTGACGAGCAATACATTCACTCAAATTGGAACAACTTGGTTCACCAATGCCAGCTTGACAGACACAGCGGGTACTTATAACCGCAGTCAAAATACATTTACTTCAAAATTGAATGGCGGTTCTTACAAGTTTTATTTTACTGTGAATAATGTCATTTCTAATTGCAGCAAAGTGGTGAGCATTCCTGTTACTTTAATCAATACAGCTTCTGAATTAAAGATCAATAAGCTGGTTGTCAATACTGTCATCACTCGCGAAAAAACAGATTTAACTATTTTTCCAAATCCTGCTGCTTTTGAAATCAACCTTGAAATGAAAGGCAATATTTCAGCAGATGCCACCATTCAAATATTTGATCAACAAGGCAAACAAGTCTATTCTAAAAAGATAGGCTACAGCGAAGAAGCCAATCTACCAATTGATGTAAGCCATTTCAGCGTTGGCATTTATTTATTGTCTATTCAAAAAGATGGTAAAAACATGGTGACTAAGCGATTTGTAGTAGGAAGATAGTTTAAATTTCTGTCTTTTAATTCAACTCCTGACAATTGCAAGCGCAAGGATTCTTGAATTAAATACAAAATTTTATGTGCTGCCAATTCATAACTCAATCCCTCAGGTCGAATATTGGAAACGCAATTGCGGCTTTCATCCGTCAAACCTGGCTTTGGATTGTAGGTTAAATATGCGCCCATGCTATCTGGCGAAGTTAACCCTGGTCTTTCACCAATTAATACAACAGACATTTGGGCATTCAATCCATACCCCGTTTCATCGCCTATCGCTACCCTGCCCTGTTTGACAATTGCCAACGGTGCAACTGTATAACTCATTGATTTTAAAGCTTTTATCAATAATTCGACGACTGGGAAAGCATGTTTATTCATAGCGGTTGCAGACAATCCATCAGCAATAATGATGGCAACATTATAAGGCGTCTCTTGCCTATTATTTTTCAATAAATCAATAGATGCATCATTTAATAAACGCCCCCAATCAGGTCGCTGCAAATATTCTGCGCGAGTAGTGGCTTTGCTTTGCAAGGTATAAGTCGGCAATCCCAATATTTTAAGTTTTTCCTCTAACCCCTCAGTATCTAAGGCGGAATAGACGGCATCTTTAGCAAAAGCGAAAGCCAATTTGAATTCCAATACTTCTTTCAAAGGGATAGCTGTGCCTGTTCTGCCTAAGGCAATACGGGCGGCGGTAAAGGCTTTGAGAGGATGCCAAAGGTCTTGGTCGACTTTATTATTGAAAGGATTGTGAGCCATATTTTTATTGAAATTTTGAGGTGAAATCAGATTTACTAAATTTAAAAAATTTAGTAAATCTTAGATCTATTCAATTGAAAAGTATCCAACAACAATTTTGTAAATGAGAAGCACCCCTCAGTATTTACCACTTTTCACTAAACAAGCAAAGCATTCCGCGCTTGAATCGGCAACAAATTCCCTTTTTCATCTATAATGCTGTGTTCCATGAGCCATTGTTCAAATTCAGGAGCCGGTCTTTTATTCAAAACCTTGCGCACATATAAGGCATCATGAAAGGATGTAGATTGATAATTGAGCATGATATCATCCGAGCCAGGGATGCCCATAATATAATTGCAACCCGCCACGCCCAATAAAGTCAATAGATTGTCCATATCATCCTGATCGGCTTCGGCATGATTCGTATAACAAACATCTACGCCCATCGGTAAGCCCAATAATTTACCGCAAAAATGGTCTTCCAAAGCGGCTCGGATGATTTGTTTTCCATCAAATAAATACTCAGGTCCAATAAAACCCACGACTGTATTCACTAATAAAGGATTGAAATGCCTTGCAACGGCATATGCCCGTGCTTCTAAAGTTTGTTGATCCACGCCATGATGAGCATTGGCTGATAAGGAGGAGCCTTGCCCTGTTTCAAAATACATAACATTATTGCCGATTGTCCCTCTATTTAAAGACAATGCTGCTTGTTGCGCTTCTTCTAACATCGATAGGTTCACCCCAAAACTTTTATTTGTTTTTTCAGTGCCGCCAATGGATTGAAAAACTAAATCCACAGGGGCACGATGTATAATTTCTAAAGCCGTTGTCACATGACAGAGGACACAACTTTGAGTCGGAATGTTAAATTTTAACCTCAAATCATCAATCATGTTCAATAAAGACACCGTTACTGAGGGGCTATCCGTTGCGGGATTAATGCCTATCACCGCATCGCCGCTACCATATAGTAAGCCATCAATAATGCTCGCCGCAATGCCTTGAATATTATCCGTCGGATGATTGGGTTGCAATCGAGCTGATAAATGTCCTTTTAAACCTAAGGTATTTCTAAAACGAGTGATGACTTCACACTTTTGAGCAATGGCTATTAAATCTTGATTACGCATTAATTTAGACACCGCTGCCACCATTTCAGGCGTTAAAGCCATCGCTAAATTTTGCAAAGTCGTGGTATCCGCTTCATCACTCAATAACCAATCTCTTAATTGACCGACTGTAAAATGGCTGATTGTTTCAAAGGCTTGAGCATCGTGTTTATCCATTATTAAACGGGTAACATCATCCTCTTCATAGGGAATCACAGCTTCATTCAAAAAAGTTTTTAATGTTACATCAGATAAGGCTATTTGAGCAGCGATGCGTTCTTGATGATTATTTGCTGCCACACCTGCCAATACATCGCCACTTCGCAAAGGGGATGCTTTCGCTAAAAGGGTTTTTAAATCCTTAAAAACATAGACGTTGTTTGATATGGTGTGGCGATAAGGCATTTATATTTTTTCTTAAAAATAAGGCTTTATACTGAGGGGGTCACTTTATGCATACCCAATCCAACAAAGATACCAATTAAGGCGAGCATCAAAACAAAGAAAAAAGCACTCAACATCAAATTATAATAAACAATTGAAATTAAGCAAACGACCGATAATACTAAAGCAATGATAGGGAAATAGGGATAAAATGGTGCTTTAAAAGGGCGTTCCAAGAGTGGTTCTTTTTTTCTTAAAATAAATAAACTAATCATGCTAATAATATACATCACAATCGCGCCTAAAGCTGAAAGGATGATTAATTGCTGTGTATTGCCTATGCAAACCGATAAAATACCGACTAAGCCACCAACGAACAGGGCAATATGCGGCGTTTGAAATCGAATATGCACTTTTGATAAAACCTTGGGCAAATAACCACCTCTCGCTAAAGCGAATATTTGGCGCGAATAGCCCAATATAATGCTGTGAAAAGAAGCTATTAAACCAAATAAACCAATGCCAGCAAACAGTTTTGTCAAGCTATTTTCTTTGCCCAATACAATACCGATGGACTCAGGTAAAGGATAATCTATGGCAGATAATAATTGCCAATCCGTAATGCCTCCGCTGACAATCATGACGCCTAAAGCCAATAAAGTGAGGGTAGCAATGCCAAATATATAGCCTTTCGGAATGGTTCGCTGAGGGTCTTTGGCTTCTTCGGCGACCATCGCAACACCTTCAATCGCCAAATAAAACCAAATAGCAAAAGGCAATGCGGCGAATATACCTTGATACCCAAAAGGCATATTATTGTGCATAAATAGTTTTAATTGAAAAGAAGGAGCGACAATGCCGATGAAAATCAAGAGTTCAACAACTGCCAATAAGGTAACAATTAAGGTGAAAATCGCTGATTCTTTAATGCCCCAAAAGTTGATTAATGAAAAAATGAGGTAGCAACCAATCGCCGTGTAAGTAATATCAAATGATGGATATAAAAAATGGGCATAACTCCCCAATGCAAAAGCAATCGCAGGCGTAGCAAATAAAAATTCAATCAAAGTGGCATATCCTGCTATCAAACCGCCGATGGGTCCTATTGCTCTGCGCGCATATTCGTAAGGTCCGCCTGAATGAGGAATGGAAGTGGTGAGTTCGGTAAAACTAAAAATGAAAGTGATGTATAAAACTGTGACGATTAAAGTAGCGATTAAAAAGCCAACCGTGCCAGCCACGCCCCAGCCATAATTCCATCCAAAATACTCGCCTGATATGACCAATCCGACGGCAATTGCCCATAAATGAATGGAAGTGAGTGCTTTTTTAAGAGGGACTTGAGACATTTGCATGAGGTGGTTTTTTTTTATTTGAATTAGGATGTGGATTAGAATTAGGATTAGTAGGATGAGAAAGATGTTTAAGGATTTCAAATCCTTGAACATCTTTCATATCCTACTAATCCTAATTCAAATTATTCTAAATCAATGAAAAAACAAAGCAATAAATATTTCAATTAAAATCAGAATAATAATAATCCATTCTAAACGAGAACTTTCGCGAACGTTCAAGACATCCGTAAAAAGTTTCAAATTATCCTCAACAATTTGTAGGCGATAGTCGAGGTCTTTAAAACGCGTATTGATGTCGAAATTGGCTTTAAGATTACGGTTGAGAAGGTTGAGTTCTTCGTTGTCCCATACGAGGTTAGGGTCGTCGAGGATATAGAGATTGTCCACGATACTATTTTTAACATTGAGCACTTTTCCGATGTATTTCAAGAGATTTGTCTTGGAAATACTCAATTTACCCCGTTGTTCAAGCTCTTGAATATAGAGTTTGGAAGACGTAATGAGGTCATCAGTCAGCACTTCGTAGTATTCAAGTGCTACAGATTGCCCAGTATTGAGCATAACGATGCGTAATACTGACGGGTCTATATGGTGAATGGAAACGTAGTCATTTTTGACGATAGGCTTATGAAGTTTTTCATCCAATCCAATCCAATATTCTTCAAATAAATCCAATTCAACGGGGGTCGTTTCATAATTTTTGACAAACCGGATGAATTCACTTTTCGCCAAAGCATCGTAATTAGCGAACACGACCACGCCATAATCGAAGACATATAAAAAGCGGTTGGTATCGGCTATGGCATAAAAAACCTCTGAATTAGTGCCTGATTCAGCTTCGGCGAGAAACTCAGCGCGAAACTTTTTAATATTGAATGATTCGGCAATTTGAAGAGCTTCAATTTTGATTTGCATAAATGTTGATTTTACACAAATATAGAATTATTTAAAGAAAGGTTGACTCGGGAAGCAAATTAAACATAAAAAATGCCGACTTGATTTCTCAAACCGGCATTTTATCCAAGCTATTATGAGTTTACCAAACTACTTTTTTTGATCGAAATTGGCTTTCATTTTTTCTAAAGATTCCCATTTTACACCCACCAATTCTTCGATACCTATTTTCTTGAGTTTAATATCCGAATCTGCTTTAATTTTTGCTTCGAGAGCATCCGTATAGGCTTTATTGGCTTCATTAAAATCTTGAAAACTGGCTTTATTCACTGAAAAAAGGTTTGAAATTTGATTTTTATTGGCTTCCGTTGCATCCAAAGATTGCAACCTTACTTTATATATTTCAATAGAAACGAGGTATTCTTGATAACGTTTCAATATCTCTGCCTTTAATTTTTGTTTTATCAAATTTAATTCAGCTTCACTTATTTTTTTATTGTTTTCAGCAAATTTCACCTTGTTTTTCCGAACATATAGGTCGCCAAAATTCACACCGACTGCTACTTGCCAAAGCGGATTGGTTGAAATGGTGGGCAATTTTGTCAAATCAATGGTATTGCCAAAGTATCTTTTGACGCCAAGAGTATTCACTAAAAAATATGGGTAACTCACATCATTAAAGTTAAAACCAGAGCTTAGGTTGCGCGTCCAATCTTTTTTAGCGAGTTCGATTTGCTGTTTACGCGCTTCAATTTCATATTTTCCCCCCTCAGTCTCAGGGCTGTTTGCCCATGTCAATTGTACCAAATAATCTTCAAAATTCATAGTCCGCATATTCATAGGCGAAATATTTTCATTTTGACCAATTACTTGTTGAGCATTCAATTCTCCTGAAAAATAAAAAAGTGTCAATAGTAGGATTAATTTTCTCACACAAAGGTTTTTTAATTTATAAATAATTTGTTAAATACGTGCAAAGATAATACCAATAGTAAATACTTTATCTATTGAAAATCAATCTTTTACCCATAATATTTTCATTTATTTGATGATTTTGAAACGCTAAATGTCCACTCACAATTGTCGCTTCTACGTCGCCTTGCAGTTGAACGTTTTCTAAAGGTGACCAGTTGCATTTATACAAAATATTCTCTTTTGAAACCGTCCACTTTTTATTGACATCTACGATTGCCACATCTGCCCAATAGCCTTCATCCAAATAACCGCGCTTGTCGATTTGAAAACAATCAGCAACGGCATGGCTCATTTTTTCAACTATTTTCTCCAACGAAATTTTATTTTGATGATAAAAACTGAGCATCATCGGCAGGGTATGTTGAATCAACGGCAAGCCCGATGGTGCATCAAAATAGGGCTTCGATTTCTCTTCCCATGTATGCGGTGCGTGATCGGTAGCGACGACATCAAATCGATCATCCAACAAGGCTTGAAGCAAAGCGTTTTGATCGGCTTCTGATTTAATAGCAGGATTGCATTTAATTAAATTACCAAGCGTAAGATATTGATTTTCATTAAAATACAAATGATGAGCGCATACTTCCGCTGTAATGCGCTTTTTACTGAGGGGTATCGAATTGTCGAATAATGGAATCTCATCTGCCGTAGAAATATGCAAAATATGCAACCTCGTTTGGTGCTTTTTAGCCAATTCAACAGCCATAGAAGATGATAAATAACACGCTTCCCGACTGCGAATAATGGGGTGATAACGGGCATCAATCACCTCGCCCGATGCTTTATATTTTTCAATATTGGCTCTCACAGTCGCCTCATCTTCGCAATGCGTGGCAATCAACATCTCGCATTTTGAGAACAGGTTTTCAAGGGTTTTAGCATTATCCACAAGCATATTACCAGTGCTGCTGCCCATAAAAACCTTGACGCCGCACACGTTTTGAGCGCTTGTTTTCAATACTTCTTCTAAATTATCGTTCGTAGCACCCATATAAAATGAGTAATTGGCTAAGGAAGTCCGCTCGCCAATTTGGTATTTTTCAGCCAAAAGTGGCTGCGATACTGAGGGGGGGTTGACGTTCGGCATTTCCATAAAACTGGTCACACCGCCTGCAACAGCGGCTCGAGATTCCGAAAAAATAGTGCCTTTATGCGTCAAGCCGGGTTCTCTGAAATGCACTTGATCGTCAATAATGCCTGGTATCACGTGCTTTCCTTCGGCGTTTATTTCGATGTCGGCGTGCGTATCTATTTGATTATCAATGCGTTCGATATAACCTTTTTTAATAAGTATATCTTTTACCTCAATCTTTCCGCGATTGACAACTTGCCCGTTTTTTATCAGTATGGATTTCATATAAAATATTTTTCAATTAAAAAATCGTCAAAATTATAATAGATTTGCGGACATTTTGAAAGACTTATGAATTTAAATAAAATAAAAATAGGTATCCTCGGCGGTGGGCAATTGGGCAAGATGCTTTGCCTCGCAGCCGCTAACTGGGATTTGGAGATTTTTATATTAGAAAATGATGAAAATTGCCCTGCTGCGCCATATTGTACGCGCTTAGTAAAAGGCAGTTTTAATAACTTCGACGATGTATTAAAGTTCGGCAAAATGGTGGATATTTTAACCATCGAAATTGAACATGTCAATACAGAGGCTTTGAAAATATTGGCTAATGAAGGTAAAATCATTCACCCCAATCCTATTTCTTTAGACATTATAAAGGACAAAGGCGAACAGAAAAACTTTTATATCAATCATAATTTTCCAACTTCTTTAGTCCGATATTATGATGATAAATCGACTTTAAAAAAAGAAATCATAGCCGATAATTGGTTGCCTTGCGTTTGGAAATCGCGTAAGGGTGGCTACGATGGAAAAGGCGTTTCGATATTAAAAACAGTAGCGGATATAGATATTTTGCCCGATGAGCCTTGTATTATTGAAGAAATGGTGGATATTGATAAAGAAATTGCTATCATTGTCTGTCAAAATCAAAATGGGGAGGTGGTGGCATACCCCTCAGTAGAAATGGTTTTTGATGCGAAAGCCAACCTTTTAGACTATCAATTATGCCCTGCTAATATTGAGAAAAATATTGAAAAAAAGGCTCAGACATTAGCCAAAAGATTGATAAAAAAACTCAACATTTGTGGTCTTTTAGCCGTTGAAATGTTTATTACCAAAAGTGGTGAGATATTAATTAATGAAGTGGCACCCCGTCCACACAATTCAGGACATCATACAATTGAAGCTATTGAAACATCGCAATTTGAGCAGCATTTAAGAGGGATTATGAACTTGCCGTTGGGCAGTACGAATATGAGACACCCCTCAGTATTGCTCAATTTAGTGGGTGCGGAAGGCTATTCAGGCGATGTGGAAATTGAAGGCTGGGAAAATGCTCTAAATACTGAGGGGTGTCATATTCATCTCTACGGAAAAAAAACAACAAAGCCGTTTAGAAAAATGGGTCACGCCACGTTTTTAAATAAAAACATAGGAAAAGCCCTACAAAATGCACAGTATTTGAGGGAAAATTTTAAAATAAAAAGTAATAATTAAATTATGAAAGCAGTACACGTTAGCGTAATTATGGGCAGTGATTCCGATTTGCCCGTCATGAAACAAGCAGCAGAAATGCTTGAAGAGTTCGGAATTCCTTTTGAAGTGACTTTCGTTTCAGCACATCGCACACCCGATAGATTGGTTTCTTTCGCAAAAGAAGCGCATACTCGGGGGGTGAAAGTCATCATTGCAGGTGCAGGCGGCGCAGCGCATTTGCCGGGCATGATGGCAGCTATTTCTCCTTTGCCGATTATAGGTGTTCCGATTAAGGCATCCAATTCGATTGATGGTTGGGATTCTATTTTGTCAATTCTTCAAATGCCGAGCGGTGTTCCAGTGGCTACAGTAGCTTTGAATGGTGCTAAAAATGCAGCTATTTTAGCGGCTCAAATCTTAGGCGCGAGCGATAAAACGATGCAAGATAAAGTGGTTGCTTACAAAGCGGAATTGCAAAATGAAGTGACGCGTAAGTATGAATTGCTCGGGCGCATCGGTTTTGAAAATTATGGGAAAGATTTTTAGGAGTTTTGAGTTGATAGTTGAAAGTTGGGGTTGTGTAATAAGTATTTCAATCAATTCAGTGCAAAATTTTATTTGTTTTTTGGTAAAATAACTTGGGGTTGTGTAAAAAGGGTGAAATATAGCAAAATCAATTTTTAACTCAGAATAATGTTTGGTTTTAGCGAATATAGATTTACGAAATCTGTGGTGCGACATAAAGTTATGTACTACTATACGGACATAAAGTTGAAACCGCCTTAACTTAGTTCATTGAAATAACTGTAAAA
>JAYTUY010000096.1:0-2057 GCA_043744275.1 Saprospiraceae bacterium
TTTTACACTTAGACCCCAATAGTTTTGTCCTGTTTCATTCTTTATTCAACAATTTTTAAACCATAGTAGCTTTTTTCCTAATTTAACAATGTCAAGGTACTTTAAAATGCGGAATCTGCAATTAGGGTATAGCATTTTACCTAAATCTATCTTTACGAGGTTGCGTTTTTATGCAATGGCTGAAAATGTTTTTTGGATTAAAAGCAAAGAATATTTAAGCCCCGACCCAGAACGCATTGATCTCGACCCTATTCCAATTCCTAAAACATTCACTTTCGGAATAAATGCGTCTTTTTAATTAGGAAATTAGAAATTAGAAATTAGAAATTAGAAATTAGAAATTAGAAATTAGAAATTAGAAATTAGAAATTAGAAATTTAAGTAATTCATTCCTAATTAATCACCCCCCTCAGTATTTGTATCATTTTTTTATTAAAATAAATGAAAATTTAAAATGAAAAATAAAATATTATCCAGTATGTTAATTATAGGGCTTCTGATTGTTAGCTCTTGTAAAGATTCGCTTGACTATACACCTACGGGCGTATTATCCTCCGCAGATTTGACATCACCCACTGCCATTGAAGGCTTGGTCACGTCCGCTTACGCCGCTATCGGCAATGGCGATATGATTGGACCTATCTACAGTATGTGGGCTTTTGGCAGTGTTCGCTCCGATGATGCCTACAAAGGCGGTGGCGGCACAGGCGACGTTGGCGACGTGGATGCCATGGAGCATTACAACTTAGTGACCCCCACTATGGGTTGGTTTGTCACACGCTCTTGGCAAAACCTTTTTAAGTCTATTTCACGTTGTAACGTAGCTTTACGAGCGGTGAATACACTGACCGATGCCAATTTTCCTGATAAAAAAACACGTTTAGCAGAACTTCGTTTTTTAAGAGGACACAGCTATTTTACAATGAAACTTTTATATAAAAATATTCCAATTTTTGATGAAGCCGCAACAGGTGAGGATATTCTAAAAGTATCAAATGTGCTGAAAAATGACGATTCATGGAATAAAATTGCAGCTGATTTTCAATATGCCGTTGACAATTTACCTACTAATCAAAAAGATTTGGGCAGAGCCAATAAATTAGCGGCTCAAGCTTATTTAGCAAAATTGAGATTGTATCAAGCCTACGAGCAAGACGATGCTCATAAAGTGACCACTATCAATAAAACAAGATTACAAGAAGTGGTTACTTTGACGCAAGCCGTTATTGCATCGGGCAAATATGGTCTGAATGCTGATATTGCAGATAATTTTTTACCTGAAACAGAAAATAGTAAGGAATCTATTTTCGCTATCCAATTTACAATCAATGACGGCACAACTTCTGGCAGGATGAGTTATGAAGACGGTCTCAACTATCCGCATGGAGCACCTCAGTATGGTTGCTGCGGTTTTCATGCAGGCAGCCAAAATTTGGTCAATGCACATACAACTGATGCCAATGGCTTTCCGAATTTTGATACATTTAATAATACGGATGCCGATTTTGCGACACAAACGGTTGACCCTCGCCTTGACCATACCGTTGGCATTGATGGGCATGTTTATAAATACGATAATACAAAACCTTTCAGCAATAGCTGGGTGCGTGATGCTGGCGTTTATGGTAATTATCACACCATGAGATTTCAACAATTGGCTACGAGCGGTTCATATTTTAAACTCGGACCTTTTATGGGCACAGCAAAAAATTATGATATTCTCAGATATGATGATATTATATTGATGCAAGCGGAAGCTTATATTGAATTGGGTCAGCAAGATTTAGCATTGCCATTAATCAATCAAATTAGAAACAGAGCAGCAGCGAGTACAGCCAAACTTAAAAAAGCAGATGGCACTTTTGCTTCCAAATATAATACTAAACCCTATACAGCAGCCGGTTGGACACAAGCCTTTGCTCGTAAAGCCTTGCAATGGGAGCGTCGTTTGGAGTTCGCAACTGAAGGTCCGCGTTTCTTTGATTTGGTGCGTTGGGGTATTGCCGAGCCAACTTTGAATGCCTATATTGCTAAAGAAAAAATAAAAAGAACGTTTT
>JAYTUY010000097.1:0-25462 GCA_043744275.1 Saprospiraceae bacterium
TTAGCCATATATTTTTATTTTTTTCACTCAAACGCCCTCTGTACTTCCACCTTATCATCAAATGGATGCTTTACGCCATTGATGTCTTGATATTTTTCATGCCCTTTGCCAGCTAATAAAATAATGTCGCCTTTTTGAGCCATTTGTACGGCTGATTTGATGGCTTGTCGGCGGTCGGGTATTTCGATGACTTTCCTCATAAGCTCGGGCGTGAGTTCAGCCTTGATATGTTCGATGATACTGAGGGGGTCTTCGGTGCGTGGATTATCGGAGGTGATGATGAGTAAATCGCTGAGAGTTGCGCCTATTTTGCCCATAAATTTGCGTTTGGCAGGGTCTCTATCGCCGCCCGCCCCTGTGAGGGTGATGATGCGTTGACCTTTTTTTCTTAAAATTTGAATCGTTTCCAAGACATTTTCTAAGGCATCGGGCGTGTGGGCATAATCCACAATGGCGACAATGTCGCGTTTAGGGTCGTGAATGTATTCAAAACGCCCTTCTGCTCCTTTCAAATTACTCAATATCCGCAGCGTTTCCATTTTATCCACACCCAATAACACAGCCGCCGAATACACCGCTAAAAGATTGTAAGCATTGAATTCGCCTATCATCCGAGCATGAAATTCCTCTCCGTCGAGGTCAAGATGCAAGCCCAATAAACCATTTTCAAGAATTTTTGCCTTGAAATCCGCTACTCGCCTGAGCGCGTAACTGTGTTTCTCCGCCTTTGTATTTTGTAGCATGACCTTACCGTTTTTATCATCTGCATTGGTCAAGGCGAAGGCATTTTTAGGCAATTCATCAAAAAATGTCTTCTTCGCTTTCAAATAATTATCAAATGTTTTATGATAATCTAAATGGTCGTGCGTGAGATTAGAAAAAATACCGCCTACAAAATGCAAACCCGCAATCCGATGTTGCTCAACGGCATGGCTACTCACTTCCATAAAGGCATAGTCGCACCCCTCAGTATTCATGTCGTTTATGAGGCTTTGGAGGGCGATTTGGTCGGGCGTGGTATGTGTGGAAGGGATAATTTTACCATTGATGCGGTATTCCACTGTCGAAATTAAGCCGCATTTATAGCCCAATTGAGTAAAAAGGTCGTATAAAAGTGTCGCAATCGTGGTTTTACCATTCGTTCCCGTTACACCTATGAGTTTGATTTTTTGAGAAGGATTATCATAAAAATTAGCAGCGATTTGACCCAATGATTTGGATGCATCAACTACTAACAGATAGGTAATATTGGGGTTCAAAACCTCAGGCAAGGCTTCGCAAACAACAGCCACAGCACCACTCGCTTCCGCTTTTTCTATAAAATGATGACCATCGACTTGAGTGCCGCGAACAGCTACAAACAGGCTGCTGCTTTCAACTTTTCTACTATCAAAAACAATTTTGGAGATATTTTTATTTAAATCGCCATGCGATTGAAGGAGTGTGATACCCCTCAGTATATCGGTTAAATTTTTCAAAATTATGATATTTAATTAATTGATAATCAATGTTTTAATACATAAATGAAACTGAGCAAGTTGCGCTGGAGGCGCAAAATATCGGTAGAAACAAAACGATATAAAATGTCATAGCCGCATCGCGGCGCAATATCAAAATCCAATATTACGCCGCGATGCGGCTATGACTGAGGTGGATGTTTCTTAATTGCTACCGACATTTTGCACCTCTGGTGCATTGAGTTTATTCTAATTTCAACGAAATCGTCTGCCCTGCCACAGGTGTTCCTGAGCCGATGGATTGCGAAACGACTTTACCATAGCCGCTAAATAGCACTCTCAAACCTCTATTTTCCAAAACATACAAAGCATCTTTCAAGCCCATGCCGACGACTGAGGGGACTGCTTTTTTAGTCATCATATTGCGAGGGAGTACATTAATAGTGTCGCCTTTTGCTTTGATAAAAGTCCAATCTTCATCGCGCGCAGCGATTTCATATTTCATTTTAAAAGCCGTCAAAGCTTTCACTAAATCATCTTTATAACCGACATCATCAGGCAATGTTTTTGCCGAAGCAACGGGTTTGCCTCGCATATTAATCGGTTCGCTGAGGGCGATATTGCTCGCCATGAGTTTATCAGCAATTTCACGAAAAACTGGAGCTGCTACAATACCACCATAAAAACCCGATTTAGGCTTAGAAATGATGACAATACAAGAGTAAACTGGGTTTTCAGCAGGAAAATAGCCGACAAATGAGCCTTGATAACCGCCTGTATGGGTTTTACTTTTATTTTTTCCATAGTTCAACTGAGCCGTTCCTGTCTTTCCAGCAAAGCGATACTGAGGGGTTCGCCAATGATAAGCCGTGCCGCCTGGCATTTCTACAACGGATTCCAACAGCTCGCGCGCTTGCTCAAGGGTGGCTTTGGTAGCAATATTTTTCTTGGCAACAGTGGGTCTGAATACCCGTTTGACCTCTCCAAATCTCTGAACGGAATTGACCAAATATGGCTTCATCATCGTACCATTATTCGCCACAGCATTATAGAAATTGAGCAATTGCAAAGGCGTTACTTTCAATTCGTAGCCAATACTCATCCACGGGAGCGTGATACCACTCCAACTGTCCGCTGGATTATTAGGGTCTTTGATATAAGGTGGTGCTTCACCATCAATTTCAACACCCGTTGGAACAGTGAGCATAAAATCTTTTAAGTGCTTGATATATGCCGCTGGTTTGGCTTGATAGTTATCAAAAAGAAGGGTGGAAACGCCTACATTTGAAGAAGCAGAAAACGCTTCTTTAACGGTGACGCGGGTTTTATTGGTTCTCTCATGGTCTTCCATCACAGCATCAAAATACTGCCGATGCCCGTTTTGAATGTCAACAGTATCTGATAATTTGACCAATCCATCTTCCAAAAGCGACATCATAGACGCCAATTTGAAGGTAGAACCTGGCTCAATCGCTAAACCTATGCCGTAGTTATAATCTTCCCAATAACCATCTTTTGTCATGCCGACGTTGGCAATCGCTTTAATTTTACCCGTTTTCACTTCCATGACGATTGCTGTGCCGTGTTCCGCTTGATAGGCATTCAGCACTCGGGTAAGCGCATTTTGAGTAATATCTTGAATATTTATATCAATGGTCGTGACAATGTCGTCGCCATTTCGAGGGTCAATATCCGAAAGGTCATTGACAGGCATCCACATTTCGCCGCTGTTGCTGACCTTTTGCATCAATACTTTTTGAGAACCCCCACTCAGTATATTATCAAAACGCCCTTCCAAACCGATGCTAATATCTTTATCAGCGGGCAAATCGCCATCTCGCACGTAACCGAGTGTACGAAGAGCGAGCATTTTGAAAGGATGTGACCGTTTATTATTTCGATTAACAATCAAACCGCTTTTATATCGCCCATTTCTGAAAACAGGAAAAGACTTAATCATCAGCATTTGATCATAAGTAAGCCCTTTTGAAATCAGTGAATATTTTGAATTGTTGTTCATCTCCTGCCATAGAAATTTGCTCCAAATTTCAGGCGTTGACTGAGGGGGTAGGTAATAGGCTAAATACATTGACAGTGAATCCAATTCTCTTTTAATTTCATCACTTTTCAATTCTCTTTTTGCAATAGTGGCATCCCAATAAATATCGAAATATGGGATAGACGTTGCCATCAGCGAGCCATCTTCTGAGAGGATATTGCCCCGCTCGCCAGGCATATCGCGCATCATTATATTTTTTTTAATCGATTCTTTTCTCCAATAGTCACCCTCTGAATATACCAACCGCATGGCTTTCATCATAATAACAAGCGCAATTGCTACTACAAAAAAGGTCACAACATAGACCCTTATTAAAACCTCATTTTTAAAATTGACTAATGCCACCTTTATTTAATGATGAATGATGAATGATAAATGATGAATTATTTCTCGACGATGATTCTTTTTGTTCTTTGATTTGATGCACGCAATCCGAAGGGCGTGACAATTCTTTCTACTTCCGATTGTTTGGTATCGAACATTAGCTCTGCCTTCGCTGCATTGTATCGCCATTTTAAGTCCTTGATTTCTTTTTCAAGGGTTTGAATTTTACGCACTTGCTTATCTGCAAAATTGGCGTTAGCGATGTATATTAATCCTAAAAAAAACAGAAAAAATACGAAGGGCAAGTTCCCGAAAATCCAATCGGAAAGGATAGAGCTAAAATGTACGTAATCCTTTAATGGTCGAGCCATTTTTTGTTATTGATTGTTAGGTTAATAATTATTCGATAGCTGTTATTTCTTGATTATATCTTCTCTGCAATGCGCAATTTACCACTTCTTGATCTCGGATTCGCTTTCACTTCAGCCGCCGAAGGCTCAATCGGTTTTTTTGAAATCACTTTGAAAGGGCGATTAATATTGCCATAAAAATCTGTTTGCAATTCGCCATCAAATGTACCTGATTTCATGAAATTTTTCACCAATCTATCCTCCAAAGAATGAAAAGTAATGACTGCCAAACGCCCACCAGATGCCAACATTTCAAGCGATTGCTCCAAAAAATCCTTCAAAGCACCCATTTCATCGTTCACTTCTATCCGCAACGCTTGAAAAACTTGCGATAAATAGCGCATTTTGTCGCCCATACTGAGGGGGGTCAAAATTGCCATTAAATCACTAATATCCTTAAATCGACGACCTTCACGCGCCAGCACGAGGGCTTGTGCGAGCGTCCGAGCATTCCGAACTTCCCCATATTCACTGAATACGCGCTGCAACTGAATGGCATCATAAGAGTTCAAAATATCCGCAGCCGTTTTACCTGCTGCTTGATTCATTCGCATATCCAAAGGTGCATCAAAACGATATGAAAAACCCCTATCCGCTTCATCAAATTGATGAGATGATACGCCCAAATCTGCTAAAATGCCATCTGTTTTTTTGATGCCGCCAAAACGCAACATGCGTTTCAACTCTCTAAAATTATGATTGTAAAATACAAAATGAGGGTCAGCAATCAAATTCTGTTGTACATCTAAGTCTTGATCGAAGGCAATTAAGCGACCTGTTTCGCCCAATTTCCCCAATATCAAACGACTATGACCGCCGCCGCCAAACGTGGCATCGACATAAATGCCATGAGGGCGAATTGCCAAAGCAGTAACTGCTTCATTGAGTAAAACGGTGGTATGATAATTTGAATTGGACATGCTCAGATTTCGGTTGCCAGAATCGGCATTTAGTTGAGAAGCAAATATCCGAAATACGGAGGAGAAAAAAGTGTTTGTTTTGCTCTGAGTTTTATAATGCCCATTTAGAAAAAATGGAGACGATAAAATTCAGAGCATATATAGTTTAAAGTTTGGAAAAGAAGGCGCTTTTATACGCCTTCTTTCCTAAATTGTAAGATTACAGTTGTTTCAATGTGTGTGGTGTGTGTGTGATTTTGGTATAGAATCTTCGTCCCGGATACCCAAAACGTCCTTGGTCAACCAATTGACCTCAAATTTCTTTTACTGCCCCCCACCTAACACACGTTGTGCGAGGTCAGACATATTCGTCGTATCGTCGTTCATCATGCGGTCATATTCGGCAATATCCCATACTTCTATTTTGTCGCCGAAAGCATTTAAAATGACATCTTTTTCAATATTTGCATATTCTGCCAAACGTTTTGGAATCAAAATGCGCCCTTGTTCGTCCACTTCTATTGGCGTAGCACCATTATTGAAGCGGCGGAGAAAGCTTCGAGTATCATTATCGTATTGATTTAAAGTTTCAAATTCTTTCACTGATTTATCCCAAATTGATTGTGGATAGAGAGTTAAATGCTTTTCAAAACCTTTGTTCAATACGAAAGAATGCCCCTCTTCACCAAGCTGCTTTAGCAAGCCCGACGGCAGACGAACGCGACCTTTCGCATCCATCGTACAATCAAATTCTCCGATCAGTTGTGGCATTTTAATTTCAAGTTTGTAAGAAAGCGGTGGAGCGCGTCACGAGTAAAAAAAAATTAAATTATATGTTTCATAATGTGAGAAGTGTATTTTCTCCTCTAAAAAATATGTTCAAGACGCGCTCCATCTGTTTCATGGTTCAAAAGTAAAAACTTTTACCACAACTTACCACTTTTTCCCACTTTATTTTTACAAAAAGTTATCCACATTTTAACAATGTGATGAAAATACTTAAAATGAGGTATGTTTTTATTAAAATTTTAACTAAAATGTAGAAATCAAATGAAAAATAGAGGAAATTTTTTTTACAAGCTGTAAATTATGGTAATTTACTGAGGGGTCATCCTAAGAAGGTGAGTCGTTAAATCAAAATAATGCCTTTATAAACGCAAAAAGGGATAGTTTTTTTACAACTATCCCTTTTAAAATCTATCTCGTGGTAAAAAGTGGTAACTTTTTTTAGTGAAAAGTGAAAAGTGAAAAGTGAAAATAATGAGGGGTACTTTTCATTTTTCACTTTTCACTAAAAAAGCGGTCGCATTTTTACGCCGATAACTATTAAACAAACTTGCCCAACGCATTTGAAAAACACCTTTCAAGGCTTCGCTGACAATACTTGTATTCATTTTTGAAACGCCCTCAACTCGATCGGCGAAAGTAATCGGTATTTCTTTTATTTTGAAACCCAATGAAAACGCTGCAAATTTCATTTCAATTTGAAACGCATAGCCGATGAATCTAATTTTATCTAAATCAATCGTTTCAAGTACTTGTCTTGAATAGCAAACAAAACCCGCAGTCGGGTCTTTTACAGGCATCCAAGTAATCAAGCGAACATACCACGAAGCACAATACGACAATAAAATCCTATCCCACGACCAGTTTTTTACATCGCCACCGTGTACATAACGGCTGCCAACGCTCATATCGCCCACCCCCTGAGTACAGGCTTGAACGAGTCGCACCAAGTCAGTCGGCTTGTGACTGAAATCGGCGTCCATCTCACATATATAATCGTAGCCTTTACCGACGCCCCATTTGAAGCCTGCAATATAAGCCGTGCCTAAGCCAAGCTTACCTTGCCGTTCTATCAAATGCAATTTATCAGAATGTATAATTTGTTTATTTTTAACGAGTTGCGCTGTTCCGTCGGGCGAGCCATCATCCACAATCAACACATGAAAGGGCATTTCAAGAGAAAACACAGCATCAATAATTTTGATGACATTCTCTTTTTCATTGTATGTGGGTATGATAACGAGATTTCTTGACACGTCGAAATTATGGGTTTCTTTGATTGTTTTCTATCGCTTGAGTTTTACTGCGTAGCAAATATACGATTTTTGTATATTGTCGCTGCAATTTATTCGTCCTTGTTATTTATAACTTAATATGTTACAAAATTTATTCCGTTCCTACTTCGCGCGGTTTATGTATCCGCTGGCTCAGGCTTTTGTTTTGAACAAAATACTGAGGGGGATCATTTTTTGCATTCCTTTTTGGCTTTATGATATATGGCTCACGTGGAAAGTGCGCTCGAATTTTTTCTTTTGGGATACCATTCAGTTAGGCTCAAAGCACGCTCATTTTTTCTATGAAACGCATTTTTCATCCCTCTTGTTGCCCGATAATATTGACAGTGGTCATCCGCCTTTTTTCGGTATGTACTTGGCTTTTATGTGGCAAATATTCGGTAAAACATTGATTGTCAGTCATTTATCTATGCTTCCTTTTCTGTTGGGCATCACATGGCAAACACTCAAATTAGGTGAAAAAGCTCTTGGCGAATGGCAAGCTATTTTTTTTATTTTAATATTAAAAATCAACCCGATTATGGCAGGGCAATCAGTCATGATGTCGCCTGATGTGGTTTTAGTTTTCTTTTTTCTATTGGCATTTAATGCTGTATTAAATAATAATAAAAAGTTATTGACCATTGCGATTTTAGGGCTTTCCATAATCAGTATGCGCGGCATGATGACATCCGCTATTTTTTTTATTTATGAATTAATTAAAACAATACAAGTATTAAAAATCTACAAATCTTCCAACGTTTTAACCATTTCAAGCATCTACAAACCTCTTTCTAAAACCATTTTGCCCTATTTATTGGGCGGATTCTCTGCTTTGGGTTTCTTGATTTACCATTATTTTGAAAAAGGTTGGATAGGCTATCACGCAGGTTCAGAATGGGCAGAAGCATTTCAAGTTGTTGATTTTCAAGGTTTTATAAAAAATATAATTGTCTATATTTGGCGGCTACTTGATGCAGGTCATTTATTTTTAATACCCATCATTTTTTATGGTTTTTATAAAATGAAAACAGATAGTGCCTTTAAAAATACGCGCACGCTTTTTATTTTACTGCTCATCGCTCTCATCGCCCTCACCCCTACTTTGGTTATTTACAAAGGCTTGTTGCAACACCGCTATTTATTGCCTATTTATTTGATTATCAATCTTTTATGTTTAAAAATTATTTCAGATTTGAAAAATGGTAAGCTGCAAAATGGGCTTTACGCGCTTGTATTCGTCGGCTTATTATCAGGGCATTTTTGGGTTTATCCGCAGCCAATAGCCACCAGTTGGGATACCACTTTAGCTCAATTGCCCTACTACCGTTTGAGAAACGATATGATACAATACATTGATAATCAACACTTTAAATATGAAGACATCGGCACAGCCTACCCCAATTTAGCCTCTTTTAAATTTATTGACTTAAACGAATCTATTGACGATCAAGCAGCATTTTCACCCATTGATTTCAATAAAAACAAGTACATTTTTTATTCCAACGTGATGAATGATTTTAATAAAAAGGAGCTGGATGAGTTGTCTAAAAATTGGAAACCCCTCAAAATACTGAGGGGGTGGCAAGTGGAGGTGATACTTTATGAGAAAGTAAGCAGGTAAATTTCATTAAAACATTGATAATCAATATTTTATCGGTCTAATGTCTATTGTCTAAAATCTTATTAATCTATTTTAAACAAATCGTTTATGCCAACTGGATTTCACAGGTTTAATCCACTGCGATTTCATAGCACCAATGCTTTGAACGAGGTTATCAAAAACCAAGGTATTTTCTGAAAGCACCCCCTCAGTATAAAGCCTCAAAAACTCTGAGGACGGCACTACGCTCACATCGCCATCTTCCAAAAACGCAAAATTCATGCGCTCAAAAAGTTGCGTAACGTATTGATTTTCAATGCCTTTTATAAAATTAACAGATTTATCAATCGAACAACCACTCGCACCCGCTTGATTTTCATCTACCGCCAAAACAATAAAACGTTCAAAAAGCACATCCCCAGCCGCCGCCAATTGATGACTATGCGCTGTCCAATCACTCACAAAACCATTGATTTGACTCCTCAAAACCGTGATTTCCATTTCTGAAAATGGGCGCGTACTTTGATAAATCCATACCCGCGCCGAATCAGGCATTTGTTCTAATTTATCCGACAATCTTATTTCTATTGCTTGCATATTAATTGTACGGCGGAACTCCAATTCCGCATTTGTTTTTTCAGTAAGGGTTTAGTAATCCCTTACTGAAAAAATCGTTCATCAAAAAAGCATTTCTCTTTAATAATACCAATGCAAAGTTAAGATTTTATTGACATAAAAAAATCAAAAAGTCATTGCGAACAAAGCAATGGAGAAGGGGGCTCAAATTAAAATGCTGCTTTTAATTCAATTTTAATTACATTTGGCTGACCCAATTACACCATCAATAACCAATAATTAACAATCAATAACCAACTTATGTCCGATAATTTAAAACAAAACCTCACGCTTTTTGGCTTAGTCATGATTGGCGTTGGAGCGAGTATCGGCTCAGGCATTTTCAGAACGCCTGGCCTGGTCGCCAAATCATTGCCAGATGCCAATTTGATTTTAATTGTCTGGACACTGGGCGGCGTTTACACGCTCTGCGGTGCATTAACTTTTGCTGAACTCGGCGGCTTATTCCCCCGCACTGGCGGCATATATCACTACCTTCGCGAAGCATATGGCGAACCTGTCGCTTTCCTATATGGTTGGAGCAATATTTTTATCATCAATACAGGTTCGATAGCAGGGCTGGCTTTGACATTTGCAGGATATTTAAATGTATTAATGCCTGTAAATGAACGCTTTACAGCGATGTCTATCATTATATTTGTTACAGTCATCAATATATTTGGTGTTAAAATCAGTGAGATATTTTCCTCGATTTTTACCTCTCTAAAAATTATTGGCATTGCATTAATTGTCCTTGTCGGACTATTTTTTGCTCAAAATACCGTCGCTACTGAGGGGATAGCCACTCCTAATTCTCCTACTTTGCCAACCGATATGTGGTCCGCTTTTGCAGCCGCTTTTATAGGTGTTTTATGGTCTTATGGCGGTTGGCACCATGTTTCTTTTTTATCAGGCGAGGCGAAAAACCCACGCCGCAATATTCCTTTAGCGATGATGATTGGGGCATCCATCGTCACACTTTTATACGTGACCATCAATTTTGCTTACGTGCGTTTGCTGCCCATCAATCAACTCTCTACTTCTACAGCAGTGGCTGCCGATGCCATGAGCAGCGTTTTTACTGAGGGGGGTAAGTGGATTGCTGTACTCATCATGGCTTCTACTTTTGGGACCTTGGTGATTTATGCGATGTCGCTTCCACGCGTATATTTTCAGATGGCAAAAGATGGAAATTTCTTCTCTCAAATGGCGTACATCCATCCTACTTTCCGAACGCCCATTGTTGCCATTGTTGTGCAATCGATTTGGGCATTGATTTTATTATTTTACAAGGATTTTGGACAATTATTGACTTATATTACCTTCACAGATGGCTTATTTTTCCTATTGTCGGCATTGACCATTTTCATTTTTAGAATCCGCAGACCCGATGCGGACAGACCTGTACGGACGTGGCTTTATCCCATCATCCCCATTATTTTTTGCACAATTGCTACATGGTTTTTATTGAAAACATTGTTCGCTGAGAACTCTTCGGAGCAGGCTTTGGCTGGCTTGGTGGTGTTGGGTTTAGGGATACCGTTTTATATTTATTTTAAAAGAAAAAAGGCTTGAAATTATTTCACATCAAACAATAAATCCGCTTTTGAATACTTCAAATCGCCTGTCATTGTGCGTTTCACTTTCCAATATTTACGCGCCACTTTGACCGTTTTGTTGGGATTATCCTTGAAAAAATCGCGCATATATTGCTTATAAACTTCATGTGGAATGACAGTGCCTTCAAAATTTTCATCTTTTGAAAGGGCATCCAATCTTTTCCATTCTTCCACAGCATCGCCCAGCGTTTTGCCTATATGGCTATTCATCCAATTAGTAAATTGCGCGTTGAAATAAAATTCAGCCCCTACGTGTTCTTTCATAAAAGCCTTAAAATTATGTGCCTTAATGATACCCTCTTCAATGACCATATCTACAGTCAAATACCGCCTCGACCAATTCACTTTGGACGAGCCACTGCCTGCAACTTCTATTGCCTGTTTAGGAATGTTGTTATTATCAATAGGTGATTGACTCATTTTGTTTGTTTATAAAACGTTGATATTTAAACAATTACATAGTATCAAAATCTGCAATTATTTCTTAAATATTGAAAGAACATTCATCAGTAACGTTTACTGTTTCAGTCCAATCTTGGATTTCCCATTTTTTACCTTGTTCGGCAATCATAACTTGCTGGGTTTCAGTATAAATCCATATCACTTTTTTGACGCCTTTTTCATGAAGGTGTTTCGTTTTATCTAAATAATATGTAGGCAAGGCTGATGTATCTGCTTTAGTATCAACTTCGATAACGATTTCAGGCATCACTTCAGAATAGTGGTTGTGCAAAGGTGTATTTTTCAAAGATTCTTTAGTCCAAATACCAATATCAGCGGCTCGCCAATCCCCTTTTTCAAATTTTAAACCGGCTTCATTGGTGCCAAGAATATATTTTTTACGAAGGCCAACATCACATTTAGCGAATACTTCGCCCACTAAATATGCTTGAATAAGACTACTTGCCATAACTTGTTCGAGGGTTTTCTCATTTTTTAAAACTTCTTGCCATCCACGATAATAAATTGGTTTACCATTGATCATTTCATAAATCAAGGCTTCGGGTATCACCACATCCGTAACAGAATGAGGTATTGTATATGTTGAAACTTGAGTTTCGGGCATGATGCTTTTTATTTTATACAAAAATAACTTTTAAAATTGATATTTGAAAGAATGCACTTATTTAACCATCACTCAACTGTTCAGGCGTGTTTTCAAAACGAACGCGGTGATAAATCTCATTGAGTGCTATAGAGCAATCGCCGACGGTTACTATTTCTTCTTCAAAATACTCTATTTCATTCCAAATGCGCTCATTTTCTGTTTTTATCAAAGTGCGAATATATTTTTCTTCCTGCGAAACATACACAATCTGTCGGAGATTTTTAAGTTTTTTATAGCAGCGAGTTTTGGCTGCTTGATCAAAATCCTTTGTCGAATCCGATAAAACTTCGATGATTACTGAGGGGTTTAGAGTGGCTTTCACATTGGCAGAAAGTTGTTTGAATTCATGCTCTCCGCAAACTATCACATGGTCAGGAAAAAACGATTTATTACATTCGGCAATCCAAACAGGGCGGTCACCGGCATAAATGTCACAGGGTTTATCCAATAAGCAATTACCTATCAGCCGCGTCAAGTTTGTACATATTTTACCATGCTGCTCGGTCGCTGCTTGAATATCGACGACGATGCCATCGTGGTATTCAAGGCGTTTTGTACCATCGGCTATCATGGCTAAATAGGCTTCCAAAGTTACCTTTTTAGGCGTGGACTGATATTGTATTTGCGGTTCTTCAAACATAATTAGCTAAACTATTGAGCAGCTTTATGAGGAATTTGCTCTATCAAATTATCAAATCGAGCAAATTGTTGGCGATAAAATTCTTTATCTTCTTCTGTTAATCCTTGCTCTATATTTTTATGAATAAGAGCATCAATATTATCAGATAAATAATTATTCCAATCCAATAATTCTTCAAAAGAAAGGCTCAACATATAATTTTAAAGAAGACTTTGTTTTTCGTCAAGTGTCTTTGCTGATTGATACTTTTTAAAGAAAGTACTATGATTTATTTTTTTCATTTGTTATCATATAGCTACACAAAAATAGTGTTTTTGTAACAATTTTAATAATTTGGCTATTTTAATCTCCATAAGGTAGGTTGAAATTAAGCTTGCTTCATTTTTTACACTATACATTTTACTTTTGTCTTTAAAACAATACCCCTCAGTATTTTCGATTGAGTTATTGACGAAGAGACAATCATTTCTCATCTATAATTTCCATTTTAACATCGCTAATTTTAATTTTTCCATTTTTAATTAATTCTATTGGATTAGACCAAATCCTATATTTAGGTTGAACTTCTTCTTTCAGAGTATTAAAAATACGAATAATAAAATAGACCTCAGAATTTTCTAAAGCGAATTGTATTTCATTTGAAGATATTGGAAATTCTGCTTTTGTTGCTGATGATGTAGATTTCACCTCCCAATAATGAATTATATCATCAACAAGTACAACAATAAAATCAAAAGGGGAACGGCTTTCGGCTTTCTCATTCTCCCAAACTATTGACAATACTTCAATTCCTTTTTCAATGTAGTAGTTATCTATAATTTTGTTTTCACAAACATATTTCTCTCCTTTTTTTCCAATGTCTTCTGCTACTTCAGGTGGGAGAACAACCGTTGTTATGGTTTTAGGAATAATATGTATACCATTTTCTGATTTTCGACTCTCATTTGTTTCGATAACTTTAAAAAGTGGGGCTACTTTTTCAGTCATGATATTTTTTATCACAGTAACATCAAACCCCTGTTTCTCCAACCAATCATAAGCGACATCTTTTTCCAAAGTTAAAATCAATTCAAGTTCTCTTTGAGTTTCTTTAATTTCAAAATAATTACACAGCACTTCTGCAAATTCAAAGATTACTCTTTTGTCTTGCCAATCAGCAGCATAATAAATTTCTTTATCTTTTTGCCAAGCCGAAACATCTTTTTGATAAATTAATTCTTCGTTTTTATTTAAGACAAGAGATAATTCGTCTGATGCTTTAAAAACAGTTTCCTCAGTTTTTTCAATTAATCGTTCATTTTCTGATTCATAATTACTTCCTTTTTTGAACGATGAAATAACAGCGATATAAGGCAGTTTTAGGTGCCATTCTGAGATAAAAGATTGATTAGAATCAATATTTGGAATCCATTTTAATTCCAAATCACCCTCATTAATTACTTCAATTGCAAATAATTTACAAAAATTAAGTGCTTCGTTTTTAGCAAAATCAAGAAAAATATAATCGATTGAATCTGCCTTTGTAAAAAAATTTGGCAAATCAAAATACTGCAACTTAGAAATAGGTTGAAAGGTATTGTTAATAGCCAAAAGTTGTAAATCTGTATCAGATTTCACCACATTGAGAACAGCTTCTGCATCAAAATTATTAAGGATGTATTTGTATAAAGCTGTAATACGCTCTTTATCCAATCCATCTTTATTTATTGCTATTGATTCAAGTAAGGCAATACAATCGTCTATTGCCAGTTGTGATTTTATGCCTAATAATTTCTCTTGTGATAAAGTTAATTCAAAATAAGATATTGGTTTCCAATCTTTTACAATATCTTTTAATGATTGTGAATATACTTCTAATGTTTTATAACAATTTTCGTCAGTTGCAGGAAAACATAGGTTCGTCTGCACTAAAAATTCAAAATTTGAAGGTATTACAGCAGTACCATTTGTATGTTTAAATTTAGCTTTACCACATTTTTGTTGTAATTCTTTCCAACGTTTACTTAATAATAGTTCCCAATATTGACGCGCAAAATCAAATTCTGTTGTATATTGTATATAGCGAGGAATCAATATAGAATATATTTCTTTTCTCCCGTCAGCTTTGTGTTGTGGTAAAAACGGTTGTAAAAATTTTAAATAATCATTATTATGAGTGTGAAGATTGGGATCATTATAATCAAACCAATTTTCATATAATTCCAACTCCATATCCTGTCGAACTTTTAACCGTAGCCAAAAGGCTTTCCAAGATTCAATATCATCTTGTTCAACAATGTAATTTATCGAGATGAAAATATCATCTTTTATATGTTGTTCAAGTTTCAAATTAGGTTCATATTCATTCGCTAAATAGCAAATTTTAGCTTTGCGTAAGCTATTACCTTTGGTTAATATCGGTAAAACTTGTAATTTATTATAATCTGTTTCTTCTAATTTGTTTCTATGAGAAAATATATATCGTGTAATATGGATACCGTTTTGATTATTAATTTGGTCATTTTCAATCATTGGAAACAATCCTTTACGGATTATTTCAACCGGTTTGGGCGAAGCTGTTCCAAGATTTTTCAACCATAATTGTATTGCACTGTTATTCTGTACTTTATTTTGGTAAACAACTTCGTGCAAAAAAGCCATAGGCAAATCTATTGGCAGCTCTGGTTTTTCCTCTGGAAAATAAAGCATAGGAGGTTCTTGCAAGTTACTATCTTGGTCGAGTAAAAATGGCGTTTCATACAGCACTTTTTGCCATTCACTTTGTTCTTTTTTATTTTCAAGAGTTGAAATATGCCTATAAAAATAATCCAATAAACGACTGTTATCTTCTGGATTTCTAAACCTTTTACCTTTGCGAATAGCACTTTGTAATTTTTGGCGGTCAAATTCGTGAGAACCAACTTTTACTAAATTATTTATATGTTTTATCTTAGGGTCGGCTATCTCATAAGGCTTATCAAATTCTTCTTTAACTAATTGATAATCATTTAGTTCTGAACTTATTTTTGTTTTATCATATATTGTTTCAGGTGCTTTTTTTAATTCACTACTTTCCAAAACTGGTACAAAAGCTACCTCTTGTTGGGCTTTTTCTACGCCTTTATTAAGACTGGTTTTTAATAACCTCTTAATTGGGTCAGGATCAACTGCAGTATATTTCACTAATAGTCCAGCGAATTCAAATTTGAATCGCTCGTCATTAGCCATAATTTTAAACCATTCGAACTGATAATATCCTATTTGTTCAAAAATAAATTCATTCCATTTTTGACCTAAAAATTCTGTCCGAGATGGATTCATTAAAAAATTACTATTAATTAAGAAAGGAAAGCTACTAAACCTTATATCTAAAGGTAAATAGGAAAAAACAAATGGTACACCTAACTCTATAATAGTGTTATCTTCTTTTAATTTTGCTCCAAAAGAGACTTCTATACTTTCGGCTTTTTTGAGTTTATCAGGACATACTCTTTTGTCTAAATCTTTAAGCGAAATGTGAACATACTCAGGAATAAGCAAAGTAAATGTAACGATATGCCAACGAGAAGATGATACCAAGATATTATTGGTATATTTTTCAAGAGAGTTAGTATAGCCATCCCGTACTTTAATTATTTTTTGAAGGGATATGGTATTTTTTTTAAATTCAAAATAGCAAACATTTCTTAAAAACAGAATAATTTCTTCTTTTTTAATAGCTTTTACAATTTCCTTTTCAACTTCTTTTTCTATATCCAACCCAGTTCTTAATTCAATTACAAAATTTACATTTTCAAAATCTAAAAAAGGCTGAATTTCAATAGGAATATCACCCCCCTCAGTATAAATAGGCGTAATTTGCCAAGGCATAACCTTTGTACCCCAATGAGATTTATCGAATCGAAAAGAATACTCTTTACTGAAAATATAGACCTTATCGGCAATATTAAAAACAGATTTGAAACCTATTCCTTTATATCCAATTTTGTTAATATCCTTTTGTTTAGAATCTTCTTCTAATATATTTTCAACTTGATTTGCTCCATAGCGACACAAGGCTTCGATATTATCATGATTAAAGTGTTTCCCATTATGGCTGATAATAAGGTACTTGTCTAACAAGACGTAAGTAGCATTTTTTGCATCTGCATCATCTGCATTTTGCAAAAGTTCATAGCCAATGCGTGCTGCATCGCCAAATATTGAATGTACAATATCGTTTAAAGCATTTGCTGTGGTAGAAGTGATTTTTGGATCAGCCGATGTCCAAAGGTTTCGAATTTGATTGATATGCTCTTGTGCTGTCATAGTCTCTACTTTAAGTCATTTATATCCAATAGAAATAGGTTTATATAAATTCAGTTTAATAGTAGTTTTCTCACAACGCAAATATAAAACTTATATTCAAGAAAATATGTGATTATAATTCCTCAAAACAACCGGTTTACTGAGGGAATGCCTTTAAGATTTTACTAAATCGAAAAAAAAGCGTATTTTTGTAAAAAAAAAGATATGACTACTTTTCAAGTTCAACATACTGCCGAGACGGTTCAAGTAGTTTTTGACAAAAACTATTTCAGTGAAGAAGAATTACTGAAAATTCTGAACTTCTTACGCCTTGAATTTCTTGCTAAAAAAATAGACTTTGATGAAGACATTGAAGCATTAGGCACCGAAATCAAACGCGATTGGTGGTTGAAAAACAAAAACCGTTTTATAAAAGATTAAAAATAGGACTTCGTAAAAAAGGATTTGATAATTTTTTTGAAGATTTATAAAATGCGTATTTTTGTAAAAAAATAAAAAATTCAAATGAGTATAGCAACAGCCACCATAGACAATCCAAAAAAAGTCATTAAACCACGCCTTCGCCTCCCGCGTACTGCTGCCGAATATCTGAATTTCAACCCTAAAAATGGTTTTAAGTATGAATGGGTGAAAAGTAAACTCCTAAAAAGTACTATGATTAAATCACCTTCTTCTTTTTCTTCTTCACCACTTCCTTCTCTTTATACTGAGGGGTCACTTTCAAATCAATGACTTCTCCAGTGAGCGCGGCTATCTCTTCGGTAAGGCGTTTGAAGTAATAATAGGTTTCGGTTTGGGCACGGGTAGCGATGTCGCTTTTGTCTTTTTTATAGTGGTTGTCTTGAGCTGCATTAATTATACGGGCTTTGACATTGTCTTTTAATTGAATATCCACGACATCTCGCACTATTTTCTTCAAATTTTCATCATAAATAGGGAAGGCTGTTTCTACTCGATTGCTGAGGTTGCGCGTCATAAAATCGGCGGAAGATAGGTATATTTCTTCATCACCATTGTTGTGAAAAATAAATACACGGGTATGCTCCAAAAATCTATCGACGATACTGATGGCTTTGATGTTCTCACTCAATTTTTTCACGCCCGCCATGAGCGCACATATACCCCGAGCAATAATATTCACCTTCACACCCGCTTGCGAGGCTTCGTAGAGTTTATCAATCATCGGGTGATCTTCAAGGCTGTTCAGTTTGATGATGATTGAAGCAGGTAAACCTGCTTGAGCATTGGCAATTTCACGGTCAATTTTTTCAACCAAACCTGACCGCAAGTTAAATTGCCCCACCAAAAGGTGCTTGAAAGATTCCTCACACTCATGTTTATTAGCGGTTTCGAGGTAATTAAATAGGCGTGAGACTTCACTTGTTAGGCGTTCGTCGGCTGTAAAAATGCCAATATCGGCGTAAATACGAGCGGTATCTTCATTAAAATTACCTGTACCGAGATAGGAATAGAGCTGATTTTTACGTCCTTCACGTCTCGTAACAAGTGCCAATTTAGAATGTACTTTGATGCCTGGCATCGAATAATACACTGAAACACCTGCGTTTTGTAGAGTTTCGCCCCATTTCAGATTGGCTTCTTCATCAAAACGGGCTTTGACTTCTATAAATACACTCACCTGTTTGCCTGCTTTAACGGCTTGAATCAGAGCTTGCATGATGCGGCTCTTTTTAGCGACCCTATATTGCACAATTTTGATGTGCGTTACTGAGGGGTCTTGCGATGCCCTCTCAAAAAACTTGACCACCGATTCGTAGCTTTGATATGGCACATGCACTAAATGATCGCGCTCGCTGATAGCCCCGAAATAGTCCTCAGCATTTTCAAGCGGCAAATAGGGCAAGGCTGGCAGCGGCTTATTTTTTAACTGCGAAAGGGTGAAATCAGGGAATTTAAAAAAATCAAAATTGTTGTGATAACGTCCTTCGGGAAGCAAATCCACACTTTCCAAATCAAAAGTTTCAGTCAGAAAAGAGAGAAAAGCTTTAGGCATTGACCGATCATAAACGAAGCGAGAAGCGGGTCCGATATTGCGTTTTTGTAGGCTTTCCTTGACTTTTTGAATCAAATTGCCTGAAAATTCATCATCAATATACAGCTCTGCATCACGCGTCAGCTTGATGGAGTAGGTATCCACAATTTCATAACCAGGAAAAAGCCATGAGACGGCTTGACGGACAATATCATCTATCATAATCAACTCATGCCGCCCATTTTTAGAAGGCAATTCGATGAATCGAGGCAAATAATCGGAAGGAATTTTGACGATGGCATACTCCGTTTTATGGGTATAACTCTCTTTTGAAACCAACGAAATAGCCAAATACAAGGCCGCATTATTTAAAAAAAGTCGAATTTTATCCTTCACCAAAAGCACGGGCTGCACGAACGGTAGAAGATTTTCACGAAAGTAATTTTCGACAAATTCCTTTTGTTCTTTATCCAAATCTAAGCGTCGAAGGATAAAAATATTGTGCTGTCGCAATTCAGGAATGATTTCCTCCAAGTAAATTCGGCTAAATTCCTCTTGTTGGCTATTGACAATTTTATGGATGGTTTTGAGCACTTCCTTTGGATTGTACTCCAATTCTTTCTTCGTTTTTTTATTAATGCGCAACAAATTGCGATGTAGAGCTACTCGAACTCTGAAAAACTCGTCGAGATTGGACGAATAAATTGCCAAAAATTTGATGCGTTCGAGCAATGGTACTGAGGGGTCTTTCGCTTCTTGCAAAACCCGATAATTAAAAGATAACCAACTCACATCTCGATTCACATATATATCTAACTCCTGATGCATATCTTGTTTTTAAAGCCTCCAATAATTTCTAATTTGCAATTTTAAAAAATTAAACTAAAACATTCCTTAAAAAGTGTTTAAATTTTCAAAATATACATCATTTTAGGGTAAATAAAAAACTTCGGTCAACGGTTTTTGCACAGGCGAATTGTCTGGATTGGTGTCCATCATATCGCCCATATAAGCCCACCAACGTTTCACAACTTCTTGATTTGGTAAATCATCGAGCGCGGCAGGGTTATCCGTTTTGAGAAAAGCGAATAAAATATGCGTTTCTTCATCCAAAAAAATTGAATATTCACAGACACCCACGCCTTTAAGCATGTCGCGCAAATCAAGCCACAGCTCATCATGGCGTTTTTTATATTCAGCCATCTGCCCTTCATGGAGTTTCATTTTGAAAGCTATTCTTTGCATAGAAATTGTATTTTAATAGAAAAAATATGTTGCCATTTTAAAAAATAAAACTAATCAAAAACCCTGTAATAAAAAATCAAAATTATCTTTTCATCATTATTGGCATACTTTTATTAGGGTATTCAGACTATTCAAAAATCATTCTTTAACCATAATTCACAATTTTAAATACGAATCTCATGACTAAAAGACTCATTTTCTCACTCTGCGTTATGTGCGCTTGCCATCTTCAAGCATCTGCTCAAAAATTGGCAGTAACAGGCAACAAACTTTCTATAAAAATTCAAGGTGGCAAATCAACTGTCAAAGCAGGTGATCAAGTCATTTTGAAAGCTAAAGGCTTCAACGACGAAGTGGCTTCGCTTCAATGGCAAGTCAGCACTGATGGTGTTAATTGGCAAAATATGCCACAAGCCAATGGCGAAAACTTTGAAACTGCGCCGTTGACTGAGTCGCAATTTTATCGTTTAGTCACCCTGCCGAATGAAGGCTATTTGGCACTTCAAGAAGTTTCAAATGTACAAATTATTACTTTAGGGGAGAATGTTGCTTCATCTAAGAAAAAGAAACAATAAAATTTGAATATTTTGATTTAAAACTCTTTGAGTTTTAAATTTACAAAAAAGGTTATCTGTCCGCAGATAGCCTTTTTTCATTTTAAGATGATTAAAATCAATAATTATTAATTCATTTTTTATTAAAACAATTTGAATACTTAAAAATAATACTATTATTGCAATCGAAAATACACAACTATATGCTCTTACAATTTCCGAATAATTTTTTTTGGGGGACTTCCACCGCTGCTACTCAAATCGAGACTGCTTCCGAGCACAATTGGAAAGGTGTACGCTCTCGTGACGGACATATATTTGACCGCACCAGCGACCATGAAAAACGCCGTGATGAAGATGTGGAACATATTGCTCGCTTCGGTTCTGTCTATCGCTGTGGCGTAGATTGGGCGCGTTTGCAGACAGAGCCTTTTGGTAAGTTTCACCACGAAGTGGTAGAAGAATATCAGCATTTTTTCAAAAAATTGAAGAAAAGAGACGTTAAAATCATGTTTGTATTACATCATTTTACTAATCCTTTGTGGTTTGAAAAAAAAGGAGGTTGGTTGTATGAAGAGAATGTGGCTCTCTATGTAGATTTTGTTAAAAAATGTATCAATAATTTTGGCAATTATGCCAGCTATTGGAATACATTCAACGAGCCAAATGTCTATGCTATGAATGCTTATATGATAGGGGATTTTCCGCCATTTAAAAAAAGCTATCGCAAAGCCAATGAAGTATTGCTCAATATGAGCATTGCGCACAACACAGCATATACGGTGTTGAAAGTTTATGACAAAGCGATTCCAATAGGTATTTCGCTCAATACTTGCTGTTTTGAAGCTCAAAACTTACTGGGTGTTATCCCCTCAGTATTAACAGATTGGTGGTTTCAACGCCGTGCTGCCAGCCTATTTGAGACCTGTGATTTTTGGGGATTGAGTTATTACGCTCATATTTTATTCGACCCACGCCCTATTTCAGAAGTGCATCGCCCAGGCAAATTGGACAAATTAGGCATCAAACATGACAAAATGTGGGCTTATAAACCCGAAGGTTTTTTACCTATCATCAGGCGTTTTCATAAAAAATATGGCAAGCCCATTATTATCACCGAAAATGGTATTTGCACTGAAGACAATGATATGAGAATTCAAGCCATTAAAGATTATTTGCAAGTGGTGCATACGGCTATTCGCGAGGGAATTGATGTAATTGGTTATATTCATTGGTCAACGTTCGATAATTTTGAGTGGAATTTGGGACCTACTTATCGTTTTGGTTTGATGAGAACTGACTTGGTGACGAAGGATAGAATAGACACTAAAGCTGCCCGTTTTTATGAAAAAGTTACACTGTCAAATTGTATTGATATATGAACTTGAATGTTTATTTTTATTGGTAAAATATTGATTATCAATTAGTTAAAACGCTCGTAGGATTTCAAACCCTACGAGCATTGTTCTTATAGCACCCCCTCAGTATTGAGCATTATTTTTACATCAAATCTTAACTTCTTTGGGTAAAAATGGTGAAGCATCGCCCCCACCCTTGATAATTTCACGGACAATCGTAGAGGAAATATGAGAAAACTCTGGTTGCGAAATTAGAAAAATGGTTTCCACGCCATCGCCTACTATATAATTGAGTTGTGAAATAGTCTTCTCATAATCAAAATCCGAAGCATTGCGCAGACCCCTCAGTATCCACTTCGCACCCACCTTTTTACAAAAATCAGCCGTCAATTTTTCAAAGCAATCCACCTCTACTTTAGGCTCATTTACGAAAACGTCTCTAATCCACTGAGTCCGTTGCTCTAATGTGAAGAGAGAATTTTTCTGAGAATTAATGCCGATGCCGATGATTATTTTATCAAAAAGTGGTAACGCCCGCTTCACAATGTCCACATGACCTGATGTGATGGGGTCGAAAGAGCCTGGAAAAACACATACATTCATAGCCTATTTTTTTACAAAACTAATAAACCTAAAGGTTTAAAAAGTCTTATCTCTTTATTTTTTTAAAAAATGAGGAATGAATCTAAAAATTTATCAACTAAAGGGTTCAAGCTATGTTCTTTTAAAGTCATAACTTGGAGCAAATAAAAGCGGTCACCTGCTAAAAAACACTTGTTTTTCACTTGAGCTTTATCTTTATTGTATTGCACACGCCATACTTTTCCTTTATGCATAAACTGTTGAATATCAGATTGATAGGCAATTTTTCCATCCACACTTTTAGCTGAAGCTTCTATGGTGGTATTCAAAAACTCTTCAATCAACTCAGTTGAATCTTGCGGGAAAGTGCCTTGTGGGTAATCGCAATAATTGACAATATAAAACACGTTTTCGGGATTTTTCTCTTCGGGTTTGTGGATAAATTGATGATAATCCAACTCTCCAACAGCCGTTTCTATTTTTCTTACCTTCTCTGTCATCGCCCCAGATGGCGCAAGTATTTTAAATTTCCCCTCATAACTTTGAAATTCCTGCCAAGAGCCTACGGCGGCAGTAAAACTTAATGCCAAGAATCCGATGATTACTAAACTTGAAATTTTGATGTGAAACATGTATTTTATTGTTCTATTAAAATTAAAAAAATTAATGAAAGAGTGATTTCAGAACCCGAGTTCTGCGTTTCTATTTCCTTACAAACGAACAAAAATGCTTTTTCGTGAAAAAAATAAAAAATAAAATACCTGATATTCAATCAGTTAGAAATAAAAGTATCGAAAATATGAGACTGTTTGACGAAAAGGTGTTGAATAAATTTAGAGTAAGTTTAGATAAAAAACTAATTTTGAGGAAAGAACAATTACAGGCTTCTTTAATGGTTGAAAATTTGACATCTATTACCTAAAAATTTATAATTATATGGCTTATACCTACGAATATCCTCGCCCCTCACTCACTGTTGACTGTATTATTTTTGGTTTGGATGAATCAAGTCGTTTAAAAGTGCTTTTGATTCAACGCGCCAAAGATCCATTTAAAGACGCTTGGGCATTGCCTGGCGGATTTGTAGATGAAAATGAAACGCTCGAATATGCTGCTTTGCGTGAATTGAAAGAAGAAACGGGTGTTTCTGATGTATTTATTGAGCAATTATTCACTTTTGGTACGCCTGGGCGTGACCCTCGTGGGCGTGTAGTGACTGTGGCATATTATTCATTAATTAACCTTGCTGAGCATAAAATTGGAGCTGATACAGATGCTCAAGATGTGAAATGGTTTCCTATTAATTCTTTACCGCCTTTAGCATTTGACCACGCCGAAATATTAGAAACAGCTATCACTCGCTTACGTGGAAAAGTGCGGTATCAACCAATTGGTTTTGAGCTTTTAGCTGAAAAATTTACTTTGACACAACTTCAAAAACTCTATGAAACTATTTTAGATAAAGAGTTGAATAAAAGAAATTTCAGAACAAAGATTTTGAAAATGAATATATTGAAAGAGGAGGATATACTGAGAGGGGTCGCTCATCGTCCTGCTCAACTCTATAGTTTTGATAAGGCTAAATATGAGGCTTATTTAAACCAAGGATTTAATTTTGAAATATCTTAGCCACCGTAGAGCGGAACTCCTGTTCCACTTACATTTATAGGCGGAATCGGAGTTCCGCAATACATTATGAGAGCATTATTATTGATAGATTTACAAAATGATTTTTGCAAAGGCGGTGCACTTGAAGTAAAAAATGGTAATGCAGCCATTCCAATTGCTAATTCATTGATGCCCAAATTTGACATTGTGGTAGCTACACAAGACTGGCATCCAGCCAATCATGGTTCGTTTGCAGCCAATCACCTTTGGCGAAAACTCGGGCAGGTGATTAATTTGAATGGTTTGCAACAAATATTATATCCTATTCATTGCGTACAAAATAGCTTTGGGGCAATGCTTAAAAAAGGATTTAATACTGAGGGGGTTCATAAAATAATCCAAAAAGGAACAGACGCTGATTTGGATAGTTATAGCGGTTTTTTCGATAATGGGCGAAGAAAACAGACTGATTTAGATGATTATTTATCCTCTAAAAATGTCAATGAAGTCTTTGTTATGGGATTGTCAACTGACTATTGCGTGAAATTTACGGCTTTGGATGCCGTTTCATTGAGCTATAAAACATATTTGATTGAAGATGGCTCTTGGGGAGTGAATTTGCTGGAGGGGGATGTGGATAAGGCTATTTTAGAAATGAAAAATGCAGGTGTTGAAATTATTCAGAGTTCAGACATTTAATTTTCAAGTAAAATTTTACAAAACAAAAGCAGCTAAATTATTGATACTCAATAGTTTAGCTGCTTTTGTTTTGAGTGATACCCCTCAGTATATTCACTAAAAATTGATAAAATGTGATGCGGAACTGGAGTTCCGCGATACGGTGGGGTATAAAAAAAGCCTCCCGGACCGAAGTCGCGAGAGGCCATCCCAAAAACCGATTTAAAGCATATTCCTTAATGCGGCATTTGGATTTTATCTAAGGGATGATTACTCGATGATAATCATTTTCTTAGTTGCAGTGTGCTCAGGAGTTTCTAAGCGATAGTACATCACACCGTTAGCGTTAAGATCAGACTTGTT